>CBFHVV010000028.1:0-35113 GCA_965658965.1 Croceimicrobium sp.
CAATTTACTTTTACAGGCCTTAGATGATGGTCATATGACCGATAGCCTAGGTCGGAAAGTAGATTTTAAAAATACTATCATAATTATGACCTCTAATATTGGTACCACGAAATTAAAAGACTTTGGTACTGGTGTTGGCTTTGGCACCGCTTCTCGCGCTAAGGGAAAAGGTGAACTAGAAAAGGGCGTAATTCAAACCGCTCTAAAAAGAGCTTTTGCACCTGAATTCTTAAACCGAATCGATGATGTGATTTTATTCAATACCCTCAGTAAGGATAATATCGTTAAAATTATAGACATCGAGCTTCGTAAGTTATATGTTCGGATTAATGAACTGGGCTATGAAGTAGAGATGACGGATGATGCAAAATTATACATTGCTGATAAAGGTTTTGATGAAAAATACGGCGCACGTCCCTTAAACAGAGCCATACAGAAATATGTAGAAGATCCCTTAGCGGAACAGATTATAAACTCTGCCATTGAGGAAGGGGATAAAATTCTGATTAAGCTAAATGGTGAAGGTGATGATAGCAAGATTGATGTTGCCGTGCAAAAGAAAGCTAAAAAGAAAGAAAAGAAGGAAGAAGAAGATCCTAAGGATTAGTAATTTCTTTGTTAAATGAAAAAACGCTCCGAAATAAAAATTTCGGAGCGTTTTTATTTGATAGGTACCAACCTATCCTCTAACCTCCCATCCTCCTTGAGAATTTTTATACCGCTGTGGGTAAAATCGTTTTTTGACTTACAGTTTGTATCGAATGTTTAAGACCTAAAGATTTCGCAATTTTAAAGAAGCGGTAATAATTTACCTTAATCTCATTGCTAAAGCGCAAGTGGCTATACACATCTAAGAAGCTCTTATTTACGGTATGCTCAACGAAGTCTTTAAAGGTATTAGAATCCATCTCGTTGAGCATAGGAACCCATAGCTCCTTAATTTTCGAATGAATTCTATTCAACTCCTTTTCCTCGTCCAAATAATTTATTTGATTAGACTTAAATTCATCTTGATGCTTATGACCTAATATTTCTTCTACTTGATTGATAATGAGGTTATGACTCATTTTCATCTCATTACCCAAATTAGCGAAGTTTCTGTGACTTAATAATTTAGGGGAGAAAGCTATTTCAAAACCCTGCCCGACTTTTATCCCACTTTTTGTTTCAAGGATACCCAAAAGAACTACCTCAGCCAAATCAGGATCAATGTCTTCTCCAAAAATTACCCAGTCACCTGGCTTTAGAACAGAACCTACTTGAGCGGCCGCTGCTTTAATTTCGGCCCAATCTACTAGCGAAGTGCTTAAGGCATTTAAATAATAAACTCCAGCAGAGCGAAGATCTGTTAATGTTTTGGCAATTTTAAGATTGGCAGCTATGCTCTGATTAGAATTCATCGCCAGTCCGCGGCTCTCTAAAAACTCTTCCGCTAAAATATTTGGGTTTATATTTTTGTCCATTAGCTTCACTGAAAAGTTTTTTGCAACTGACAAGGCTATTCGCATTCCATTTTGATTTAAGCCTACCACAGCAAAAGCGCAACGCTTATTTTTGAGGTCTTCTAATCTGTTCATAACAATTTTGGGTAATAATTATGAAGCAAATGTACATGCGGAGGCAATCGGAAAATGAAATATTCGATTAGTGAACAGAAGAACGCTATGGAATGACAGAATTTGTCGACGAATGGATTTAAGACTTGCCGTCTTGAAAGCTAATTTATAAAGTATTAATTCTTTTAAGCAGTTCCGTTCGAAAAGATCTACTAACGGGAAGCTCCTTTCTATCAACCATTAGGCTAGATTCATTAATTGCATCAATGGCATTTAGGTTTACAATAAAACTGCGGTGAACTTGCTGAAAGTTAAATGCTTCAAGTTTCTCAGAGACTTTTTTCAAACTACTATAAACGATATGATTTTGCTCGCTAGTTCTTATTAATACATAATCCCCTTTCGCCTCTATGTAAAGAATATCATTCTGATCAACTTTGGTTAAAATACCTTCGATCTTAACATATAGTTGATTATTTACAATCATGGGAGCAAGACCCTCTTCCTTATTAATGGTTTTAAGTAAGCGAGAATTGGCCATAGCAACCTCTATCGCAACAGTTATGTCTTTAATTCCGTAGGGCTTCACAATGTAGCCAAATGGACCTTCTTTAATTGCTCGCTGGATGGTATCAGAATCAGCAAATGCAGTGGTGAAAATAAAAGGAATATTGTATTTGTCCTTAATCAGTTTCGCAACTTCAATTCCATCCATCTTACCCTTTAGCTGAATGTCGAGTAAAATTAATTGCGGCTCTTCTTCACAGAGCTGGAGAATAGCCTCTTCTCCACTTTCAGCCACACTTAAAACTTCATGCCCTAGCAATTCGAGAATATCAGAAAGACTCTCGGCAATGCTAGGTTCATCTTCTACCACTAAAATCTTTAATCTGCTATCCATTTATTCCCTATCAATTTCTAAAACAAATTCAGAGCCCACATCTACAGCGCTAAAAACCTTTATATCTATTTTATGGATGTCTGCAAACTGCTTTACAATTGCCAAGCCCATACCGGTTCCTTTTATCTGTCTCGTATTTTCCGCTCGATAAAAAGCATTAAAAATACTATTAATATCTTCCTCCGCTATTCCCAAGCCAAAGTCTTTTATACTCAGTCTAATTTTACTAGTACTTTTAAAGTTAATTAAAATTTCAGGCGACTGGCAGCCAGGGGAATACTTTAGCGCATTTGAAATTAAGTTGTTTAAAATATGCTCAACAATATTGATATCCACGGGTGCAAAATAAGGTGAACCTGAAATTTTCAGCTTTACCTTGCGTCCATCACTTTCGTTAGAAAAGCTCTTATCAATAATATCTGAACATAGATGGACAAGGTCAGTCATCCGGCGTTGTACTTTCGTTTTGCCCGACTCTAAACGCCCAATTACCAGCATATCGTTCATAATATTATTTAGACGATCTACTTCGCCTAACATACGCCCAATGTAACGATCGGCCTTTTTTACTTGATCATCTTCTAAAGATTTGGACCAATGTTCCAGCATTTCAGCATTCGCCTTTATAGTAGTTAATGGCGTTCTAAACTCATGCGAAGCCATAGACATTAAGCGCGATTTCATTCGAGCCAATTCGTTAGATTGTTCTAAAGCTATGCTCATATCGTCTTCCGCTTTTTTCCTTTGTGTAATATCCCTCAGAAATGCCGAAAAAATAAATCGGTTTTTTAGTTGAATCGGAATAATACTTAGTTCGATGGGGAAATGATCCTTATTTTTAGCTTTCCCTACCAACTCTATCCTTTGGTTCAATACGGGACCTTCTCCCGTATCAAAAAAGTGCTTCATGCCTGCGTGATGGGCCGAACGATATTTCTCTGGGATAATTAGCTTTGAAAGATCTACTCCTATTGCCTCTTCCGCAGAGAAACCAAAAGTATTTTCCGCCTGTAAATTCCAATCTTCTACTAAGCCCTTTTCATTAATGGTAATAATAGCGTCCATTGCATTCCCTAAAATACTGCGCAACTTTGCTTCACTATCCGCCAATTTTAACTCAAATAGTTTCCTTGAATAATGATTGGCCAATAATTGGGCTAAAAAGCTGAGTAACTCTACTTCCGTCTCACTCCAAGACTTGTAATGCTTAACAGAGTCAAAACCTATAAAGCCAATGGGAGATTTACCTAAAATAATGGGAACAGTAATAAGTGACTTGATTCCTTGTGGCTCTAAAATTTGACGAATCGAGCTATCCACGGGTAACTCTTGAACATTTTCATAAATCATGGCTTTCCCCGCCCTATGAAAATCTAACCAATCCCCTAAAGCGTCAATAGGAACGCCTTGTAAGTTCTCAATTTCAGGACTTATTCCTTCCGCACAATATTCATAGGTATTACTAGAGAGGTAGTTCTCAAAATCATAGTCAAAAATATAGCTTCGATCGGCCCGCACGAAGTTGCCAATTTTCCTCAAGGCTCCATTAATAATTTCGTCCTCCTTGGCAGCTTCCAGATCTATAATTTGATTAGATAGTTCCAGTAAGATTCCTTGCAGCTTGGCTCGGTATTCCGTTTGAAATTGAAGCTTTTTAATATTTGTGATGTTGTGGTGGATTCCTAAAGTACCTTTTACCTGGTGATTTTCATTAAATATTGGAGTACCCGAAATTAGCATCCAAACATCTTCATTTAACTTATTCTTCAATTTTAATTCGTACACGCCCGATTCCCCTTCCAGTCGCTCTTCTTGAATTGCGTCAAGCTTAGTGGTTGTTTTAGACAATTCTTCCTCTCTAATAAAGCAAGAAACAGCATTCTTACCCACAATCTCGGATAATTGATAGCCCATACTGCTTAAAAATGGTTGATTGGCCCAAACAATTTTTTGATGATTATCCACCTCCATTAAGCCTAAGTCGATATTTTCGATAATCTCCCGGTACTTCCTTTCACTCTCCTTTATTGCCATATTGGCTAGGCTCTGCATGGTTACATCGCGGTAATACCATATATGGCCCCGGTAGGTATCCTTAATATAGATTGGCACATAATCTCGCTCGAAAACTCGCTCATCTACCAAGAAAAGTTGCTCACTACTTATCTTATTACGGTTTTCAAGAATCGTTTCTACTCTTTTAACAAATTCATCTGGATTTTTAAAAAGGTCCTTAGACTGTTCAGCCGCTTGCGAGCAATCTGTTCCTATCAACTGCTCCGCTGCAACTGGTAATTTAAACAGCTCGCAAAATACTTGATTCACATACTTTACTCTGCGATTTTCATCCTCCATAAGGATGGCTACATCCATATTTTGAATCAGAGAATTAAGACGGGTATCACTCTGATCTAGATCGTCCTTAGCCTTTTTGGCATCTGTTATGTCTTGTATTATCCCAATAAGCTCAACCACATCTCCATTGGAGTCTAGGATCAATTCTACGGTTTGTCCTAACCATTGTTCTCTTCCTTCTAAGGGAAACTCTAAATAGGTAGAAGTTTGTTTAGAGTGCATCTGGCTGCGGTAAAACTCTTGAACTTTGGAACGATGGCTATTTGCCACCAAAGTCAAATAACTCTGCCCCACTAATTGGCGCGCCTCCGACCCAAAGTAATTTGCCAAAGCTTGATTAACGTAGAGAAAACAACCCTCTGTATCGATGCGATACATCATATCTCTGCCTGGCTTCAACAAATAATCTGTCATTTCAAAATATTACTACAACAAGCTTAATTTACGATGCGGCTACAATAGGTTATGGCTCAACTGCTAAAGAAGGTCGATATCTATAAAATACGGCTTCTGCTCAAGCAGATAATCTTAAGTAACAAAAGTACTTAGCCCAATGGACTTATCATACATGCTTAAGCATCTTAAGGGTGAAATCTACCATACGCAAAGTGCGAATCGCTTGTAAGCATTCGTCTAATAATACTTACAGGTTTTTTAATCCCTAATCTCTTTAGGTAAATCAACAACCCAAACTCCTCTAAGCTCATTCAGATTATAGCCTGTTGCCAGGTCTTGAGGGTACTTAGCCGAAATTTCATTAAGTGTTTTTACATTAATATCATTCAATTTGCTGCCATGACATTGTAAACACATCTGGTTGGTGAGAATCGGATAAAACACTCGCCAGCCTTCTTTCGTTTCCTGTATCTCTCCCAGGAGATTTTCTCCTTTAGCTAAGCTTTCTTTAAACTTATTAATAAACAATAATTCCTCTGGTGACGCTTCATTTTGGGGATTTCGCTGTAAATCACTTACTCGTTTGATATCAGCGACAAGCAATTGCTCCATACTATCCGTAATGGCTAGAGCATTTAAATTACAAAAGTCGACCGCATAAGCACTCCCACCAACTGCCAATGCATTCATTAAATTTTTTCCGAGTGCTTTTTTGGTCTGCATGGCCATCGAAACACCTTGTTCTAATGCTTGATCTTTTCTTTTATTGGGCCCTTCCGCCTTTTTAGTGTGATGTGGTTTGGCAGGTTCATTTTCAAACAAATAAGTAAGTGCATTTTTCAACTCATTTTCTGGAAAAGCCATTTGGGGCATTAAGCCAAACTTTTCTACTGCATGCTTCATTTTAGCCTTCTCACTATTAGTTTCATTTATAAAGCCTAGAATAGCAGATACAAAGGCTTCCTTCTCAGGGTGATCCTTTAAATAGTGTTTACGCACAGCAAAAAGCGGTGGGCCCAATCTTTCTTCTGATTTTGCACTTGGGCTATGGCAAGAGAGACAGTTATTGGCAAGAAAGGCTTTTGCTTGTTTTATCTCCTTCTCATTTTGCTTCGCATCACCTTGCGCAGAATTTGAACAATTACTGAGTCCTGCCACAACCAAGACCAAAATGAATAGAGTTTTGTATTTAAGATGTTTCATGCTTCAAATTTGCTCAAATTTGAGATTTATTCTTCGATTTTAAAGTAACCTTAGGCACAGTTAGTACTAAACAATAGTGCTTGTGCACCCTTATTTTTCTTAAGACCTTTGAAATATGTTTGATCTAATAATTATTGGTGCTGGACCAATCGGTTTAGCTTGTGGAATTGAAGCCCAAAAAGCAGGTTTAAAATACTTAATCATTGAGAAAGGCTATTTGGTAAATAGCATTTATAACTACCCACACAGCATGTCCTTCTTTTCAACTGCCGATAAAATCGAGATTGGTGGGATTCCTTTTATTTCCCAAAATGTGAAGCCGAATCGCTCTGAAGCCTTAGAATATTATCGCAGAGTTAGCATGAATTATCAGCTAAATATGAGGCTGAAAGAAAAAGTAATAGGCTTAGACAAAAGGAAGGATAACTTTGAAGTAAAAAGCACTGGCGAGACTTATACCAGTAAAAATTTAATCATTGCCACTGGTTTCTACGATTATGCCAAGCTGCTTAATATTCCCGGTGAAGAACTTAACAAAGTCAAGCATTATTATCAGGATCCTCATCCTTATTTTAATCAAAAGGTGGCAGTAATTGGAGCGGCCAACTCGGCGGTAGATGCGGCCCTAGAGCTCTGGCGAAAAGGGGCCAAATCTGTTACCATGGTTATTAGAGAAAATGCTATTTCCGAAAGGGTGAAATACTGGGTGCGTCCCGATATCTTAAACCGAATAAAAGAAGGTTCAATCCAAGCCTATTTTGAAAGTGAATGCACTGAAATTCAAGAAAAGCATCTTTGCATAATGCAAAATGGCAAAGAATTTAAAATTGCTAATGATGCTGTGCTAGCCTTAACAGGCTATAAGCCAGATTATAAATTGTTAAAGAAATTAGGATTAGAGTTTAGTGATGATGCCATAAAAAAACCCATCTACAATAGTGAAACCATGGAAAGCAATGTAGCAGGGCTCTACTTAGCGGGAGTAATTTGCGGGGGCATGCAAACCAACAAGTGGTTTATCGAGAATTCCCGAGTGCATGCCGAATTGATTCTTAAAGATTTGCTCCAAGCAAAAAAGTGAAAAGAGCTCTTAAAAGTTATGGCAATTAGAAATTTCACTACATTGACTCTGGTTTAAACCTGTCACTTCATGAAGTTTTTCCAAGGTATTGCTCTAATCATAATAGGAATTTTTGGTTTCAATCAATGTACCAAAGACCAAAATTCTAAACCTCTCAATAATGAGGATTCCGGAGAATCTCTCTTTAGATTTGGACAGCTTGGTCCGAATATAATTATAAGCGATAGTAGTGACAATAATTACCTATGGCAGGCGCGCAATTATATTGATTCTGTGCGAATTGACGTAGATAAAGATAAAACTCCCGACTTTCTGCTGATTAGTGATTACTACTATAGTAATGGCGGAAATTCTCGACTTATGGTTCAATTAGTACCCTTAAGCTCCTACTTTGAAATTGCAGTAAGCAGTCAAGCCGACACAATAAAAAGAGGTATCAAACAGGTTAAGGATACTTCCTATACTGCAATCTTTAACACCTTTAGTGACTTTTCAAGCTCCAAGCCAGTAGAGTCCTTATACCCTTCTCCTTTTACCAGTTCTCCTAGGTTCGAAATGAATGCTAGCCCCGGAATACAGCAGTGGTCTAATGATAGCGTAATGCTGCTCCAAAGAAATGATTCGATGGATCATTTCGATGAAAGCTTTAAGCACATTCATCAAGGTTTTTGGGTTTCTGAAGAAAAGAGTTACCTGCTCTTTCGTAAAATTAATGGCAATGATAGTAAACTAGGTTGGCTAAAATTAAGCAGTCTCAACAAATTGAAAATAACTTATTGGGAATCTGCCATTCAGAACTGATCTGTTAAAATAAGGTACTCGCTATTAAGCCTTTTCTCTAAAGATATTTCGCATAAAAAAATCCCCCAAAGTCGTAAAGACAATAAGGGATTTTACACTAAGCAGCGATCAGGTTTCTGCCGAATTTCTATTTAGAGCGAGCGATATTAAAGCCTAACATGAAGCCATATACATGAGAATCTATTGAGGGAACGTGCGAGTAATAAAAATTAACCGGGAGGTTGATGTGACCGCTGCGAAAGTTTTTTCCTATTGCCACTAATAGTCCAGTACTTAAGTTTAAATCGCCACGTCTATCTACCGTGGTTTTCATTTCAAATAGCTCCGATTCCCAATCTCCGGTATTAAGCTTCCACTTTCCATTTAAGTCATAATAGCCTTCGGCCGTTTTGGTTAATCGAAATACGGGCCCGAAACCAAAATCCCAGCCTTTGTATCGAAAGCCATTTAATAAGGTCAAACTTGGGGAAACGTAAGATGTTTCGATGCCATTAACCGCTATAATTGACTCTAATAAAACTTGAAAATCTCCGGAGCTGACATATTGAAACTCATGTTGATAAGCAAAAACAGTTGCATAAGGGCTAGAATTGAAGCCTCCTTCAGATTCTGGAGCCATTAAACGTTCCGCTAACTCTCCCGAGTAAAACTGCATTCCAAAACGAGGTCCACTTAGTTTAACTTTTTGACCATCGGATACCACTGGAGTTTCAACACTTTTTAGTTTGGCAGCAAGCTCCGTATTGAGCTCTAAGCCTAAAAGGCTCGCGATGGAAAGACGCGTCATAATTTGAATATACTCCTCATCAAAAACGTATTCCTTAACGTCAGACTTTACAATCTTGTCTTTCTCAACATCTATGAGTCTCAGGATATAGATTATTTTGTTCCCATAGGTCTCAACCGACCCAGAAAGCATAAAGTCTGCCCCTATTTGTCTTCCTACTGTTACTAATTGCGATTTTCCGAAAGCTTCGTTGGGATTGATATTTCGTTCTTTTAATTTATTAGCAACATCGTACTTATCTAAAACCTCATACTTCTGAACTTTCTCTAATTCTAAACGAACTAGATTTCCTAAAGCTGTATTGTCTAAGCTTAAACCGCGGGTGTCTATGCTAACTATGGCAATACTTTCTAATTGGCTGCCTGAGCTTTGAGCTTTGACAACTCTACTCGATAAACTGGTAATTAAGATTACCGATAAGATTACTAACTTTTTCATGACAATTTCTTTTTGATTGTGAAGCAAAACTATGCACGCATAATAAGTTGGTAAAACGGCCGTTTCAGCCTGTTGCAAGGTCTATCGCATAATATGCGTTTTGGTATTCCCCTTTAACCTTTACCTAATCTTTGCTTGGCGATTTGTCCTGCTGAGCTTTTAAAATTTGCGATAAATAAGAATGCTTTTTACTTATCTTGCGATATCTGCAAAAAGTTTAGCCCATGAACTATCAAGAAAGCCTGATAAAGCGAATTAGTAACAGCCTCCCGAGCGGTCAATCTCTAGCTCCCATTTTAGCGGATCTTTTAGAAGTGAGTATGGATAGTGCTTATAGGCGTATTAGTGGTAAAACGGTTTTTAGCTTAGATGAAGCTATGAAGATCGCCGAACACTTTAACATACAGCTAGATAGCCTCAAAAACCCCAATCAACTAAATGCCACAATTAGCTTTACTCAATTAGATTCTAATAGCGCTAGTTTTAAACTTTACTTAAACAGTTTATTGCAAAACTTAAAAATGTTAGAACATGGAGAAAAGGGACGACTCTATTATTCTTGTTTAGACATTCCGATATTTCAAAATCTTAGCCTCCCCTCCTTGGCTGCATTCAAAATGTATTACTGGATGCACGCGGTAATGGAAGTAGAGGAATTACAGGGTCAGCAATTAGAAAAAGACACAATCAGTAAGGACCTCATTGAACTTGGTAAAGAAATTTATGCTCAGTATTGCAAAATTGCCTCTACGGAACTATGGACTACCACAACTTTAAATAGCACGCTTAGGCAGATTGAATATTATTTTAACTCAGGGTTTATCCGCTCTCAAGAAGTATTAACAGATATATACGCCGATTTAGATACTTTAATAGATCGGCAAGAGCGGAAGGCTGAAAAGGGTAGCAAAATTATTGACCGCATTCCTGAGGACCATGAAAAACACAACTTCTCACTTTATGAAAGCGATATTGAGCTATCTAATAATGGTGCTTTGGCCCTGGTAAATGGCAAGCGAATTTCTTTTATTGGTCATCTTACTTTCAATTCTCTTATTTCTGATCACCCACAATTAAACGAAATGACTTACAACTGGTACGATCGCTTGGTGCGCAAGTCTACATTAATTAGTGAGGTTGCGGCTAAACAGCGCTATCAATTTATTAGTCATTTAAAAAAGCAGCTCAACGAAAGTCGGATGCGGGTTTTAAATAAGTAATTCTAATCTTCTTCTATCAAAATGCCCATTTTACCCATCTGATAATCGCGCATTGCTTCCAAGATTTGTGTCTGATTATTCATTACATAGGGGCCATATTGCTCAATCTTCTCATTTATGGCTTGCGCCGAAAGGATCAAAAACTGGCTGTCCTCTAAAAGACTCAATTGCAAATCTGAGCCACCATCTTCAAAAATAATAAAGCTTTCTGCTTCTATGGGTCCATATCCTTTTAGCTGCACTTTCCCTTTGATTAAATAAAGGGCCGTGGAAAAATTTGGATTTAACTGATAACTTTCCTGTGCATTTTTACTGCCTTTTGACCATAAAATAGACATAGGTATCTGACCTTTTATTTTGCTTGTCTTAGCCAAATATTCACCTGCCACTAAACTGGTTTCTATTTGCTTATCTACGGAAGTGAAAATATGCATCTCGCTCTTCGGCAGATGATAATAAGCGGGAATGTCCATTTTATTTTTAGCAGGACTATTAATCCAAAGTTGGATGATTTCTTGCTCGCCATCTCCTTGGGCTAAAGATTCGGAAGGTCTTTCACTGTGCACAATACCTGCCCCTGCATTTAGCCATTGCACTTCACCTGCTTTGGCAATTTGATTGTTTCCAAAACTGTCACGATGATGCACTTCACCTTCTACCACAAAGGTTACTGGACTAAAGCCGCGATGCGGATGGGGACCAATTCCCTGCCCTCGCACTGGTCGATCAGAATAGGCCTGCATTTTAGCATGATGTAAAACTAAAAAAGGATCAAAATAGCCCAATTTTTGGGTGGGAATGGCCTGTTTAAGGGGAATTCCGCCCATATCCACTAATTGAGCGGGGAGATTATATTTTACTTGCTTTTGCATTTTTCATCCTTTTGAAAGCATCAAAATTAGCGCAAAAGTGGCAGTGATAGATAAGTATAGCTTCCGCTAATATTTTTATATAATAAAGACTACTTAATGAGAGTAAGGCCTTTATCATCTATACTAATAAGACGCTTTTTATAGAGGGTACCAATGGCTTTTTTAAAGGTCTTCTTACTCATACTAAGTTTATCCTTTATTTCGCCGGGACTGCTCTTATCGTTTAAAGCGAGAAAACCTCCATCTTTTTCCAAACGAGTTAAAACTCTTTGTGCATTTACCTCTATATTTTGTACTCCCATTGCTTGAACTATAAAATCTACTTTACCATCTTCCCGCACGGTGCGAACATGGGCTATAATTTTATCACCTACCTGGAGAGGTGAAAAAATCTCATTATGATAAATTTGGCCACGGTATTTATTGTTGGCAATTACTAAGAAGCCTAATTCGGTCTTTTCGATTAAAAGCAGATTTGCCGCTGCCCCAATCTCTAAATCTTTGGGCTCTTTTTCAACAAAACGCTCTAGTCGAGCAGATGCCACTAAACGCTCACTGATAGGGTCTAAATAGATATAAACACCATAAAAATGCCCCTCCGTCATAGGATCATGTTGTTCCTTAAAAGGCACCAATATTTGTTTGTCTAAACCCCAATCCATAAAGGTTCCGAACTTGGTATTCTGCTTTGCTTCTAATACGGCGAAGTCTCCTACTTCTGCCACCGGCATTTGCATACTGGCAATTAAACGCTCCTCCGAATCGCGGTAAACAAAAACCTCCATCTCGTCATCTACCTTATGCCCTTTAGGTAAGCGACTATTTGGCAATAGCACTTCATTGCCCTTGTTGTCTTCTAAATACATGCCTTGCGGCGCATAGCGCTTGGCGATTAAGGTATTACGTTTTCCGAGTTCCATAATTATTGCATTGCTTGCGCCATAACATGATAGCGCGGATCATCTATACTTTTCTCAATTACACCTGCCAAATTAGGCGAGGCCTTTACCATTAAATCCTGACACTCTTCACTAAGGTGGCGGATATGAACTTCCTTTCCTAGCGATTGGTATTTCTTAACCAATCCGTCTAAAGCCTCCAAAGCCGAGTGATCTGTAACCCGCGATTCCATGAAGTCGATAATTACGGTATCGGGATCTGTATTAGGATCAAATTTAGCTTTAAATGCTTGAATGCTGCCAAAAAATAGTGGTCCCCAAATTTCGTAAACTTTAGTTCCATCCTCTAATAAATGTTTGCGAGCCCGAATTCTCTTAGCACTTTCCCATGCAAATACCAAGGCACTGAGAACGATTCCCGCTAATACCGCCAAAGCTAGATCGAAGATTACGGTTAAAGCTGATACCGCTATTAATACTACCGCGTCGCTCAGTGGAATTTTATTGAGAATGCGAAAGCTAGACCAAGCAAAAGTGCCTATCACCACCATAAACATAACGCCTACTAATGCCGCAATGGGTACCTTTTCTATTAAAGGCGAAGCAAACAGAATAAAAGCTAATAAGGTTAATGCTGCCACCACTCCCGATAAACGGGTTCTGCCACCACCTTTAATGTTGATAATAGATTGACCAATCATTGCGCAACCGCCCATTCCACCAAAAAATCCAGTAACAATATTAGCACCGCCTTGCGCTAGGCACTCACGATTTGAACTACCCCGCGTTTCAGTTAACTCATCCACTAAGTTCAAAGTCATTAAAGACTCAATTAAACCAATAGCAGCTAATATCAAAGAATAAGGTAATATGAAAGCTAAAGTCTCCATATTAAATGGAATCTTATCAAATATCGCCCATTGAAAAGATGGCAAACCTCCTTCTAAGCCAGTTCCTCCGCCATTACGAATAAAACTACCTACCGTAGCTACATCTAAATTTCCAAAAATTACAATGGCGGAAACCACTAAAATGCCAATTAATGCCTCAGGCAGCTTCTTATTTAATTTAGGTAAAAACTGCATAATCAGCATAGTAAGAGCAACTAAGGCAATCATCCAATAAAGCGGTGTGCCGGTAATCCACTGTGCTTCGCCATTTACTGTTTCTTTAAACATCCCTAATTGAGAAAGGAAAATTACTATAGCTAAACCATTTACAAAACCCATCATAACGGGATGGGGAATTAAACGTACAAACTTGCCTAACTTTAGGGCACCAACAAGCATTTGGATGAGCCCCATAAGAATTACCGTTGCAAAAAGATAATAGAGACCTAAATTTTCCCCTTCTGCTCCTAGCGCATTTCCCTCCGAAACCAAAGAAACCATAACTACTGCCAAAGCCCCAGTGGCACCGCTAATCATACCCGGACGCCCACCAAAGATAGTAGTAATTAAACCCACCATAAAAGCCGCGTAAAGGCCCACTAAGGGATCCACTCCTGCAACAAAGGCAAAAGCCACCGCTTCGGGAACTAAAGCAAGGGCAACGGTTAATCCGCTAAAAATATCGTTTCGAGCATTAGCACTTTGACGGCGAATAAACTCTTTCATTCTAAACACTTTAGGTTATCTCAAAAGGGCGCAAAACTACGCTTATTTGCAGACATGAGCCGTTGATATTGTATTATAATTTTTGAATCTGCTTTGGTAATTTGATAAATAATTGACAAACAACATTCTCCTCTAAATTTAAAATCCTCTTACCTTAGCATTTAGTATGGAAGACCAAACCATAAGCTCCAAACCTAAGGTTTACAGCCTCCTAAAATTAAATCAAGCCTTACAAGGTTTAATTGAAAGAGAGCTAGGGCAGCGCCTTTTTTGGGTGAAAGCGGAAATTGCCCAATTCACAGTTTCCAAAGCTGGTCATGCTTACCTAGAGTTAATTGAAGAAATTGAAGGTGTTAAAAAAGCTTCCGTACAAGCTATTATTTGGGCAAGCAGTTTAAGCCAGCTAAAAATAAAACTAGGGGAAAACTATAAGGCTTTACTAAAAGAGGGTAGCGAAATTGTTTTTCTCTGTCGCATTGAATTTCATGAAATCTACGGCTTGAAATTACGCATTAGCGATGTAGATCTTAGTTATACCTTAGGAGAGTTAGAGAAACGCAAACAAAGAAACATTGAAATCTTAAAAGCAGAACGACTCTTTTCCCTTAATAAAGAGACTTTTGAAGGCAGGGTAATACAACACATAGCCCTTATCACCTCGGCGCAAGCAGCAGCTTTGCAAGATTTCACCCAGCATCTACGCCGTAATGAGCAAGGCTATAAATTTCAAATAGACCATTTCGAAGCCAAAGTACAAGGTCCCGATTCTCCTCAAAGCTTGATAGCAGCACTAGCTAAAGTAGACATAAAGCGCTATGATGCGGTAGCTTTTATAAGAGGTGGAGGCAGTAAATTAGATCTGGATGCCTTTAATGATCTTGCGCTTTGTAAAGCGGTGGCTCAGGTGGAGATTCCTGTATTAAGTGGCCTTGGTCATGAAAGTGATCTTAGCATTTTAGATATGATTGTAAAAAGCCCACATAGTACTCCCACTGCTCTAGCCGACTACTTAATTGATAAAATGCAAAGCTTTGAAAGTCAGATGTTGGAAATATTTAATTTCATACAACGCTCTGCGAGCCAAACTGTAAACTTGCAACAAGTACGCATTGAGCGTTATTCAGAAATTTTAGGAAAATATCCGATCTCGAATATCCAGCAAAAACGCGGGCTAATTCATCATAGCGCGGGCGCCTTAATTCGTTTAAGTGCTGATAAATTAAACGAAAATGAAACTCTTCTGAAAATATACCAACAGCGGCTCAGCCAATTACCGCTTAAAAAGTTGCAAAACGTAGAAGCGCCCAAATTAACTGAAATTCAAAATACTTTAAGTCAATTATTAGAATACCGCCTTAAGGTGCAGCTCAATAGTATTCAACGTATTGGAGAAGCCATTAAATTAGTTGAACCTAAAAATACCCTGAAACGGGGTTATAGCATTAGCCGGAAAAATGGCAAAGCGATTAAAAATGCCCGTGACTTAAAAATCGGTGACGAAATAATAACTAGCCTATTTAAAGGTAAGGTGCTTTCCGAAATAAAGAAAATTGATCATGACGAAGAAAAAAATTAGCTACGACGAGTCTTTTGAGGAATTGCAGGAAATAATGCAAGACTTGCAGGAAGATGAAATATCGGTAGATGAACTTAGTGCTAAAGTGAAACGGGCTGCCGATCTTTTAAAAATGTGCAATCAGATTTTACGGGATACCGAAAAAAACGTGGGTGACTTAATTAAAGATTTAGGGCTGTAAATTGTCTTTTAGGCTAGATAGCAGAATTTTCAACTTTTTGTTAATCTTACTTTGGTTCTTCTTAATTGCAATGCTACGCATCTTGGCTTGACTAAAAAAAAGCGACCCCTAAAAGAGGCCGCTCCATTTAAATATTGAAACTAGAATTATTCAAACTCGTTCAATGTTTTGGTAATAATAGCAACGCAATCCATTAACTGCTCTTCCGTCATAACCAATGGCGGAGCAAAACGAATTATATTACCGTGAGTAGGTTTCGCTAGCAGTCCATTATCGCGTAAGCGCAAACAGATATTCCATGCCGTATCACTTTCCGGAGAATCGTTAATAACAATAGCATTTAGCAGTCCCTTACCGCGCACTTTCACCACTACTTTACTGCTCTCAATATACTTATTCATTTCAGCTCTAAAAAGCTCACCCAAACGACGCGCATTTTGCGCCAATTTCTCGTCTTTCACAACATCTAATGCGGCGATAGCCACGGCGGCACCCAGCGGATTACCGCCAAAAGTAGAACCATGGGTTCCTGGCTTAATAACGTGCATAATAGCATCGTCAGCCAATACAGCCGAAACAGGATAGGCGCCACCACTAAGGGCTTTTCCTAAAATTAGTATATCTGGTCTTACGTAAGTATTCTCTTGGCGCTCGCAAGTTCCTTGGCAAGAACAATCGCCACAAACTGCTAATAGTGAGCCAGTACGGGCAATTCCCGTTTGAATTTCATCGGCAATAAAAGCCACACCATGCTTATGACATAAGTCACGGGCCGCCTTTAAATAACCAGCATCCGGCACAACTACCCCCGCTTCACCTTGAATAGGCTCAACTAAAAATCCCGCTACATGATCATCCTGCAATGCCTTTTCTAAAGCGGCTAAATCGTTATAAGGAATCTTCTCGAAACCAGGAGTATAAGGCCCAAATCCATCTCGTGCTACTTCGTCATTGGAAAAGGATATAATAGTGGTTGTACGACCGTGAAAGTTATCTTCTGCTACTATTATTTTGGTACTTACCTCTGGGTAGCCCTTAGTTTCCTGGGCCCACTTGCGACATATTTTAATTGCCGTCTCTACCGCTTCGGCTCCCGTATTCATTGGGAGAATTTTATCAAAACCGAAATACTCGGTCATATACTGATTATAGCTTCCTAACTTTGAGTTATAAAAGGCACGACTGGTTAGGGTTATTTTTTCCGCCTGCTCTTTTAAAGCTCCTATAATAGTTGGGTGACAATGGCCCTGATTAACAGCAGAGTAAGCAGATAAAAAATCGTAGTATCGCTTACCTTCCACGTCCCAAACATAAACACCCTCGCCGCTGTCTAATACAACTGGTAAAGGATGGTAATTATGAGCGCCGTGTTTGTTTTCTAAATCTATTAAAGACTGAGAAGTAGATTTAACTTGAGAATCTTGCATGAGAGATATTTAATTTAAGATGTGTCTTCGGCGCGCAAATTAGGTAATTTTGCGCGCTCTATGGCACAAAGACACTTTTACCACCGACATCAAATTGTTGAATTAACAATAGACGATCTAGCCTTTGAAGGCAAAGGCATTGCTAAGATTGATAATGAGCAAGGTCGATACATCGTATTTATTCCCAACACCATCCCTGGGCAAAAAGTTAGGGTGCGCATTAGCAAAGCTAAAAAGCAATATGCAGAAGCCAATTTGGTGGCAGTTTTAGAAAAAAGTCCTTTGGAACAAGAAGCACAGTACCATCCGATTCCGGGGGCACCTTATATTAACTTACCGCTAGATTTACAGTATCAATACAAAGAAAAAAATACCTTAGAACTGTTTCGCCGCATTGGTAAAATTGAGAATGTGGAAGAGCTATATGACGCGTATTTACCCTCTCCCCGCTCCTTCCATTACCGCAATAAAATGGAGTACTCCTTTGCTGCGGTAGTAGCAGAAGGCAATGAATTAGTAGATGGCTTTGCCCTAGGTTTTAAAAAACGAGGCCAATGGTTAGCTGTACGCTCCTTAAAAGGTGATTCTGGAATTTTTGATGCGCAGGTAGAAAACTTTATGCCCCGCTTGGAAAAGTACTTTCAAGATAAAGGCTTTAGTGCTTGGCATGGTCGTTTGCACAGTGGTTTTTGCCGCATGTTAGGTGTAAAAAAATCGTACAGCCAAGATAAATTACTAATCAATTTTTTAAGCACCAGTAGCGAATTAGAACGCTTCGATGCAGATGAATTTACTAAACTTTTTAAGGATGAGTTTGGCGATCGCATCGGTGGCTTAATCCATACCATTAACGACGATATTGGCGATAGACCCAATGCCCACGAAGGAGAGCGCCGCATACTAATGGGCCAAGATCATATCGAGGAAACCATTTCTGGACTTAACTTTAAAATTAGCATTGAAAGCTTTTTTCAAACTAATCCTGCTTCTGCCGAAAGGCTCTACCAGAAAGCGCTCGACTATGTTTTTGAAGAGGAAATAGATGATTTACCTTATGTATTAGACTTATTTTCGGGTACCGGAACCATCACCCAGCTATTGGCCCAACGCGCCACCAAAGCAAAAATTATTGGCGTAGAGTTAGTCGAACAGGCCGTGGAAGATGCCAAACTAAATGCCCAAGCGAATGGTTTTTCCGACTTACAATTTCACGCTTCTGATGTGGGGCATTTTCTCTTAAACCACCCCGAGTATCAAGGGAAAATTAATACCCTCACATTAGATCCACCTCGTGCAGGAATTGCCCCAAAAACACTACGCAAAGTAATGCGACTGCAAGCTAAAAGGATGGTCTATATTAGCTGTAATCCTGCTACTCAAGCGCGCGACATGGCAGCGCTAGCAGACTTTGGCTATAAATTAAAGAAATTCTCTTTGGTCGATCAGTTCCCACATACAGCCCATATCGAAAGCATTGCTCTTTTTGAGAGGGATTAATCGTTAAAAAAGCCACTTAAAACCCGGCGTATACCTTTAACCATAAAGAATACGGCTACCAACATTACCAAAACACTAATACCCATCCATAAATAGTTTCCATCGCGCGAAGCTGGTATGCCAAGGCCCACGTATAAGGCTGGTCCGCTAAAAACCAAGGGCAAGGCCACCGCTAAAAACCGGATCCCTTCGGCTATTTTTTGTTTGTCTGATTCCATAGCTCAAAGTTAGCAAAATTAGCGCTGTGCAAGGCTCTATCGGGCTAAGCGAATTGCTGACTTTTTGGGCCTTTCCCTCCGGGTCGGGCTTTACGCTGCAATCTTTGCCGCACAAGGCCGCAAAGTATTTCCGCTACAATCCCTAAGGCGAGCTAACCTACTTCTACTTGAAGCTCACGATTTTTTTGCTCAATTTTACTAATCGCAACACTATTGCCACCTTTGTAAAATGAAGAAAAAGGTAAATTGGGGAATAATTGGCTTGGGTAAAATCGCACATAAATTTGCATCCGACCTCGGTTTATCCAATTCAGGAAAGCTGCAAGCCGTGGCTTCTCGCTCTCTCGCTAAGGCGCAAAACTTTGCATCAGAATATCCGGCCGAAACGGTGTACGGCTCTTACGAGGAATTACTGCAAGATCCTAAAGTAGATATAGTTTATATCGCCTTACCGCATAGCCAACATTTTACTTTTAGTAGCCTGGCTCTACAATATAACAAGGCCATACTCTGTGAAAAACCTATGGGCCTCAATCCCGAAGAAGTTCTGGAATTACAAAAAGAGGCGATCCATAAAAACCTCTTTATCATGGAGGGTTTATGGACACGTTTTATTCCAGCCACCCAAAAACTGCTGAGCTTATTAAAACAAAATGTTATCGGTGACATTATTTCTCTTAAAGCAGATTTTGGCTTTAAGCCAAGGTTTGACCCGCATTCACGCCTTTTCGACCCTGCCTTAGGAGGTGGTTCTTTATTGGATATTGGTCTATACCCACTGTACCTCAGCCTCCTAGTATTAGGAGAACCCCGTGAAGTTAAAGCCTTTGCACGTTTCAGTGAAACTGGGGTAGACAGTCATTGTCAGATGCTTTTAAAGTTTCCTAGTGGCGCCTTGGCTCAACTCGAGTCTAGTTTCGAAACGCAAACTCCTACCGAGGCCACTATTTACGGGACAAAAGGCTCCATTAAAATTCATTCACGTTTTCATCACGCTGAAAAAATAAGCCTCCGCCTTAATGAAGGTGCAAGCAAAGATTTTGAGCTTAAATTTCGCGGACATGGCTATATCCACGAAATAGAAGCTGTTAATAATAGCCTGTTAAATGGGGAAATCGAAAATGATACGCTTCCACACCTAGAAAGCCAGCAATTGGCAAGGCTAATTGCACGTGTTAAAAATCTTATCTATTAATACTTAGTCCTAACAACCATCAAAACCATTAATCTCTAAATAAAACTCTTGGCCCATGGCCTTCCCAAACTCATCTAAAGCAGGTGCCCACTGTGGCATTTGCAGTAAAGCATTCTTCAAGAAATTGGTTTGCTCCTCCTTAGAAGAACATTCTTCCAAATGAGGCTTTTCAACTTCGCCCTTTTCATTAACGGTAAATGCCATTTGGATACCAGTGAGTTCCACCAAGTGAAACTTTTCCTGCATCTTTAAACACTGTTGACGTAAAAAAGTATTCATGGCCTTTTCACCACCTGGATACCTAGCCTCACTTGCCGGTATTACGGTAATTTCAAAGTTCATTTTCTTAGCTTCTAGCTCTTTGCTCAGTATGCCTTTACTAAAAAAGTCGACCTCTAAGCTAAATTTATCGCTTGCTCGCAATGCTTGGATAAGAAGTTTTTGATCTTTATTCAAACGATCGCTTTTACTCCTGCAAACCTTAGTATTGTTGGCGAGTCGCACTTCTCGATATTCGTCAATATAAGCCGTGGGATAAGCTCGCATTAAATCTTGTAAAGATTCAGCATTTTTTAGCTGCTCCTGGCTGATCGGGTGCAGTACATTTGGCTTTGCGCTAAAGTTTAATAAAAGCTGACCTTCAGGATTAATAATTTGTGAATTATCAATTATAATACTGTCGCCAGTGGCTTGCCAATTAGTCCTAAGCCCATTATTTATAAACTCTTCTGCCTGAAGCTGCTTATAGGTAATTATTAGGGAGGCGACTGCCAGGATAAGGACTGTAAACTTTGTGACTTTAAATTTCATTTCTTATATATTATTTCTGTCGAAACTAGTTTATGAAATGAAAAGCCTCAGTAAGCTAATGTAAAATAGTGTAAAGCTTCTTAAATAGCTTATAAGCCTTAGGTTTTCAAAGGCTTATTTTAATATCAAATCAAATAACAAATTATGGATAAATTAACTCAATCAGAAATTCAAAAGAAGTTGAGCGCGCTTGATAAACGTTGGGTACAGCAAAACGATAGCATCGTAAGCTCCCATAAATTTGCTAACTTCATTGAGGCTTTTAGCTTCATGACTAATGTGGCTTTCAGAGCCGAAAAAATGAATCATCATCCCAGTTGGGAAAACACTTACAATTCCGTAAAAATTGTATTAAGCACTCACGACATTGGTGGGATTAGCGAACTAGACTTCAAGCTTGCGAGAGTAATTGATGAGATTTTAGCAGGAAAATAGTTGGCTAAATCTCTGGAGAATTAGCTTCTTCCCTCCTGCTTCTGCTATATTTGCAGTATATCTACTATTAATGGGAACACAGGTTTTAGATCATCAGGCGGTTTGCAGTAAAATTAGTCGCATTGCTTGGCAAATTTTTGAGGAATTTAGCGATGAAAAACAGATCTATATTGCTGGTATCGCCGAAAGGGGCTTCCTTTTTGCAGAACTTCTGAAAGATGAGCTAGATAAAATTTCAGACCTTGATAGTAGCTTACATAGGCTAAGTTTTAACAAGGATAAACCGCTAGAAGATCAACCTCAGCTAGAGCCTAGCATAGGCGATTATAAGGATGCCAATATTGTGGTAGTAGATGATGTTTTAAAATCGGGTTCTACTCTTATTTATGGAGTGCGCTACTTCCTTAATTTTCCACTAAAAATAATGAAGACGGTTGTTTTGGTTGATCGTAATCATAAACGCTATCCTGTAAAAGCAGACTTTAAAGGACTAAGCTTATCCACTTCACTACAGGAACACGTAAATGTCTTTATCGAAAAAGCGCCCTTTTCAGTGGAAGTGTCTTAATACAATTCTTCTTGGCTTAAACATAGAAAAAGCTCACTACCAATATTCACAGGGAGTTCTAAAAAAAGGCGATATACCCTACTCCCTTAAAATGGGTCTGTTTTAAAAGCAAAACTTTTGAGACGATTAGAAAGTGGCCCCCTTATTCCACTCAGGCAAAGCTAGATGAAACACGAAGCCTTACTATCTGCTGCTACCGCTATACTTATCGCTAAATTACGCTTGAGCTAAACGGTCTTTTTTCTTGCGCCTAGCTTCTACTTCTTGTCGCCAATACTTAGGATGAATGATAAGCATTCCGAAGCTCTCGCCCGGTTGCTTACCCAAATGCTTATGGTGCATTTTGTGCGCGCGTAAAACCGCTGCTAAGTACAAGCTGTTAGTATTTTTAAACCAGTTAAAACGTCGATGAATCCACACTTCATGTACTAAAAAGTAGGCAAAACCATAAACAGCAATGCCAGCACCAATGCTTACTGATATCCAATTTTCATTCATCATTCCCAACATAATGCATAACCAACTTGGTATGGCAAAAATTAAAAAGAAAGCGTCGTTTTTTTCAAAAAATCCCGGCTCTTTTACATGATGATCTTCATGTAAAAACCAAAGGAAGCCATGCATCAGGTACTTGTGTGTAAACCAAGCAACATATTCCATAGCCCAAAAGGTGGCTAAAACTATTAAGGCAACCCAGTACCAAGTCATAGGGTGAAATTGAGGATTAAAAAAAACAAAAATATCATGGGCAAATACCATTTCGCTATTTGGTTATTCTCACTGTTTAGCGATTTAGGAAATAGTATTTGCACTAAAAAAGAAACCGCTAACCAGCCCAAATAGTTCTCGGTAGGAATAAGATCGTTTTCCCATCGCCAAAAACCCAAAGTAGCGGCTAGTGGTTCTATAAAAAAATCCACGCTTACCATAAATAGGCTAGCGATTACCGCTTGCGCAAGATGTGTCTTTAGCAGAAGATTTGCCCAAATACGACTTGCATAAGCCATTAAAAACCAATTGACCCCAATTAAGATGGGGACCTCAACTATTTTTGGTCCTAAGTTTTGTAAATATTGATAATTCCCAAATGGGAAACCTGTTTGCGTGCCCAGCAACTCTGTAAAATAACCGATGGTGAAACTCAGAATAAAAAACACGCCCAAACTACGCATCTTGGTGCTAACCGCAAATACAAAAGCGAGGGCTAGTAAAAGGTTGGAAGGAGTAAAACTGGCCCAGAAAGCTGTGTCGGCCCAACTGATAACCAAAATACCGAAGAAGTGAACCACTCCTAAAATCCAAAGTCCGTATTTTTCTGTGAAAACCTTAAGAACCTCCTGCATAATCACTTGCAATAATGTCGGCCGTAATTTGGGCACTTAATAAACAAAGAGGAATTCCTCCGCCAGGATGAACACTGCCACCGCAAAAGTACAAAGACTTAATCTTTTTAGTAAAATTCGGATGGCGCAAAAAGGCCGACATAGTATCATTAGAACCCGCTCCGTAAAGTGAACCTTGGTAACTAGATGTTTTTGCTTCGATACTACGAGGATCCAAAAGCTCCTCATAATCAATAAGGTCTTCGATGGGAGTTTTTAAAATTCGGCTCAATTTTGTAAGGGTGTTTTTCCGGACTTCCTTAATAATTTCATCCCAGTTTTGTCCCGTGTTACCTGGCACGTTAATCATAACAAACCAGTTTTCGCAGCCAGAGGGAGCATCATTTGAATCTTCCTTACTAGAAATATTTACATAGATGGTTGCATCCTCTGCCACTTCTCCTTTCTCAAAAATACTAGCAAACTCTTCCTTATAGTCTTCACTAAAAAAGATATTGTGTAAATCAAGTTGCGGAAACTGCTTTTTAATTCCCCAATAAAAAATGAGGGCTGAACTGCTGCGAGCTTGAGCCAAGGTCTTTTCTGGTGCGGGCTGATCGCTAAGCAGCTTGCGGTAAGTGGGCACCACATCCATATTAGAAATAATAAGATCCGCATAGAACTCACCCGCCTCAGTGCGAATTGCTTTAGCCGTCCCACTCTGTGTGCTAATTGCTTGGACAGGACTATTAAAATGATAGTTTACCCCTAAATCCTTCGAAAGCTCATATAGTGCCTTGGTGATGCTTATCATACCACCTTCAGGGTAATAAGTACCGACATTATGCTCTAGGTGTGGAATAGAACTCATTACACCTGGCGTGAGGTATGGACTGCTGCCGTTATAAGTCGCAAAGCGATCAAAAAGCTGCACCATTTTGGGGTTTTCAAAAGCCTTCGTATTGGCCTCATGTAAGGTGCTCATCAGCTTTAGCTTGTGGATACGCAGGAATGAATTTAGAGTAGTTGCATTTAAATAAGTAGATAATTTGTGCAAGGATTTTTCTAAAAACACCGGGCTCGTATGTTTATAAATGTACTCTGCTTCCTCTAGGTATTTGATTACATTTTCTGGATTTTCTCCGAGTTGACGTTGCGCTTCGGCTGCAAACTGATGTTTATCACTAGAGGCCTCTAAATGGCTGCCATCTTCCCAAAAGTAATGACAAGCCGTACTTTTTTTGTAGTAAGTAAAATAATCACGTGGATTTTTACCACAGTCGCTAATTAATTGATCTACTAATTCTGGTAGGGTAAATAAACTTGGGCCCGCATCAAAACGATAATCTTTAGTACCCGTGCTACTTAGTTTACCGCCTGGGTAACTATTGGCTTCAAAAACTTCTACGGCAAGGCCTTGATAAGCCAAACGACAAGCTGTTGCCAATCCTGCTACACCACTACCAATAATGATTGCTTTTTTCTCCATTTTCTAATGCTAAGGCTATAAACTCAGAACTAAGCTTTAAGTTTAAATTTTTAATTAAATTGCTAGCAAAACCGATTATGAAATCTTACCTACTCTGCTTAGTTCTTGCCAGTTTTAGCCAAATTTTACTAGCCCAAAGGTCGGTATTCGATACCCTTAGTTTTGAAAACACAAGCCATCAAAATAGGCTGTATTTTGACAGCACTCAAAGTAATAGAATTTGGCAAATTGGGAATCCCAAAAAAGTACTTTTTAATTCTGCCTCTAGTGGCGATTTTGCTATTATCACTGATACTACCTTAAATTACAGCCCTAATACTAATGATCTTTTTGGTTTCGGCTTTGAGATTTTTGGCTCAATAACAACCATAGAATTTAAGCATCGCTACGACCTCGATAGCCTACATGCTTTTGGAAATATTGAAATATCTGTTGATAGTGGTAATACATGGCACCTCTTACACGATACTATCAATTCTTTTTATTTTCTTAATCAGGTTAGTAATAATCTTGGCTCCTATGGTACAGACCTGTTCAACTTCTACGCTAGAAGAGACACTTCTACTTTATCTAATAATGGCTTTACTGGTACTTCAAATGGCTGGGTCACTAGCCAAATTCAATTCCCTTGTTATGCCATAAAAAGGCCCTGGGAAATTTATTTACGCTTTAATTTTATAGCTGACTCCATGGCTGTGCCCGCCGAGGGGTGGATGATTGACGACATAATTATTAGCTCCTTTGGAGAATGCAGTAGCCTTATTAATGATCCTCTGAAAAAGAAAATAGAGGTTTTCCCGAATCCTAGCTTCGCAGAGGAGCTTAGAATTTCAGAAGCTTGGGACCAAATGGTTAATTACAGAATCTATTCGGCTACTGGTCAACTTGTTCAAACAGGTCAATTATCGGCCTTTGAACAGAAAATTGCATTAAAATTTAGTGAAGCCGGCCTTTATCGTATTTTTTTTAACGTTGACGAACAACTTATGGGTTCTGCGCAATTATTGAGACCTTAAGCTAATCGAACTTGAACCTTTACCGCTGCCTCATGTTTTTTATCCATGACTTTATGGCGAAAGTATAAATCGATAGCACCGCTTTGGCGGTGGTTTTTCCAGTTCTTGGCGATAATGCTATTGGTGGCATTTATTTTTGCTCCCGAAAAAAGAGCGGTTGATTACAAGGACATTTCTTTTTTAAGCAGTGCCAACAGTAGAATTTACTTTCACAATGTCCGCAGCTTTTACTACCATATTGATAAACGCTCGAAAGCGCCAATGTTAATTTATCGGCTAAAGCGACGTGTGGCACAGCGCGACAGTCTTAGTTTAAATTTTGATATAATCCGCCATCCCTCCTCCGACGATGCTTTTTTATACAGCTACCTAGGAAAGGGATTTGCCACCATGGATTCCTTATCATTAAAATTTACCGAGTTTGAAGGTAGAGAGATGCTCTCAAACCTTCGCAATGAAGACCACTTTCGAATTGCGGCAAAAACTTATACCAGCTTTATTAATGGTAAGTCCATTTATCTCATGCAGCAGTCGGATACAATTCAAGAACTCTTTAGCGATCGTGCTGCCTACATCGATGCCGAAATTACTCTGGAAGATTATTTTGAACTAGTACAGAAAGGTTAACCTTCCGCAAAGTCAAGCATATAACCCATCTACCTTGAGTTAAATGCGAATTATACTTTAGGCTGATTACTCCAGCCTTTGTCATTTTCCACTAGCAGTGATAAAATACCCACCTTTTACCGAGCACTTCTTTTATTTAGTAAAGTGGTGAGGAGATCGGCAAGCTATTCATCCCAAACTTGCTTATTAATTAAACATAAATCAATAATACTTAAACATTATTTATGTATTCCTTTATAATGTTTAATATTTATTTAAATTTGTTAAATGAGTAAGACTAAAACCTTTCCCAGCACTTGCCCTGCCTGTTCTTCAAGTTTGCATGTTTCCGAGCTGAGCTGTTCGCAATGTGAGACTAAAATTCAAGGACATTTTGTCTTACCACAAATAGTGGGCTTATCTAAAGCGGAACAGGAGTTTATGCTGGCCTTTTTAGAAGCTTCAGGTAGTTTAAAAGAAATGTCTAAAATATTGGGCTTCTCCTATCCTAAAGTTAGAAACATGCTTGATGAGCTGATTCAAAAAATTAGAGCATTAAATGTGGAAAATAACCTATTATGATTAACGCAGTATCTTTTTACGAAAGACTTGTAGGCTTAAAATCAAGCCTAGGTTCGATAATAGTTCTAGTGGCTTTTTATTTCTCGGCCTTTTATAATAACATCAGATTAGACGGTGTATTAAACTTGCATTTTACGCAGAACCTAAAACATCAAACCCTAATCACCGATTTGTTGGTCAACTTCCTCTGTTTAATTGTCGTTTTTGGCCTTGCTCTCTACTTAATTAACCATAGATTGCCACGTTTAGTAGACTTAATCCCACAACTGATTTGGGCACAGTTGCCCTTAATTCCTCTCTGTTTTCTCACTTATCTTTTCAACTATCATAGCATGGGCGCCTTAGCCCAACAGTCTGCCTACAATCAGGAATTAATAGAGATGACCAAATCCCCTACCTTTTGGCTAGCTACATTAATTTTAATTGGGGGAATAATTTTACATATCCACTTCTATTATGGCCTTTTTAAAGTGGATAGCGGTTTGAAAGGCCATAAACTAGGCTGGACCTTTACCGCCACACTTTTAATTTCCTCCTTCTTAAGCATGTTTATTTTACGCATTTTATAAAATGAAGAATTTTCTAACGCTTCTTATTAGCCTCTTTATGAGCAACCTATTTGCTCAAAATATTCAAGAACAAAATATCAGCTTTATTCACAAAGGCTGTTCATTTAGTGGAACCATCAGTTTCCCGGCAGGCAATGGACCTTTTCCAACAATTATGCTGGTGCCTGGCTCTGGGCAAAATGATAGACAGGGGAGTATTACCTTAAGCGGTGGGAACTCTCAGTGCCTTTATCCCACCCTGCTAGATTCAAGCTTAACAATTTATAAAGATTTAGCGCAAGGCCTAAGCAAAAGAGGCTATTTAGTTTTACGCTACGATGAATTGTTTATCTCTTGCCCCAGTACCCAAACGCCGGTCTCGGATTATGAAAAACTTTGGTTGCCGGCAAACTCTGCTTTAGATAGTCTGGTGTCAAACCCCTTGGTAGATCGCACTAAACTTTATTTAATGGGCCATAGTGAGGGCGCATCTCTAATAAATTACATTGCCAGCAAACGAAACGATATTGCTGCTTTGGTAAATATAGCGGGTGCTTATGCACCTTTTGATAGTTTATTGGCCCAGCAATTAGTAGACATTGCCACTTTATGCGGTGGAAATGTTCCGCTGGCACAAAATCAGGCAAGCCAAATACTCACCTACTTTACAAGCTTACGGAACGGAACGGCTGGTCTTCCTCCTTTTGCTGGAGCTAGCGCTGCTGCTTGGCGCAAGTATATTGGTGTAAATGACTCGGTTCTTTGGTATTATCGAGCGGCTAACTTGCCTAGCTTATTTTTAGGAATGGCAAATGATTTCAATGTACCAGGTAATGAATGGCAGCGCTTTAAGGATAGCCTTTCGGCTGATGCACAGCATTCCTTTTTTC
The DNA here is from genome assembly GCA_965658965.1 of Croceimicrobium sp. Lineage (GTDB taxonomy): Bacteria > Bacteroidota > Bacteroidia > Flavobacteriales > Schleiferiaceae > Croceimicrobium. The sequence goes on from CBFHVV010000028.1 coordinate 28,486, forward strand.
AGCTAAGCGACCTCAATCACTATATGACTAATGATAGTATTCCAGAGGTAGATCAAAGAGTAATGGACACTATACACTATTTTTTAAGTAGACAAGAGGGATTAGGAATGATGGAGCCTCAGGGTGATTGGTTAAAAATATATCCAAATCCAAGCAGAGGAGATATTAAAGTTGAAGCCTCCCGAACTTTGGTAGGTAAAGAGTTGAGAATACTTGATTCCACGGGGAAACTATTTGCTAATAAGCCCCTTAAAAATCATGAATTTTTAAAACTACCTCCTGGCACTTATCATTTTAGCTGTGGAAGAACAAATGATATAATTCTGGTTAGGCCCTAAAAAAGGGGAGCGTTTTGCTCCCCTTTTTTCTTCTTAGTTATTTACCAATTGAAAAGTGGCTTACCACTCATCATTGCATTCACTTCTTCTCGTATTTGGGCGAGGTTCTCTTCATTCTCAAAATCGCTAATTACTCGATCAATAAACTCCGCGATTTTTTCCATATCCGATTCTACGCAACCTCTTGTGGTTATTGCCGGGGTGCCTAAACGAATCCCGCTGGTTACAAAAGGAGACTTATCATCAAACGGAACCATATTCTTATTGGCAGTAATATCTGCTTCTACCAAAGCGTGCTCGGCTTGTTTACCGTTAATGTTTTTGTTTCTTAAATCGATAAGCATGCTATGGTTTTCCGTACCACCCGAAATTATATCGAATCCTTTGGCAATTAAGGCATCTGCCAAAGCACTGGCATTCTTTTTTACTTGCAGCGTATAATGCATAAACTCATCTTGCAAGGCTTCCCCAAAAGCTACTGCCTTAGCGGCAATAACGTGCTCTAATGGGCCACCTTGGGTGCCTGGAAAAACAGCTGCATTTAACATCTGACTCATCATTTTAGTATTTCCTTTTGGCGTTTTTTCACCAAATGGGTTTTCAAAATCTTTACCCATCATAATAATGCCGCCACGTGGTCCACGCAAGGTTTTATGCGTAGTTGAAGTAACAATGTGACAATGAGGTAAGGGATCATTTAAAAGGCCCTTGGCAATAAGACCGGCAGGATGAGAAATATCACCAAGTAGAATCGCTCCTACAGAATCGGCAATCTCGCGAAAGCGCTTATAATCTAAATCACGACTATAGGCCGAAAATCCGCAGATAATCATATTGGGCTTCTCACGCTCTGCGACTTTAGCAATCTCGTCGTAATTAAGTCGGCCTGTTTCCTTCTCTACTCCGTAAAAGCTTGTTTTGTAGGTTTTACCGCTAAAGTTTACCGGAGAACCATGCGTTAAATGTCCACCGTGAGAAAGGTCGAAACCCATAATTTTATCGCCCGGTTTTAGGCATGCCAAGAACACCGCAGCATTAGCCTGGGAGCCAGAATGAGGCTGCACATTCGCGTACTCCGCTCCAAAAAGTGCTTTGGCACGATCAATAGCAATCGTTTCTACTTGATCTACCACTTCACAGCCACCGTAATATCTTTTCCCAGGAAATCCTTCTGCATATTTATTAGTAAGCACCGAACCCATCGCCTTCATAACATCCTCACTAGCAAAGTTTTCCGAGGCAATTAATTCAATTCCTTCCTTCTGTCTTTCTCTCTCCAGGTCGATTAAATCAAAAATATCTTTGTCTTTATACATATTGCGTTTTTCTAAGGGGCATAAACTTATTAATATTGCTCAAAAGTAATTAGAATATGCTCAATGCAAACGACCCTAACCGCAAGTCTTGGTTAGATATACCAAAAAATAGCGATTTCCCTATTCACAACCTTCCCTTTGGCGTTTTTATGCCTAAAGACGATCACATTACCATCGGTACACGGATCGGCGATTATGCTATCGACCTAGGGGCTTTACAACAGCTTGGTTATTTCGAGGGAATTATCCTGCCGGAAGATGTGTTTTTACAAGATACCATCAATGATTTCATCACCTTGGGCAAGCCTACCTGTCGTCAAGTACGCAACAGGATTGCCGAAATATTTGAAGAAGGCAATAGCCAGTTAAAAGACAATCCTGCCCATCGTGACATTGTCCTTTTCGCCGTGCAAGAAGTGCAAATGTTAATGCCAGTATTTATTCAAGATTATACCGACTTTTACAGCAGTAGAGAACACGCTCATAATGTGGGGACTATGTTTAGAGGAGCAGATAATGCTTTAATGCCAAACTGGTTACATTTACCAGTAGGCTATCATGGCAGAAGTTCTTCTATTATCGTTTCGGGTGAAAATATTCATCGCCCTATAGGGCAAAGTAAGCCCGCAGATGCAGATGCGCCAGTTTTTGGGCCTAGTAAATTATTAGACTTCGAATTGGAGATGGCTTTTATTACTACGGATGGAAAAGCTTTAGGCGAACGTATTAGCACCGAAGAAGCGGAAGACTACCTGTTTGGAATGGTGGTTTTTAACGATTGGAGTGCCCGCGATTTACAAGCTTGGGAGTATGTTCCTCTCGGGCCATTCCTAGGAAAGAATTTTGCTTCATCAATTTCCCCTTGGGTAGTAACTTTCGATGCATTGGAACCCTTCCGCACTGAGAAGCCTCAGCAAGACCCAGCGCCTCTTCCCTATTTGCAATGCGCTAGCAATACCGCTTACGATATAAATTTAGAGGTATATATTCAGCCTGAAGGGGGTGAGGAAAGTTTGGTCTGCGAAAGCAATCACAAATATTTATATTGGACCATGGTGCAGCAGTTAGCACATCATACGGTTAATGGTTGCAATATAAATGCAGGTGATATGATGGCTAGTGGCACTATTTCTGGTCCCGAAGAAAAAAATTATGGCTCGATGCTAGAATTGAGCTGGCGTGGTGCTAAAAGTATCACTTTAAGTGATGGAAGTGAACGCAAATTTATTCAAGACGGTGATACTGTTATCATGCGCGCCTTCTGCGACAAAGGTGGCCAACGATTAGGCTTTGGCGAAGTAAGGTCTAAAGTTCTTCCCGCTAAAGTGTAGGAAACAAATTTTCTATAAAAAAAGCCTCGCGGAAGTGGGGCTTTTTTTGATTAAAATGGAAGCTGCCAAAAGGCAATAATGAATCACTACTATTCTTTGGGCGACTTACCCAAAAAGACATTTACCCCAGCTTTTTGCGGGTTTCCCATAATTCTTCGCCAAGAAACAACTTGCCCTACGTGGGTTAAGGCATCAGCTAAAGGACCATTAAGGGTAAACCAAAAAGGATAGGCAGAAGCATCTTCCTCCATCATTTTCTTGAATTCCTGAAAAGTCATATTCTTAAGCCGATTACTGAGATTGGAAAGATTGTGCAAACTAGCACTGCGTAGTAATTTTAAGGATTGCTTTCCCTTTGGTTGTTCACTTTCTCCTCCAAATTTTGCATCCACGCGAAGGATTAGATCATTTATATGACGCAGCAACTTTTCCAAGGTCATACTATCCTCTGAGGGCTTAAAGTTTAATTCCTCTTCTTTCAAGTCTTCGGTGGCCCAATAATATCGAAAAGCCAGCGCATCTGCCATGCGTGCTATAATATTTTGAGCATCTGGCTCTAGAGGAACGGAAGGAATGTTATGATAAGGTAAATTACTTTCCATGCTGAAGACTTTTACGATTATTCAATACTACTAAGCTCGATTGTGTAAATTGAAGAGCCCTTAAGACGCTTTTCGTAAATCGTTTAATGCCACCCGAGCTAAACTTCCTTTAGGACCCGCTAACCAGATGAATTTTTCACCCAAGCTCGCACTAAAGTAGTTTAAGGGAAAAGGATGCCATGAACGACCCGCATCTTTGGTGAAATAAGCGCCATAGCGACTGTGAGCAAACCATTCTTGCTCATCTATGGCAATAATATTAGAGAGGTATTTTCCCTTTAAGCTGATGCGTGATTCATTAGCCACTTTCCAACTATAGCCTCCGTTCTCAGAAATGCTGATACAATCGTGGGATAAAGAATCTCCCTGATAATCGCCACCAGCTACCAAAATGCGTTTTTCATTGATAAAGGAAAAGGAAAAAATACCTTTCGATGGTTCGCCTTGGTCAATGGGGGCAAACTGGCGATTCCAAGATTTTCCATAATTCTCCGATTTGTAGACTGTGGCTTCCTGTCCTCCCAAACCTATTATCACCTGCCCGCTACCAAAGGTTTTTAAAGCAGTGCCTGAAGCAGCAAAACCGCCTTGCTCATTATGTGCAGGAGGAATGAGATTTGAATCTATCGCCTGCCATGTTAAGCCAGCGTCTTCGGTTTTAATAATTTGTAAATTCCGCCCAATCGCGTCACCAAAAGCGATGCCTCTTTTCTCATCCCAAAAATCAAGAGCATCAAAAAAGATTCCTTTACGTTCATTACGGTAAACCTCTTGCCAGCTTTGTCCTCCATCTTCCGTAAGGAGTATTACTGCCGGTAAACCAGCAGCAAGAACTACAGCTCTTTTCGCATCAAAAGCATAAATATCTCGGAAATCAAAATCACGATAGTTTTTAGGGCTACAATTAAGCACTTTAGGTTCACTCCCTTCTATTCGATACACAGAACCCGCAGAGCCACTAAACCAGCATAAGGTATCGGAAAGAGCCGAAATACCTCTAAAACTAGCTTCTGCGTTGGATGAGAAAACTTCGGCAAGCTCTTTCTCTTTTGCTCCTGAACAGGCAAACAAATTAACTATTAGAAATAATACAAATGGCTTTTTCATCTTAATATTTTGAATGAGATAAACCTATGTAATTTGTAGGAATAAAAAAATTGTTTTAATTTCGATGTTCAAACATTGAATAGATGAAAAGAAGCGACTTTTTCAAAACGAGTGCCTTAGGCCTAGCGGGTTTAAGTTTATTAAAAGCCGATGCTGCTGCCAAGTCAGACACTTTGCAAAATACGATTGATCAAGTAGGTTTTAATCACCTACCGAACCCTAAAAACAAAATAATGAAAAATTCAATTTTAATAAAAGCCAATAGCCGCGGACATGCTGATCATGGTTGGCTAAAGGCAAATCACAGTTTCAGTTTTGCCAACTACTATAATCCGGAGAGAATGCACTTTGGTGTATTACGTGTTTTAAACGACGACTTTATCGCTCCCGGCAGAGGGTTCGGAACGCATCCCCACGAGAATATGGAGATTATAACCATTCCCCTGGAAGGAGACCTAGAACATAAAGATAGCATGGGCCATGCCGAAGTCATTAAGATGGGCGATGTACAAGTAATGAGCGCCGGCACGGGTGTATATCATAGCGAGTATAATGCTAATAAAGACAAGCCTGTTAAGCTCTTTCAAATTTGGTTATTTCCCAATAAAAAGAATGTCGAGCCGCGCTACGATCAAATAACTTTGGATTTCAAAAAAATGGACAATAATCTCATGCAAATCCTTTCACCTTTTAAGGATGATGAAGGCGTTTGGATTCACCAAAATGCCTGGTTTCACATGGGTCGATTTGATGGGGGTAAAAACTTTAGCCACAAACTAAAGGCAGCGGAAACGAATGGCCTATATGCTATGGTTATTGATGGCGTATTCCAAATAAATGATCAAGTATTAAACGAGCGCGATGCTTTAGGCATCTGGGAAACCGCCTCAGTAGACTTTGAAGTGATTGAAGAAGGGAGAATTCTTTTAATGGAAATACCCATGCAATTGACATAGACCCTAATTTTTGCATATTAATTCTTATACCATAGGCCCAGAAACTAATCTGGGCCTTACTTTTGACTTATGTTAGACGGAAACTACTGGGAAGAGAGATATCAGACTGGCAATACAGCTTGGGATTTGGGTGGCCCGTCCCCCGCCCTCTGTGCCTATTTTCAAAAGATCGAGAATAAAAATCTAAAAATACTGATCCCAGGTGCTGGAAAATCGCATGACCTTAACTGGCTGCATCAACATGGTTTTAACGATAGTGCTGTTATAGATATCAGCGCGACCGCCTTAAAAGAAGCAAAAAGTAAATACCCGCAAATACCTAAGGATTGTTTTATCAAGGGCGATTTTTTTGCGCACCAAGGAACTTACGACTTGATAGTTGAACAAACATTCTTCTGTGCCTTAGACCCCAGACTACGCCAGCAGTATGCTACTAAAATGTATGATCTCTTGAAAGCAAATGGTCGCTTAATGGGTTTACTTTTCGATTTTCCGCTTAGTGCAGAAGGCCCACCATTTGGTGGATCTATGAGTGAGTATCGCAATTACTTTAGTCCACTTTTTGAGATTAAGCATTTAGAAAGAGCCTATAATTCTATTAAACCACGAGCCGGTAAAGAGCTTTTTTTGGAGCTTCAAAAAAAGTATATGGATACTGCTTCACAACCGATATAGAAACGGCAATTATTTTATATTGCCATTTCGTAAACAAATTCCTCTTTTTTGAAAACACTAGGTATTATCCCCGCTCGCTACCAAAGTTCACGCTTACCAGCAAAGCCCTTAGCCCTTATTGCTAATAAAACCATGATTCAGCATGTTTATGAGCGAGCTTTACCGGCCTTCCAATATTTGGTGGTGGCAACGGATGATAAGAGGATTTATGATGCGGTTATCGCTTTTGGAGGAAAAGTAGTAATGACGAGTACAGAACATAATACCGGCACTAACCGCTGCTTAGAGGCCTATGAAATAGTG
>CBFHVV010000029.1:0-34840 GCA_965658965.1 Croceimicrobium sp.
CTTTTTTCAACCACTCGAAGGGTTACGGTTTTATAAAAGACAAGAAAAGCGGTCAGAGTGTTTTTGTTCACATAAACGCCCTTACCGAAGAAATTAAGGAAGGTAACCTAGTTACTTACGAAACTGAAAATGGCCCAAAAGGACCTAGCGCAGTGAACGTTAAAGTTTCTCGTTAAACCACTTTTAACCAGTATTTTATCAGCTAAAATTAAGGCTATATTAATTCTGATATTTTTCGTTTTTATCAGAATTAATCCTAGTACATTCGCGGCCCAAAATTAAGACCGCATGAATTTTAGCTTCAAAGAAATTCTATCTGCTACCATGATTCTATTTGCCGTAATAGATATCATGGGCAGCATTCCTTTAATTATTTCGCTACGAAATAAGGTAGGCCATATCCAAAGTGAGAAAGCTAGCATAGTTGCCGCAGGCATCATGATTGTCTTCCTCTTTTTAGGGGAAAGTATCTTACAATACTTGGGCGTCGACATTAACTCCTTTGCCGTGGCAGGGGCTTTTGTATTATTCATTCTGGCCTTGGAAATGGTTTTAGGCGTAAACCTCATCAAAGATGAGGAACCTAAATCCGCCTCTATCGTTCCCTTGGCTTTTCCCCTCGTTGCAGGAGCCGGTAGCATGACGACCATTGTAAGTCTTCGGGCAGAGTATGAAGCAGAAAACATTGTAATAGCTATCTTAATTAATTGCATCCTAGTTTTCGCGGTACTAAAAAGTGCTGCCTGGCTAGAAAAATTATTAGGAGAAGGGGGCTTAAACATCTTACGTAAAGTGTTTGGCGTAATTCTTCTCGCCATAGCGGTAAAGCTGTTCTCGGAAAATGCGGTTCAATTATTTTCTTAAATCGCAACACCATTGCAAAGCAATTACTACCGCCATTGCCTACAAATTATTCTACCCCTTTAATTTGTAGAATGGTGTAGACTAGACTTCACAAAAGCTAATTACCTTTGCCCCATGAATCAAGACGACCTTTTTAAGAAAGTAATTTCCCATGCCAAGGAGTATGGATTTATTTTCCCTTCTAGCGAAATATACGATGGTTTATCAGCCGTTTACGACTACGGTCAAAACGGAGTAGAACTGAAAAAAAACATCCGCGATTATTGGTGGAAAGCGATGGTGCAAATGCATGAAAATATAGTTGGCCTAGATGCCGCTATTTTTATGCACCCTAAAACCTGGGACGCCTCTGGTCATACCAGTGCTTTTAACGACCCCCTAATTGATAATAAGGATAGTAAAAAACGTTACCGTGCGGATGTTTTAATAGAAGACTATGCCGAAAAATTGCGCATTAAAGCGGATAAAGAAATTGCCAAAGCCGCCAAGCGTTTTGGAGAATCTTTCGATGCCAAGCTCTATGCAGAAACCAACCCTAGAGTGCGCAAATATCTTGACGAAGCCGAAGAAAGCGTGCAGAGATTAGCGCGTAGCTTGGAAGCCGAAGACCTAGAGGATGTTAAAGCATTAATAGAAGAAAAGGGAATTGCTTGTCCCGAAAGCGGTTCAAAAAACTGGACCGAAGTGCGCCAATTTAATTTAATGTTTAGCACCCAAATGGGCTCTACGGCCGAAGGTGCCTCTAAATTATACTTACGCCCAGAAACCGCCCAAGGCATCTTTGTTAATTTCCTAAATGTGCAAAAAACCGGTCGCATGAAAATTCCTTTCGGAATTGCCCAAACCGGGAAAGCCTTTAGAAATGAAATTGTGGCTCGTCAGTTTATCTTTCGGATGCGCGAGTTTGAGCAAATGGAAATGCAATTTTTTGTTCGTCCAGGAGAAGAACTAAAATGGTACGAGTACTGGAAAGAAAAACGTTTGGCTTGGCATAAGAGCTTAGGTATGGATGAGTCTTATTACCGTTTTCATGATCATGAAAAACTAGCACACTATGCCAATGCTGCGGCCGATATTGAGTTTAATTTCCCTTTTGGCTTTAAAGAGCTAGAGGGTATTCATAGTCGTACCGATTTCGATTTAAAAGCGCATGAAGCACACAGCGGTAAAAAACTACAGTTTTTTGATCCCGAGTTGGGAGAAAACTATGTACCCTATGTAGTGGAAACATCAATCGGCCTAGACCGGATGTTCTTAGCTCTCTTTTCCGCTGCTTATCAAGAAGAGACTTTAGAAGATGGTAGCTCTAGAACCCTACTGAAACTGCCTATGCCACTAGCGCCAATAAAAGCGGCTGTTTTACCATTAGTTAAAAAAGATGGCCTACCCGAAATCGCGCGCGAAGTCTTAGCAGAACTGCAATTGGAATACGCCGTTCAATACGATGAAAAAGACGCAATCGGAAAACGTTATCGCCGCCATGATGCCGTAGGTACTCCATTTTGTATTACGGTGGATTTTCAAACCAAAGAAGACGGCACTCTTACATTAAGAAACCGCGATAGCATGGAACAAATCAGAATAAAGCGCGAAGATTTGCTAGTTGAGATGCATAAACACCTTAATATGAGCTCTTTACTGACTAAATAAAAACTTAGCTCACTGACTTACAAGGCTTTAATTTTTATTTACATTTGTGACTTAATGTTTAACAACCAAATCTAGAGAGAGAGATGAAAAAAGTAAGTTTATTTGCATTTGCCCTAATTTTTGCTGGCGCTATTTCGTGTAACAACCAATCAAGTACTGAAGATGCTGCAGATGATGCTGTTGAAGCAGTAGAAGAAGTTGCTGAAGAAACTGGAGAAGTTGCTGAAGAGGTTGCTGAAGATACAGAGGATGCCATGGAAGAAGCTGGTGACAAAATGGAAGAAGCCATGGACACCACTATGGAAGCTGGCGAAAATGCAATGGAAGAAATGCACGACCACGCAGAAGGCGAGGATCACGCGGATCACAGCGACATGTAATCCCCAGTGAATACAAAATTAAAACCCCGCATTTGCGGGGTTTTTTGTTTTAGAGAAGCCTCCTAAAAAGGTTCTCAAACCTGAGTTCTTTAGTATCTTCGTGTTAAAGTAAAATTATGGCGGTAGCAAAACCTTTTAATTTAAAAAAGTGGATTGACGAAAACAGAGATCTACTAAAGCCACCCGTAGGCAACAAAAATCTTTACCCAGCCGGAGAAGACTATATAGTGATGGTTGTAGGAGGCCCCAATGCTCGCAAAGATTATCACTATAACGAGACAGAAGAGCTATTTTACCAACTGGAAGGAAACATTACGGTGCGCATCCAAGAAGACGGAAAAGCGGTAGATATTAATTTAGGGCCTGGTGATATGTTCCTTTTACCAGCCAAAGTACCACATTCCCCCATGCGCTCTGAAGGTTCCGTTGGCTTGGTAGTTGAACGCGTACGAGAGAATACTCATCAAGATGGATTAATGTGGTTTTGCGATAATTGCAACCATAAATTGCATGAAACCTATTTTCCCTTACATAATATTGAAAAAGACTTTTTACCTCGTTTTACCGAGTTTTATAATTCTCAAGAATTACGCACTTGTACTAATTGTCAAACCCTAATGCCCACCGACGAGCGCTTTACCACTTCTTAAAATGACAAAAGATCTTTCCGAAATAGAAGCCTTTATGCGCAACTTGCTTTTAGAACAAGTGCCAACCTTACGTATTCGTAAAAATGAGCCAGGTTTACTAGAAGCTTGCGGAACCAAGGAGGCCATGCAGGGAAAGCAAAAAGTAGATGGCTTCTACTTTGCCTCAATTATGCCTAAACCTAAGGACCTACGTTTCTATTTCTTTCCGCTTTACACTCATGTAGATAGCTTCACTTTAAGCCCGGATCTTCAAAAAATGCTAAAGGGTAAAACCTGCTTTCACCTCAAGCGTTTAGATGACTCCTTAAGAACAGAATTAAAGGCAATGATTGCAAAAGGTGTCAAAATTTTTCAAGAGCAGGGTCTCTGCTAAAATAGATCCAATTAATTAGCTATATTTGCCGCCCAATTTCACTAATGCCCAAGTGGCGGAATTGGTAGACGCGTTGGTCTCAAACACCAATGGCTTCGGCCGTGCCGGTTCGATTCCGGCCTTGGGTACTAAAAGCTCCTACTCTATGGCAGGAGCTTTTTCTTTTTAGAGACTTATAATGCTTCTAAAAACCAGATTCCCTTGCTAAAATCTTGCAGCTATTTTTAGCTACCCTCTAGCTAAAGTAATCTTAGCCCCAGAACCTTAACTTAATACTATTTAAATAGCGGCTCAGTATTGGAGGGAAATCTCAAAAAGAGATTTTAAATCCTGTGGTAAATATGCTTTTCTTTGTGAGAATACCAGCCCCATTTCCTAACCTCCAACAAGGCTGAAGTAATCATGAGCTATTTAAAAACTGAACTTTACGACCTTCTAGCAAAGGATCCCAATATTTTCGATTTTATACAAGAGGCTGCCCTAGATGGACTTTGGTATTGGGATTTAGAAAAGCCCGAGAACGAATGGATGAATCCAAAATTTTGGCAGATTCTAGGCTACGACCCAAAAGAAATGCCTCATAAAGCAGAGGCTTGGCAGAACATTATACACCCCGAAGATTTAGAAATAGCCACCCAAAACTTTCATAAGCACTGCGAAGACCCTAACATTCCCTACGACCAAACAGTACGCTACACGCATAAAGATGGCCACACTGTTTGGGTCCATTGTAGAGGGATGGCGGTGCGCACTAAAGAAGGTAAGCCAATACGGATGCTTGGTGCGCATAACGAGATTACCGAATTAAAAAAGAAGGAACAACTACTATTAGCCACCAACCGCATTGCTAAAATCGGCTACTGGGAAATAGATCTAAAAAAGGGCAAACCCTTTTGGAGCGAAACCACCAAAGAAATTCATGAAGTTCCTAGCGATTATGTTCCGCAAATAGACACGGGAATCAATTTTTATAAAGAAGGATATTCGCGTGATAAAATTACAGAACACTTTAACAAAGCACTTGAGAAAGGGGAAGGCTTTGATTTGGAGCTGGAAATTGTAACGCAGAAGGGCAATACCAAATGGATCCGAGTTATTGGAATCACTGAGTTTATTCACCAATCTTGCTCGCGTCTCTACGGTCTTTTCCAAGACATCGATGAGAAGGTGAAAATCAATCAAGAGCTTGGTATTGAGAAAAAACGCTACCAGCAAATTATCGCTGGGGCTGATTTGGGCTCTTGGGAATTGAATCTTAATAATGGAACGATGGGCTTAAACACCTACGCTCCCACCATTTTTGGATATACTAAGCCGGCCTTTGAAAAAAAGTTTCAAAATAATTGGTTTTCCTTAATCCACCCCCAAGATCATACTATCAATTGCCGGGTTAAACGTAAAGACGGCAATTACATTTGGCTCAGAGTTAATGCTAAAAGGTTTCAAGCCAGTCATCTTTTTAAGAACCCACGTATCGTTGGGACTCTTCAAGATATAAATGAAGAAAAAGAAACTGAACTTAAACTGAGCCTGAGCGAAAGATCTTTTAGGCAGAACTTTGAAAATGCCGCTGTAGGCATGTCTATTTTAGACCCGAAGGGAAAATGGTTAAAAGTAAATAAGAGATTTTCAAAGATGGTAGGCTACAGCCAAAAAGAACTTCAAGGACTTAGCTTTAGCGATATTACCCACCCCGAAGATGTGGAAAATGACTTGGAACACATCAAAAAATTAAATCAACAAGAAACGGATAACTACCAGATTGAGAAACGCTATATTCACAAGCAGGGTCATTTAGTGCACGTTTTGTTAGGCGCCGCCGCAGTGCGCAACGAAAAGGGAGAAGTGCTAAATTATATTGCGCAAACCGTAGATCTAAGCCAGAGGAAATTAGCCGAAAAGAAAGTAGAAAAGCTTTTACAGCGCGAGCAAGAGCGAACCACCCGCTTAAATAACTTTGCTCATATTGTTTCCCACAACCTCAGAACCTATTCTTCTGGTATCTCTAAGCTTTTAGAGTTCCTAAATTTAGAAATGCCTGAATTGGAAAAAAATGAGGTGTTTGGCTTTTTAAAAGAAGCCTCCAGTGGATTAAGCAACACTATCGATCACCTTAATGAGGTAGTAGAAATACAAGGCTCGACCATGCAAAGCTTTACGGTCTGTAATCTTCAGGCCGCCCAAGAAAGCGCCATTGCAAGCCTAAGGTTAGAAATTGAAAACTCGAAAATTGAAATTCTGCAAGACAACACTCCAGATTTAAAGGTGAAAGGCCTAGATGCTTATCTTGAAAGTATTTTTTACAATTTCATCTCCAATGCCATTAAGTACCGCATGCCTAATCGTAAGGCGAAGTTGCTTATAAAAACCCAAGTTAAAAAAGGATGGATTCGCATATCGTTTCAAGATAATGGACTGGGAATTGATTTAGACCGACACAATAAAAGGCTGTTCGGAATGTACAACACTTTTCATAGTAACCCCGAGGCTAGAGGCTTAGGTCTATACCTTACCGAAAACCAAGTACGCATTTTAGGAGGACGAATAGAAGTAGAAAGCGTTGAAGGCGAAGGAACCAACTTTAAAGTATATTTGCCTCATGAAAAAGATTAACCTAGCATGTCTTATCGAGGATGACCCCATTCACGTGTTTCTCACGCAGAAATACATTGACATGATTGGAAAGGTGGAAAACCTAATGATCTGTTCTAATGGCAAAGAAGCATTCGACAAGCTTAGTGCTATTGTTACCTCGGGAAAGGTACTGCCAGAACTAATCCTCTTGGATTTAAATATGCCCATTTGGGATGGATGGCAGTTTTTAGATGAGTTTACCAAAATCCCCACCAAGGAAAAAGTGGTAATTTATATTTTAACGAGCTCTAATAATCCTGAAGATTTGAAAAGAGCAGCACAATATAATCTCGACTCTAATTACTTGGTGAAACCTATCACTCTCGAAAATCTAAAAAAAGCACTCGAAAGTGCTATTGACGACGCAGAAAGTCAAAGGTAATAGCAAAAAAAAGGAGCTCACCCGAAGGCAAACTCCTTTTCCAACCAAACAACAATCTTAGTCTTAAGGTAAAAGTACAGAGTCAATTACTTGAATTACTCCATTACTTTGATATACATCATATACCGAAATATTAGCTACATTTCCGTTGGCGTCTTTCACCTGAATGTTATGCATTCCGTTCATCATAAAGGTCAACTCCCCTCCTTGAACTGTTTTTAAGGTGGCCTTGCCTTTACCTTTTTTAATCGCTTTCGCTAAAGCGTCGAAATCATAAGTACCAGCTACCACGTGATAGGTTAATACAGCACTTAGCTTGGCTTTGGCCGCGGGCTTTAATAAACTTTCTACGGTTCCATCAGGTAAATTTTCGAAGGCATCATTAACGGGAGCAAATACTGTAAATGGCCCTTCTCCTTGCAAGGTGCTTACTAAACCTGCGGCTTTAACTGCGGCTACTAATGTGGTGTGATCGGCTGATTCAACTGCATTACTTACAATATCCTTTTTGGGGTACATTGCTTCACCGCCTACCATAACAGTGCTTTGGGCTTGAACGCTTAAACTAAATGCGACTGCTCCTAAAAATAATCCTAACTTTTTCATCTTAATTTTATAATTGATTTCCCTTATTTACGGCTGCTAAGAAAGATTGGATTTATAAACCTTGATTTTTTTTCAAAAACTGTATTTTTAGAATCAATTTTATGGCTAATTGATAGATGGCTAAGCCAAGCAATCTAAAACCTTAAATCATGAAAACACCACCTAAAATTATTCTCATCATCGGAATACTTGGGCTTCTTGCCAGTGTGTTTAACTACTTTCGTGGAGAAACGGCCTGGTATGCCAACCTCTTCAGCTTAATTTCCTCTCTTGGCTTAATAGTAGTTTATCTATACACTAAAAAAAGATCCAAAGAAAAATAACCACTAGCCCAAGCTTAAGGCGATGCGAACTCTAATCCTTATTCTTTTAGCCCTTCCCTCCTTTTGCCAAGTGGAGATAAAACTTCAGTTGCAGGATAGCCTTAAGGCACCTCAGGATTTATACCTTGCGGGAGACTTCAATGGCTGGAAAGCAGGTGACGAGAAATATCGTTTTGAAGGCCTCCGTTTAGTGATTGACTCCTTGCCAAATTTTATAGAGTTTAAAGTGGTGGGTAAAAGCTGGGCTCAGGTAGAAGGAAGCAAAGAAGGTAAAGCAATAGCTAATCGAAAGAGGATCATCCGAAATAATACCACTTTTAGCTTAAGTATCGCCGGTTGGGAAAAGACGCAAGAGGCAATACCCTTAGCAGAAAACATCATCACCCATAGCGCGGAAGAAGAACTGCATTATAAAGGTCACTCTAAAACAGTATGGGTTTACCTCCCTGCTACTTATTCGGAGAGCAGCGATAAATTATATCCCATCCTTTATCTCATGGACGGTCAAAACCTATTTATTGGGACGGATGGTAGTGCCCTAAAATGGGAGATCGGAAAAACTTTAGATAGCCTTTTGCTGGATCTTATCGTGGTAGGTATCGAGCATGGCGGAACAGAGCGCATCAATGAGCTTAGTCCCTACCCCAATGCAAAGTATGGCGGCGGTGAAGCGGACTCCTTATTAAATTTCATCCAATATCAATTAAAACCTTTTCTGCATAAGCGCTACCGTATAAGCCAAAAAAGAGAGCATAACCTTATTGGCGGCAGTTCTTTAGGCGGACTCTTTTCCCTTTATGCCTTGCTTAAAGCAGAAAATGAATTTGGTGCTGGCCTCATCTTTTCTCCTTCTTACTGGTTTAATCCTGAACTTGAAAATTTCGCTTCTCGCCAGAGCCGAAAAAGCCCCACCTTTATCTACCAATTAATGGGCGGCCAAGAAGGCAGTGACCCGCTGGTAAATATTGCTTTGGTGCAGAATATGGAAGTTATTTTGGCTGGGCCTCCAAAAGCGTGGAAATGCAAAACAAAAATTGTTGGCCAAGGCAGACATACCGAAAAGTTTTGGCAAGAAGAGTTTGCCGAAGCTATTTTGTGGCTAAGCGAGCAAATGACGTCTATTAAAACAGAGTAATAAATCCTTTCACTTGGCTATCACCAAGACTCAAAACATAATAATAAACTCCCTTATCATTTTCTTTTGGCCGCCAACAGCTCTTTGTATCACTAGCCTTGAAAACTGTTTGACCCCAACGGTTAGCAATTTCAATAGAGAAACAATTTTCAAAACCTGCCCATTTTTCAAAACACCAGATATCGTTCTGGCCATCGCCATTAGGACTTAAAACATTCGGGATTGCTTGTGTATCGGGGTTTAATTGATCTAAAACCTTTCTAAAACTTAGGGAATAAGCACAGCCCTCTTTTTCCCGTATCAAGTCAAACTGGAGGCTATCCAAAGCTTGGTTTAAATTAAAAATTACCCTTGTTCCCTCTTTAACTTGATCTGCCATTTGCCAAGTTACTGTTTCATTGGCCAAAGGATTTTCCAATTGCAGTGTAAGCCTTTGTCCAGCGCAACTGCTCTCTAAGGCATAGGTCACGGCTGGCTTTGCAAAAGAATGCACCTCAATCTGGGTAATTTGGGGAACTCCACAAGCCTCTTGGTCTTGCAGTTTTAGTTCAAAGTTGGGTAAATTGGGAACCACTAAAGCTACTACTCCACCGGCATTCTCTTCTTCAGACTGCACTAGGGCGAGGCTATCATTTATAAACCACTGCCAATTGCTATGGCGCAGGGCGGGCGGTTTTAAGTAGAGTGTATCGCCAGGGCAAAAAATAGTACCACTATCGCGCCAAGTAGAGAACGCCTTTAAATTTTGGGGACTCGCCCCTAGATTAGCATTAAAACTATCTGTGGGCCAAGGGCTATACTCGGTGAGCACATAAGCATAGTTCGCAGATATAGTATCGGGATTATACTCGGCACTGGTATAAAAGTAACCATGAAAGCCTTGAGTACTTTGAACATCGTGCACGCCTAAACCTACTCTTTCATTCAGGTAGCTCCAAGAGGGGTCACCCATAAAAGTTTGCCAACTAGCCGTAGGGGGATTGTTATTAATGCTCAACGAAGCAGTGTCCGCACTGCGACATACCACGCTTATTATATTAATAATATCCGCATTTTGGTGCAAAGTAGGCACCCGACTATGCTTAATTAATTCTTGGTCGCCATTGGCTTGCAAAGCAAAGGAGCTCATTTCTACCCCATTAGGGGGCGTATAATTACCCAGACTATCGGGCATAGGGTGCACTATCGCACTAATAGGATAAGTAGCGCTGATGCTAAGATCTTCCGTAAAGAGCGTATCAAAGCGCTTGGCGCGATCCAAACGCTTGAGAAAAGTACCATTTACAAAAATATCGGTACTATCCTCCAAAGCCTGCAGACTTATACACTGACCGGCATAAGTGCTAAACGCAGGAAAGTGATAGGCGGCTTCTAATTCATACTCGGGTTTAAGTTCTAGAAAAGTGACAAAAACCGATGAATCTTCCTGGGGCAAGGGTTGAACCCCTTGGGCATTCAACCCTAAAGTTAAACCGTAAAAAGCAAGATTTTGAGCTGTATGGACAAAACTCTTAAAGGGTTTTGCATTTAGACTACGGGTATAGCTTTCACTCGGCCAATCTAGCCCACCGAACTGACCATTTGAATGAGTCCCCAGAAGACCGCGAAAAACTCCTACCCCTTGATTTAGAGAAAACTGGATTGTATTTTTCAGATTCTGGCTAGTGCCGTCAAGCAAGTAGCAATTAAAGTAACTTTCCATGCTATTTGCATCTTCTAAGCTTAAGGCTAAATAACCCATAGCAGCTACTCCGAAAGTCGGTCCATGGATATTTAGCTCGTAATTTAAATTCCCTTGGGGGATCGAGAAGTATTGAAAATAGTTATTGGCAAACAACTTATTGTCATTTAATGCTAGCGCAATACTAGATCGATGTCGGTTAAGTAGAGTGCCGTCTAGGTTTCCTCTTGAAATAGGGCGCAAGTCTAAAGTATTGCTACCTTGGTAGACGTTGATAGGGATATTACTTTTAAGCTCAAGAGTATTATTAAAAGCTGTGTCATACACTTGAGGCCAGTGGGGCAAGGCTATTAGATACAATGAATCCTTTTTTAATGTGAGGCTAAGCCGATAATTTAAACTTAAAATCTCAACACTAGCACAACCATTATTTAAGGCGTAAATATAAAGGTGATTAATATTTCTAGTCAACCGCAACCCAGTTGCCCCGACCGTTGGTGAAGTTGAAAAGGACTGACCCGGTCTAATCTGCGCCAAAGCCGCGCCCGTTGAAAAAATAAAAAAGCATAGCACCCAAGGCGCTATGCTTTTTAGTGAGATAATAGAGTTTGTTTTATGGTAAGCGTCGCTTGTCATATGGTATTTTCGCAAGCGCATTTGTTACCAATCTCCACTGAGGTTAAGTGGAATAAAAACGCTTGGCTCTGTTCTTAATCAGCTAGGTATAGGTTAGCCACAAGGTAAATTAAAACAGCGAATAGGACCTAAATAATTATCCCTTTTTAATATCTTAAGTCCACCCAAATCTAGCAACACATTATTACCTAAGAAAGACATCTGCTAGCAATCACTCTGTCGGATCCGTTTAGACTACAGGTAATTAAGGAAACACCCGATAACCTTTAGCTAGAAATAGCTAAGCACGCTTCAGGCCGCAGCCAAAAAAAAACGCACCTTTGTTTGGGAATTATAAAGGCTCATGCTCAAAATATTCCTAGTTAAAAGGATTTTCAGCAGCCATACTATGGCTAAATGAGCAAATGAGAAACAATGAAGGATCAAATAAGTAAACAGAGAAAGTATGACATTGCCTATCTGCGCATGGCGCAAGAATGGGCCAAACTTTCGTATTGCAAGCGAAGAAAGGTAGGCGCTTTAATAGTAAAGGACCGGATGATTGTATCAGATGGCTATAACGGTACTCCCTCTGGTTTTGAGAATTTCTGTGAAGACGAAGAAGGTTATACCCGTTGGTATGTGCTTCACGCAGAGGCTAATGCTATTTTAAAAATGGCCAGCTCCACCCACTCTAGCGATGGTGGAACCTTATATTTAACTTTGTCGCCCTGCAAAGAATGCAGTAAATTGGTCCATCAATCTGGTATTAAACGTTTAGTATACATTCAGCGTTATAAAGATGATAGTGGTCTTAAATTTTTAGAAAAAGCTGGTGTAGAACTGGCACAGATACCCGCAGAAGAACTTGAAGAATAAAACACTCTACCCCATTTACTTAGGTCTCGCCGTTTGCACTGGCATTTTACTCGGTATTTTCTTCAACTTCCCGCATCAAACGGTCGCTTTTAACGAGACCAGTGAACGTGAGCAAAAGCTGCGACAAATTCTCAACTACATTGATTACGAATACGTAGACAAGGTAAATACCGATAGTCTTTTAGACCAAACTATCAGCGAGCTTCTGCAGCACTTAGACCCCCATTCAGTCTATATTCCCGAAGAAAACGTTCTCGCCTCCGAAGAGTCGATTCGTGGCACTTTTGTAGGCATTGGTATAGAGTTTAAAATTTACCGCGATAGTCTTACGGTGGTAAAAGTTATAGAAGGTGGCCCATCTGCGCAAGCGGGAATTTTACCGGGCGACCGTATTTTAAGCGCCGACACCGTAAGGCTTTTTGGGCCGAGCCTTAATGCCAACAAAGTAGTTAGCACTCTAAAAGGGGAAAGGAATACAGTAACCACCTTAAAGGTGAGCCGTTTTGGTGAAAAAGAGCCGCTAAATTTAAAAGTCCGCCGCAATAATGTAGACCTCAATTCAGTGCAATCGGCTTTTATGCTAAACGACAGTATTGGGGTAATTAAACTCACCAAATTTAGTGCACGCAGCACCGATGAAATTCAGCGGAGCATTAAAAAGCTAAAAGTGCAAGGAGCGAAATCTTTGGTACTAGACTTACGCGACAACCCTGGGGGCCTATTAAAAGCGGCCGAGCAAATTTCGGATCAGTTTTTAGAAAAGGACGCCTTGATTGTATTTACTAAAGATCGCAACGATAAAAAAGAGGAATTCTTTGCAACGCGCCGTGGCACTTTTGAGAATGGACAAGTAGCCGTATTAATCAACCGCGGTTCTGCCTCCGCCAGCGAAATTGTAGCAGGTGCCCTACAAGATAATAAGCGAGCTGTAATTGTAGGCCGCCGCTCTTTCGGCAAAGGCTTAGTACAAGAAGAAATCACCTTGAGGGATGGCTCCAAAATGCGTCTTACCACGCAGCGTTATTTTACGCCTTCCGGCAGAAGCATTCAACGTGACTATGAAACCTACGATAGCCAATTTAGCTTTCATGGTAGAAACCCATTGAGGAGTGAAAAAGCCGACTCTACCGTGCTTTTACCCGAAGGAGAAGAGATTTCCAAAGGTCGAAATATTGGGGGAATCTTACCCGACATTGAAGTAGGATATGATACCGCTGGCACTACCCGGCTACTATATCAATTAGCGATGAGCGTTAACCTCGATGAAAAAGCCTTTGAATTTGTTGATGAGAGAAGAGCGAGCTTAGCGAAATGGCCCAGTGATAGCTTTGTAAATTTTTGGCAGGCCGATAGCGCTAGCTACCAACACTTTTTTGGTGCCGAAAGAACCAATCTCATTTTTGAACAAGACAGTTTACAACAAGTTGTATTGAGTAATCGTCTCAAGGCCTTTATTGCTTACAACCTTTACGGTAATGACGAGTATCAAAAAATTTATTCTTTTGATGACCCCTACATTTTAGCGGCGCTAAGAGCCCTAGGGAAATCGAATGAAACTGAAAAAAATTAATATGGAATACCGCAGATTAGGAAAAACAGGTTTACAAATTAGCGAAATGAGCTTCGGCTCTTGGATTACTTTCGGCACGCAAATAGGCAAAGAGCTTGCGCAAGATTTGATGGTGAAAGCCTACGATAATGGAGTTAATTTTTTCGATAATGCCGAAGTTTATGCCTCGGGGAAAAGCGAAGAGTTAATGGGCAAAGTTTTAAAAGATGTAAACTGGAGCCGCGATTCCTATCTTCTTTCTTCTAAAGCTTTTTTTGGTATTAAAGGCCTAAAAGATTCGCGTCCTACCCAAATGGGAAATACCCGCAAGCACCTTACCGAAGCTTGCCATCAAGCATTAGAACGCCTACAAGTAGATTATTTAGACCTCTACTATTGCCACCGTCCCGATAAAAACACACCCATGGAAGAAACGGTGTGGGCGATGCACAACCTAATACAACAAGGAAAAATTTTATACTGGGGCACCAGCGAATGGAGCGCTCAAGAAATTATGGAGGCCCATATGGTAGCCAAGCAGTATAATCTAATCGGCCCGAGCATGGAGCAGCCACAGTACAATATGATTGTGCGCGATAAGGTGGAAGAAGAATTTAGTCAGATTTATAAAACTGTTGGTTTAGGCACCACAATATGGAGTCCCTTAGCCAGTGGTATTCTTACAGGAAAATACAATAATGGAGTACCCGAAGGCACCCGTTTAAACTTAGGTGAGTTAGGCTGGTTGGCTAAAAAGAATTTGCAGGAAGAGTACTTCGAAAAAGTTAGAAAGCTTAGCAAATTAGCAGAAGAATTGGGCATCAGCATGCCGCAATTAGCTATTGCCTGGGTACTAAAAAACAAGGATGTTAGCACCGCTATTTTAGGGGCTTCTAAAACCAGTCAGCTAGAGGAAAACCTCAAAGCGGGCGAGGCAAAAAGTTTACTTAGCCAAGAAGTGATGAATAAAATTGAGAATATTTTAGATAATGCACCTGTACATCCCGACTTTTAAATTAGAGTGAAATATCAAATTTGAAAGCAGCGAGAAATACTAAATTCTCGCTGTTTTTGTTTTTATAGTTCCAATACCACCCATTCATGACAAAATTTTTTCTAGCCCTAGCCCTACTCTTCACTACTTGCCTATCTGCGCAAAGCGAAAATGATATTGATTCTGTGCAGAAGCTCTTTAAGGCACGGGACTATACTTGGGTAGATTTTGACAATAATATCTTTAAGATGCGCAAGGCCTTCAGCTCTAAGTGGGGGCTTTTTAGTTGGAATGATGAAGGCTTAGTTTTACTGCCGATGGAATATGATTCGGTTAGCTTTATGGTAGATTATGAGCCTTTTAGTATCGTAAAGCGAAAAGGTAAATACGGTATTTATCTACTTCCCTACGAAATTCATGATGCAGCAGAACGAATTAATTGTACTTACGATGAATTAAAGAAAGTGGAAACCCAAGCGCACGATAGCGATCCCATTTTGTTAGCTAAAAAGAATGGTAAATGGGGGCAAATAGATTGGCTGGATGAGTTTCCCATCATCCCATTTATCTACGAATCTGCAAAGGAAGTACCTTGGCAAAACATCGATAGCTGGGCAAACGGATTAATAAAAAATGCCCGAGAAAACTTAGGGGCTGATCTGGTTTTTTTAGACCAAGGTAACGGCGACGGGGTTATTACAGCCAGAGATAAAAGCACCAAAATGTGGGGCATGTACCAAGGCTGGGAAACTTTCGATACTATAATTCCTGCTCAATACGATAGCATCGATTTTTTTGGATGGAACCTACCCTTTACCGGGGTTTATAAGAATGGGAAAGTTGGAATTTATACTTCAGCCTGGTCCATGGATAGTGCTTCTCAAACGGTGCCTTGCCAATACACCGATTACAAAATTATTGAAGGCAATCGCAGTTATTTCCTAGCTCTAAAGAAGGATGAAAAATGGGCTTGGATGGACTGGCGTGAAGGACTACTCATCGGCCCTTGGGTGGACTCCATTAAGGATTTGAAGTTTAGGGAAGATGATGCTTGGTAGGGAGTTTCCATTATGCTGTGCTTTATGTTTTGGTATTAATAATGCTGCAAATAAGGATGAGCTTGTTTTTACGATTTAGATATTGCCTTTAATTTACAATTCTTTGGACGTGGTCATCCCGAACTCGTTTCAGGATCTAATTCATTCATTATTATATTAGTGCCAATATGAGACAGGTTTGTAAAGAGGCTTACAAATTCATTCCATCAAAACTCCTACTTGTCCATTCTATTTCTTGTGAAACTTCCTTAGCAGCTGATTTTCTGCAGTATTCACGATAATATAATATAAACCTGAGGGCAGCTCTTTTAAGCTTAGCTCAATTTTGCTTTTATTTGGTTCTACTTTTAAATCTTTAAAAAGTGCACCATTTACAGAAAGAACTTGCACTCTATTAATCTCATCTTCACACTCAATATTCATCCATTCCGATACTAGGGTGGGATAAATATCCACTACTAGTTCTTCAAACGAAGGGTGTTTTAAAAAGTGGTTTCCGTTAGAGTCAATAAATAATACTCTTGCTTTAATCTGATTCCAGTAAACTCCTAAGTTCAAGGCCATGCTGCCATTTGATAAAGGCAACAACTGTCTAAACTTTGTATCATAATATCCCGATTTCGAAGTATCCATAATTATATTTTCATATTTCAATACAGAACCTTCATATAGCCTCACTTTTAGTGCCTGTATATCAAAACCAGACAAAGGAGTAGCTAATTCGGATAGCGGAATATCAAACTCCTCTATGTAGAAGCTAAAACGTCCACGGGAATAGAAGTGGAAGTAATGATCTGGGTTATGATTTAGCGTATCTGGATTATACGATAAGGACTTTACTTCAAAAGAGTCAATATTTAAACCTGTTAAAAGATCCTCTTTAAGCACCACTCGATCTAAGGAATTATTCGAATTATATCGGACCTCACTGCTAATTAAGGTATAGTCCTCATAATCAATTTCAGTGGAATAATTCCAATCTCTACTAACCGATATAGGCCTAAGGCTGTCTAATAAGACTAAGGCATATTTGGTTTTATTATCAATGAGTGTGTTAGTTGAATCTAGTTTAATGAAGTCATAAAAAACTACAGCGGTGTCGCTTTTTCGCCAAGAAGGACCTTCGATATAAATACTTATCAACTTATAAGTACTATCTAAACCCATACTAGAGGCAATCTCAGCACTATCAATCGTCAATAAAGTATCTCCATCTGTTATCGCTAAAGCATTCATTTCATTCTTTAATGGATTATAGAGCCAAAAAGCATCGAGGGAGTTAACAAAAACATCCCTTTGGTAAAAGTTAGGAATAATAAAGTTGCCTTTAAGACTCCATTGCACTTGGTGATTGTCTGACCTTCTAATCTCTAATTCTTTTGACAATGATTCTGCTATGCTGGAAAAAACGGATGAGGAATCTCTCGATATTAAATAATGACCATCATTAGTCCAAGCGCAGCCAACTGGAATAGTAGGAATAATTGCTCCAGCTAGAGACACGGAGTCTAATAAGGTGCCATCAATACCAATTTGACTTAGCACCGGTATATGACCACTACCAGGACGATTATAAATCAAAGTAGCCGCATCTATGATACTATCTCCCGTGCAATGTAATTTGAAAGCTGCATAAGTTAATGGTCCACTGTAAGTATCTTCTGTGAGGTAGGACCATTGGGCAGTACAGTTAAAGTAGCTGAATAAAAAACTTATCGTTAATAGTATGCTCCTCATTTACTTGCTGAATTAGTATTTAAAAAGCTTAATAAATCTGCTTTGCTTTATCTTTAACTTGTTAAGCATCTAATATAGCAGGTTTCCCCTGCTAACAAGCAGATATTTTAAATAAATAGTTCCGAGTAATTCTTTTTAATTCATAACATCATTAAAATAAGGAGTGCTAGAACGAGTCTAAAGGGGTAATGTTTCA
Organism: Croceimicrobium sp.; assembly: GCA_965658965.1. Taxonomy (GTDB): domain Bacteria; phylum Bacteroidota; class Bacteroidia; order Flavobacteriales; family Schleiferiaceae; genus Croceimicrobium. Next base: position 17,707 of record CBFHVV010000029.1, read on the forward strand.
GGGATCAATATTTTTTGACATCAGGCTACTACCCAGATGAGACGGGTTTGCACAGATGACCACAGTTGCACTCCGTTTAAGATCTTGGTAATCCGTTTTTTAAGGAAGAAGATTCCGAAATGAATTCGGAATGACGGTAAGGTGGTGGTTCGCGTTAAGGCGTTTTTGTAATTCAAAACACATGGTACGCGGTCATCCTGAACTCGTTTCAGGATCTAAACAATTCAAGCTACCGATGCTTTAACTTAGCATCAATATTCAATACGTGCCCAGCCCTAAAAAAAACATCAGCTATTTACGCGCAAGGAAGTGGTTTCGCAGCATGCAGTGGGAACCCGCCTCTTTTCAAGAAGCAGCCTGGGAAGCTTTTCGCGAAGGGAAATCGGGATTAGTTAATGCCCCTACCGGTAGCGGAAAAACCTACAGTTTATTAATTCCACTCTTGCTAGAAAAATCGAAACCCCGAGGCTTGCAAGCCATTTGGATTACCCCTATTCGCGCCCTGGCTAAAGAAATTCAACAGTCTACCGAAAAGGCAGTGGAAGCTTTAGGCTTAGACTTTAGCGTGGAAACTCGCACTGGCGATACCACCGCCGCCCAAAGAGCCAAGCAACGCAAGGCCATGCCTAACCTGCTTATTACCACTCCCGAAAGTCTGCACCTTTTATTAGCGGCCAAAGATTCCAGTCGTACTTTTAGGAATACTCATACTGTAGTGGTTGATGAATGGCATGAGCTACTCGGCTCCAAGCGCGCGGTTCAAATGGAATTAGCTCTCTCTCGCTTACGCGGGATGCATTCCCATTTACGGACTTGGGGAATATCGGCCACTATCGGTAATCTAGTAGAGGGTATGGACGTATTACTAGGGCCCAATTTTCCGTCGGAAAAAAAGGCTTTAATTCGCTCGGGGCAGAAGAAAAATATTGAAGTTTTATCGGTACTGCCCGATGATATTGATGTCCTTCCCTGGGCAGGTCATCTCGGTATAAAAATGCTAGAGAAAGTAATTCCCCTTTTGGAAGAAAGCGAAAGCACCCTCATTTTCACAAATACCCGCTCGCAAGCAGAAATTTGGTACCAACGCATTTTAGATATAGCACCGCATTTCGCTGGCTTAATTGCTATGCACCACGGCAGCATTAGTCGCGACCTGCGTTTTTGGGTAGAAGATGCACTATACACAGGACTCTTAAAAGTGGTGGTTTGTACCAGCAGCTTAGACTTAGGCGTAGACTTTCGTCCGGTAGATACCATTATCCAAATTGGCTCTCCCAAAGGAGTAGCACGTTTTATTCAGCGCGCTGGTCGCAGTGGCCATCAACCGGGAGCCAGTAGCCGAATTTATATGGTACCCACCCACAGTTTAGAATTGGTAGAAGCTGCCGCATTACGACAAGCAGTAGAAGAGGAAATGGTGGAAGAACGTGTGCCCTATTTCCGATCCTTCGATGTGTTAGTCCAGTATTTAGTAAGCCTTGCGGTGGGCGAAGGTTTTAAAGCGCAAGAGATTCTCAATGAAGTACGCGAAACTTTTTCCTACCAAAGTATAAGCGATGCAGAATGGCAGTGGTGCCTAGATTTTATCTGTAAGGGCGGCAACTCCCTCGCCGGTTATGATGAATACCATAAAGTAGTGGTAGAAGATGGTCTTCATAAAGTTATCCAAAGACGCATCGCCATGCGGCATCGCATGAGTATCGGTACCATTGTAGGAGATTCCTCGGTGCGGGTGAAGCTTGAGCGCGGCGCCAATTTAGGCAGCATCGAAGAGTATTTCATCTCTAAGTTAAAACCCGGTGATGTTTTTTGGTTTGCCGGGCGAAACCTAGAATTAATTCGGATAAAAGGCATGGAAGCCTCGGTGCGATTAAGCAAAAGTAAAAATGGCTTAGTGCCTAGTTGGCAAGGCGGGCGCATGCCCCTTTCGGCAGAAATGGGACAAGTACTACGCTTGAAAATTGAGGAAAGCTTTAATCCCCAAAGTAAAGATCCCGAGCTAAAGTTGATCGCCCCTTTATGGGAAGTGCAAAAAGAACGCTCCTTGGTTCCAACGCGCAATCAGTTTCTAATTGAAAAGATGCAGAGTAAGGAGGGACATCATCTTTTCTTTTACCCTTTTGAAGGAAGAGCCGTACACGAAGGCATGGGAGCTCTTTTAGCCTATCGTTTTTCGCTCTTTAAAAAGATGAGCTTCTCCATTGCCATGAACGACTATGGCTTCGAGCTCCTCTCTGATCAGCCCATTCCCATTGAAGAAGCTTTAGATTCGGATATTCTCAATACCCGCGATTTAAGACATGATATCCTGCAGTCGGTTAATGCCATTGAACTAGCAAAAAGGCGTTTCCGCGATATTGCCAGTATTTCGGGACTAATCTTTAAAGGCTATCCCGGGGCACCAGTAAAAGATCGGCATTTGCAAAGCAGCTCACAGCTTATCTTTAATGTATTTAGCGACTATGAGCCCGATAACACGCTCTTGCTGCAAGCCTACGAAGAAGCGATGGAGTTTCAATTAGAAGAAGGCCGTTTGCGCCAAGCTTTGGAACGTATAGAAAAGCAGGAAACGGTAATTGTGGAAATTAAAAAACCTTCGCCCTTTTGCTTCCCCATATTAGTAGATCGTTTGCGTCAAAGAATGAGCAACGAAAGTTTAGAGGATCGCATCAAGAAAATGAAATTGGAGATCAGTTAGACAAGCGAAATAAGCCGTTCCTTTGCAGTACATTCATTTTAAAGCGCGCTTGCCTTGCATCCAAAAAACATCTTCAGTAAAGACTACGATTTTCCCACACTACTAAAAATAGTTCCTGCCTTAAAAGAACATGTTTTTCAAAACGAGTTTGGGCGCGATACCATTAAGTTTTCGGATAATAAAGCGGTTAAATTATTAAACCAGGCTTTACTAAAAAGTCACTATGATATCGATTGGGATTTACCCGCTAAGAGCCTCTGTCCACCTATCCCTAGCCGTCTCGATTATCTTTTACACGCGGCCGATTTACTGGCTAAAAAATCTGCAAAAGTGCTAGACATTGGCACCGGCGCAAATTTAATTTACCCCATCTTGGCGCAAGCCCATTTAAACTGGCAAAGTATAGGCACTGATGTAGATGTGCAGGCATTAAAACATGCCCAAAGCATAATTGACAAAAACGAAAGCTTAGCTAAGGTCGGCTTACGTTTGCAAAAAAATGCAGGCAAAACCCTTCTCGGCATCATTAATAAAGAGGAGAAATTCGACTTATTAATTTGCAACCCACCTTTTTATAAAAATGCGGCCGAAGCCCATAAAAATAATTTTCGCAAGAATACCAATTTAAAGCTGGCCGAAGCCGAGAACCGAAATTTTGGCGGTGAAGCAAACGAGCTATGGTATCCTGGTGGTGAAAAAGCTTTTGTTGAAAAACTCGCTTTTGAAAGTAAATTTCACGGGCATCAAATCCAATGGTTTACCAGCTTAGTATCCAAGAAGGATAATATCTACCACATTTCCAAAGCCATAAAAAAGGTAAAACCCAAAGAATTTAAAGTAGTGGAAATGAAGCAGGGCCAAAAAGTTAGTCGCTTTGTAGCGTGGACTTTCGTTTAAAGCCCTCCGCTAAGAACAAAGAATTTTTATTCCTCCTTTTTCTTGAGCCGCTTGGCATCCTTGAGGCTTTTATGTATCATCCATTCAAGCTGACCATTAACGCTGCGAAATTCATCGTCGGCCCATTTTTCCACCTGCTTAAAAACTTCGGGATCTATTCGTAATGCAAATGTCTTTTTCTTACTCACAAAATTAATTTAGAGATCCAGCATTTACCACTGGCACGGCCTCTTTATCGCCGCACAAGACAACCATCAGGTTACTAACCATCGAGGCTTTTTTATCGTCGTCAAAATCTATAATGCCATCGGCCGATAATTGTTGTAGCGCATCTTCTACCATGCCCACTGCGCCTTCCACAATTTTTTTACGTGCCGCAACAATGGCTACTGCCTGCTGGCGCTTAAGCATAGAGCTGGCAATTTCGGGAGCATAAGCCAAATAGCCAATTCTGGCCTCCATTACCTTAATACCGGCAATGGCTAAGCGCTCGGTAATTTCATTTTCTAAAGCTTCGTTTACCTCATCCATGCCCGAGCGTAGGGTAAGCTCGGCCTCTTCGTCATCAAAATTATCGTAGGGATAAGAACCCGCCAACTTACGAACGGCCGCATCGGTTTGAACACGCACAAATTCTTCGTACTGATCTACATCAAAAGCGGCTTTATAAGTATCGTTTACTTGCCACACTAGGATAACATTGATTAATATAGGATTACCAATTTTATCATTCACTTTAACTCTTTCGCTATCGAAATTACGGGCGCGTAAGGAAATCTTCTGACGGGTATAAAAAGGATTGGCCCAAAAGAAACCGTTACCTCGCACCGTTCCTTTATAAGCTCCAAAAAGCACCATCACCTTAGAGCTATTAGGATTTACCGTGAAAAAACCCCGAAGCATAATTAATAAGACCGGTAATAGGAGAAAAGGGGCAGGATTTCGCAATTGTAACATACCGACCACCATTGCAATCAAAACCAAGAATACTATTCCTAAATAAAGATAACCGCTAGAGGGCTTAAGAGATTTTTCATTAGTCATTTTGATATCATTTTAATATCACAATAATACAAAATAAAAAATTAAGCATGGAAAGACCTCCCTAAATGGTCATTTACCTCCTAAACAGAATTCCTGAGCAAGCAAAATCTGCTAGTCAATTTTTGTAAAAATAAAGATCCCACCCTCTTGTCTGAGAAAGCGATAATGCCCTTGAAATGCCGCTCGGCTTTGCGGTAAAGACGCAAATACTCCTTCCTGCGCATCTTGCGAAAGCAAATACATGGGAGCAGAAGGCTTTGCAAAAAAGAGTGCGTTAAGACTATCTAAGACCGGACTTTCCGACAATTTGGGGATATAAGATGGAGAAGTCAGAAAGCGGCTGTCGCTAAAAAGATAATCTTTAAAATTGCCTGATAAAACTGTATAGGTACAATTAGGAGGCAAAACAGATTTCTCGGAAAACAGCACCTTACTAAAACTTTCGCGGTAAGCCTGTGGCTTTACCAGTTGACTAAAAAATGCTCCGAGCCGAACTTCTGTGGTTTTAAAACTCCCCTGACTTAAAAAAGCCTCTCCTACCAATAAAGCTGCTGCAAGCCAAACTGCCATAGACTTCCATAAAGGGCTGCCGTAGACTAGCTGCAGTGCAAAAAAGAAAATCAAGATTAGGTTTACTACGACGTAATAAGTGCCCACTTCGGGCCTGCTTCTAAAATAAAGTAATGCATAAAGCACAATAATAAAAGCTTGTGCCTTTTGATGTGGCTTTAAGGCCAATGACTTTAAAGGCCCCAAACTAATGGTACCAAAAAGCAAAAAAGCCAAAACTAACAAAAGCGCCAAGCTGCTAAAAAGCCCCCCAGTCAGCCCGGCAAGGCCATAACTAGAATTAACATTAAGTATGGACCAAAAGCGCAATAAGACTTCTTCTGCGGAAGCGAAATAGAAATAAGGTGTGAGAAAAAGTGCTAAAGCGACCAGCAAGAGTAAAAGGAGCAACCACATTTTTTTAAAAGAGAAGCCCTCGTAAAAATTTGCAAAAGCGAGAGTTAGTGTCCAAAGGGAAAGTGCTAAAATACCAATAGACAAGCGCGTATTTAAGAGGATTAAAACCAGCAACAAAGCGGCTAAATTAGTTCGGCCGAAAATAGGGTTTAACTCTCCTTTAAAAAGTAGCATCATTAATAAAGCCAAAGGAAGCAGGCGAGGCGCTATTAGTAAGTATATAGCCGCAAATAAAAGCATGGCCTCCAGCGGCTTTGCAGCATATCGCTTTAAAAAAAGAAGAAGCCCGATTTTAATTAAAGCGTAGTAAAAAAGAGCGATGCTTAAATTATTGCCTAAAGGCAAAGGATATTGTAAAAAAGCCAAAGGCCCTTGCGGCAGATGAGTCGTGAAAAGCGCTGGGAAATTTGTAGCGAAATTTAGGTTCTGTACCAGACGGATATTTGCATCCACAGTCTTTCCCAAAGCGAACTCAAAAGCAGGTAAGCTAAAAAGGAACAGCAGTAGCCAGGCTAAGTTTTCGCTAGGAAAAAATCGAGCGATTAGAGCTTTAGGCTGCGTGTTGTTTGCCTGCGACACTAATAGGGGTATTCGAGCTTAAGAATATAAAAATCCTCAATTAGTCGGTCCACATCCTCTGCGCTTGTGCCATCGTAATATCCGCGAATGCGTTTATCAGGATCTACTAAGATAAAGTTCTCGGTATGGATAAAATCTGCTTCATCGCCATTACCGCCACCATCAAAAATTGCGAAATAAGACTTGCGGGCTAAATCGTAGATATGCTTTTTCTCGCCCGTTAATAAATGCCACTTTCCTTTAATCGCCCCTTGCACTTCACCGTAGGCCCTTAAAACCGGAACGCTATCCATAATGGGAGTTACAGAATGCGATAAGAGCACCAAATCTTCCTCCAATAAAGCCTCTTGTAAACGACGCTTTTGCACAGCCATGTCTTTACAGATGTCTGGACAAATAGTAAAAAAGAAATCAGCCACATAAATTTTCCCTTCTACTGTGGCCTCGGTAATTGTATCTCCAAACTGATTGACCAGTGAAAAAGGTAAAACCTTATGATTTATCCCTACCCCACGCAACTCTTCCGAAACCAAGCGACGATCGAGTTCTGAAGGGTTAAAAATTGGCAGCCGGGGCGGCGGCTTAAGAATGTAGTAACTTGCTGTTATCCCAATTATAAAGACAAAGGCCAGAATTCCGAGCCTGATCCAATCTGTTGGATTAAGTTTCACTTTCATACTGCAAATTAAGAAGCTAATTCTCAATTATTGCAATTCACTCCCCTAATTCACACTTTAATTAGAAAATATATTTCTCGCATTGCCTCTAGCCTTCGCATGAAATAAATTAATTTCGAGCAAAATTAAAAAGATGAAAAAAATAACACTTTTAGCCCTGATCATCGGCTTTGGTTTTGCTTGTCAGAATAATACTCCGACAGAAGAAAAGGCTGAGAGCACTCAAATCAGCGAAAGCGAAAACCTTAAAAAAGAGGTAATGGACATTCACGATGAAGTGATGCCACAATTGACCCCCATGGGCAAATTGCAAGCGCAATTGCAAGAAGCCTCTCTAGGCGCAGAAGACAGCCTCACTTATATGACTGCAGCACAAGATTTAAAATTTGCCAAACAAGCCATGATGGAATGGATGCGCAGTTTCAGTAGCACCTATAATGATAATATGAGCGAAGAGGAGAAAATCACCTTCTTAAAAGCTGAAAAAGATAAAATGCAGCGCATCGACAGCCTTACAAAAGCTGCTTTAGACCGCGGTCAAGAAATTTTCACTGCTAGGCCAGTTGCGCAAGACTCTCTTTAGAGAGCGCTTTTAACTGCACGGTAATACTATCCCAAAGCGCTAGGCGGGCTTCTAAAGCTTGCTTGGACGCTTCTTGGGCTTCTTGCCACTTAGTTTCGTCGTTTCCACACAGCTCGGCAATCATCTGCTCGGCCATTGGGCCATGTTCATCAGCATCAATTTCTATGTGGCGCTCGAGGTAGTATACAAAAGCACTGAGCTTGCCTTCAAACTTTTCATTCAGGTCTTTCACGATTTCCGTAAACATATCGGGAATAAGATCCTCACGGCCAAAGCTAAAAGCAGCGGCAATTTCATGCACCTTATTACGCTTTACCACATTATAGCTATTCCTTACAAAGTTTAAGCTGCTCGGATCCATTTCAGCCACATTATATTGCACTAAACTTTTAAGGCTATGCCCTTCTTTGGCTTTGCGTACTAAGCGGTTAATGGCTTGTGTATTGGCACCGCATTGCTTCATGGCCGCCAAATACATTTCGTAGTGGCTCGAAGGCTGTTGATTTATATCTAAGTCGCTTTCCTCCGCAAGAACAATATCGTTGATTAGGCGACGAGCAACTTTATTATCACTGGGAACCCATGCTTCTCCCGTAGAGGTTAACTTACGTTGAAGCGCTTTAAGCAGAACCATAAAATCCCAAACAGCAAACACATGCTGCTCCATAAAAAGCTGCATTTGCTCCATATTCTCTAAATATTGATAGAGCTCATGGTTAAGTAATTTATGGCGCAAATCTTCGATGCTGCGCTTAATACCAATAATATTAAAATCCATTTTATTTTGCTTTCTTATAAATAGGAACCGTGGAGCATGCCTCTCCAAACATGATACTTTTAGCCACCGCCTGTAAGCGAGTGGTGAAATATACATAAGCATGTGGCGGAATGGGTAAGTCTCCGCAGCCCTTTAGTATCAAGCGCTTATCTTGGTAAGGACTTAAATCAACTTCTTTTAAAGCTTCTTCCATTAGCAAAGCCTCCAGTTGTTCACTGTGGCCATAAACCACTTTTTTGGCGATACCTTGAAGTTTGGAAGCTAATAACATATAAGCCCATTGCGGAACAATGGCATCTGCCGAGCAAAATACAGCGACATAAGCATCTTGGTATTGCTGCCAATCATGATCTTTAAGGTAGGCTCGAAATTCCTTTTCTCTTAACATTAAGCCTTCGTATAACCAAGGGCTGATATCCAAAGAAATCCGAGGTCCGCGCGGATAGTAATCCTCTAGAGAAAGAGTGATTAATCCGCTTGCGGCTACTTTATTCTTTATCTCTTCCATTTTACAAAAAGCCTAATTCTAGCATCGCCTCCTCACTCATCATATCCTTAGTCCAGGTGGGCTCAAAGGTAATCTCCACCTCTACCTCATTAACTTCGTCTAAGGTGCCCACTTTCTGTTTCACCTCTTCTGGCATACTTTCCGCTACGGGGCAATTAGGTGAGGTTAGCGTCATTAGTATTTTCACATCGCCTTCCGTGCTAACTTGCACATCGTAAATTAAGCCAAGTTCGTAGATATTAACTGGGATTTCTGGGTCGTAGATAGAACGTAACATATCCACAATATCATCCCCTACTTTTTGCATTTCCGCATCTGTCATCTTCCCTAAAGTTTAAGCTTTAGCACCTTGCATGGCAAGGGCATAAAATTTCATTTGTTTAATCATACTTAAGAGGCCATTGGCACGGGTAGGACTCAAATGTTCTTTTAATCCAATTTGGTCAATAAAAGACATATCTGCCGCAGCGATATCCTCTGCCTTTTGCCCGTTAAAAGCGCGCACCATTAAGGCGATTAAGCCCTTGGTTAAAATCGCATCCGAATCGGCGGTGTATTGTACTTCCTTGGCGTCACCCTCGGCATGCAGCCACACCTGACTTTGACAACCCTTTATAATATTGTCTTCCGTTTTATACTGAGCATCAATTAAGGGTAGGGATTTTCCTAAATCAATTAGATACTCATAGCGTTGCATCCAATCGTCGAACATGGAAAACTCTTCTACAATTTCCGTTTGTACTTCTTTTATGCTTGCCATCTTAAATTGTATTTACAAGGTGCACATGGCTTATCGCCAAGTCTTCCTTGGTTTTGGAACTGAAACAGTCCGCTATTGTAATTTTTTCTAATTCACTAATTTCTCCTGGCCTCGCTTCCTTGGCAGAGATTTGCAGATTGAGCCTCTGGTATAATTCCTCGTAATCGCTCATGCGCCAGCGGTTTTGCGGCTGCACTTCATTATCTATCCTATTCCACTCTTTCGGGCTGAAGCGCAAGAAGTTATAAATAGTTATAGAGGAATCCAAATGTGCAAAATGATCCGACATATCAATAAAATGACTCATCAGCCCATTTTGTTTTAAGACCCTTTTAAATTCTAAAAGAATCTTGCTTAATACGGGACCGTGCACATGTTCAAACACGTTGTTACTATGAATTAAATCGTAAGTTTCCTCGGAATCTTGAAGATTTTGAGCATCCCCCACACGGTATTCGAAATTAAAAATCACCAATAAAGTTTCGTAAGAGGCCTTACTTAAGTCTGTCTTTTCTAACTGCGCGATTCGTTCAGGTAAAAAGTAAGGCTCAAAATCTTTTAGCTTTCCAGCTTTAAACCAGTCTTTATACTTTTGAATAGTCTCTGCAAAAGACTCTTTGGTCATAAGGGGATTGAGGTCGATACTACTACAATTTTCAGCGCCTGCCAAGTACATTGCCAAGGGCACTACCGGATACCATCCCGTTCCTAATTCTAAGCTACTAAACTGGCCTTTCGGCAGATGCGCTCGAAAAAACTTAAGGTGATCTTTTGCGTGAACTAGTTTATCACCGAAATAATCATCGCTTAGGCGAACCCCTTTAGTAATGTTTTTTTGGAACCAAAAATTAACCTTGTGACTATTCGGTAGCCACGAAATTAGCTTTTGAATAACTGCCTTAAGCACCCATTTTTTCATGCTTTCTAACTTAACATCGCAACACCTTTTTGTAAAGCGGCAATCATTTGGTCTATTTCAGATTTGGTATTGTAAAAGGCAAAGCTTGCCCTTAAGGTACCAGGTATATTATAACGCTGCATAATGGGCTGGGTACAATGATGACCTGTACGCATTGCCACGCCTAACTTATCGAGAATCACTCCTAAATCGTAGGGATGAATATCGCCGATTAAGAAGGAGATTACACTGGTTTTATTTTCCGCTTCGCCTACAATGCGGAGCTCTGGGAAATTAGTTTTTAACTCTTGGGTGCCATATTCTAGTAGTTCCTGCTCGTAGGCAGAAATGTTCTCTAAGCCAATTTCATTGACATAATCAACCGCTAAACCTAAGCCTATTGCGCCCGCAATATTAGGGGTGCCCGCTTCAAACTTGTGTGGAAGTCCCGCATAGGTGGTTTTTTCAAAACTCACTTCTGCAATCATTTCACCGCCTCCTTGATAAGGTGGTAATTCCTCTAAAAGCTCTTTTTTACCATAGAGAATTCCAATACCCGTTGGGCCAAATAATTTATGCCCACTTAAAACGTAAACATCTGCGTCTAAATCGCGAACATCAATCTTTAAATGCGGCGCAGCCTGCGCTCCGTCAATTAGCACTTTAGCGCCCACTGCATGCGCCATTTTAATCATTTCCTTAATCGGGTTAATTGTACCCAAGGCATTAGAAATATGATTAACCGCTAGCCATTTAGTTTTAGTACTGAGTAAATTTTGGAAAGCATCTAGCGCCAGCTCGCCGGAATCATTAATAGGTATCACCTTTAACTCAGCCCCTGTTTGCTCGCAAAGCATTTGCCAAGGCACGATATTACTATGGTGTTCTAAGTGAGAGATAATTATCTCATCTCCTTCCTCTATAAGGCCTTTTGCAAGCGAACTGGTAAGCAAGTTAATACCATCCGTCGTTCCTTTGGTGAAGATTATTTCTTCTAATCGTTCGGCATTGAGGTGATTGCGAATTTTAGCCCTAGCCCCTTCCATCGCGTCGGTGGCCAAACCACTAAGGTGATGCACACCACGATGTACATTACTGTTAATAGTGCGATAATAATCATCCACCCCTTCAATTACCTTGAGCGGTTTTTGGGTAGTTGCGGCATTATCAAAATACACCAAGGGTTTTCCGTTAACCTCTTGGTCTAAGATGGGAAAATGCGCACGAACGGACTGAATATCTATCATAAAATTAAAGGCTACAGAGCCAAAAAGAAGACTTCCTTCTATTAATTACAATTCAAAATCTAGGTTAACATTTAGCTTATTGGCAATTTGCTTGTTTAAGCGCTTCCGTAAGGCAGGTAATTTCACATTACGTAAGGCATCATTGGCAAATGCATAAAGCAATAGGGCTTTTCCTTCTTTTTCGGGAATACCTCTACTCATCATATAGAACAAGGCATCATCATCTAGCTGTCCAATGGTACAACCATGCGAGCACTTTACGTCATCAGCATAAATCTCTAACTGCGGCTTAGTATCAATGGAAGCTTTATCAGTTAGCAACACATTATTATTCTGCTGAAAAGCATTGGTTTTTTGCGCATGTGGATGCACCATCACCTTTCCATTAAACACACCGTTGGCATTACCATCGTAAATGCCTTTATACATTTCATCGCTGTAGCAATTAGGCACTTTATGATCTACTAAAGTATGGTGATCTACGGTTTGGCCTTCGCTAATAATGGTGATACCATCTAGGGTGCTTTCGGTATGCTCCTCTTCAATAAAGAAGTTTAGATTATTACGAATAAGCTTATTACCGAAGGAAAAAGTACCCACATTTACATTCGAATTACGGTACTGCTTAACGCTAGTACTATCTATCAATGAGGCCGATTCATTGTCGTTTTGAATCTTATAATAATTTAGACGCGAATCGCGCAAAGCGAAAATTTCGGTAGCGGTATTGGTTAAAACAGCACTCTTGCTTAAGCTTTGGTGACGCTCGATAATGGTAACCTCTGCATTCTCTTCCACCACTACTAAGTTGCGCGGTTGGGTCATAATTTCATGACCGTGGTCGGTACTTACAAAAAGTAATTCTACCGGCTTATCGGCGGTAATATTTTTCTTAATGCGAATAAAGGCACCTTCTTTAGCAAAGGCCGTATTTACCGCCGCCAGAGCTTCCTCTTTGGGTAGCGCTTTGGCAAAGTACTCATCACTTACTTCCTGGTATTTATTTAGCATATTGCTAAAAGTACATACATCAAAACCTTGGTGAGTGGTTTCGCTTAACCAAGAGCTGTAAACCCCATCAACAAATACCAATTTGTAAGTATCCTGATCACTTAAGAAAAAGCGCTTAATATCTTTAAACTCTACTGAGGTATCTTCTTTTGGGAAAATTCGATAGTCGTGTTTTAGAATAGGTTTTAGATTGGTATATCGCCATTCTTCGTGACGTTTGGTAGGAAAACCCATCTGCAAAAAGCGCTTGAAAGCTTCGCGACGAAGCTGGTGTACAGCGGTATCTGCTTCTCCATTTAACTCGTTTTCTAGAACGAGGAAGGAGGATTCTAGTTTATCTTTTAATGCTTCCATTTTAAATCAACTTTATTAAAATTCGACTTAAACGGTGGCCTCTTCCTTCAACCAATCGTAGCCCTTAGATTCTAATTCTAAAGCAAGATTTTTATCCCCACTCTTCACTATTTTACCTTTATGTAATACGTGAACGAAATCGGGTACGATATGGTCTAGTAATCTTTGGTAGTGGGTAATAACTATAATCGCATTGTCTTTGCTCTTAAGCTTATTAACACCATTAGCAACGATTCGTAGAGCGTCGATATCCAAACCCGAATCTGTTTCGTCGAGAATGGCCAATTTCGGCTCTAACATAGCCATTTGGAAAATCTCGTTACGTTTCTTTTCACCGCCAGAAAAACCCGCGTTTAAGGAACGGCTTAAGAAAGCGCTATCAATTTCTAAGAGACCCATTTTCTCACGCATCTGCTTAAGCATTACGTTTGCTGGCATGGTTTCTTCGCCGCGCGCTTTGCGAGTTTCGTTGATCGCGGTTTTAATAAAGTTGGTAACCGTTACGCCCGGAATTTCTACCGGATATTGGAAGGATAAAAAGATACCCTTATGCGCTCTTTCTTCCGCACCTAAGTCGCTTAAGTCTTCGCCTTCAAAATCGATATGCCCCGCAGTGATTTCGTAGTCTTCACGACCAGCAATTACCGAAGATAAGGTACTTTTGCCAGAGCCATTCGGCCCCATAATAGCGTGAATCTCACCTGGTTTAACCTCTAAATTTATCCCTTTTAAAATTTCTTTATCTCCAATATTAGCGTGAAGATTAGTTATTTTTAACATAGCTTTTTTTCTACAATTCTTAACCTACTGAACCCTCTAAACTAATGGCAAGAAGCTTTTGTGCTTCTACCGCAAATTCCATGGGTAACTGATTTAATACATCTTTACAATAACCGTTTACAATAAGGGCAATGGCTTCTTCTTCGCCAATTCCTCTTTGCTGACAGTAAAATATTTGATCTTCGCCTATCTTACTTGTAGTAGCTTCATGCTCTACTTTGGCACTTTTATTTTGTGTTTCGATATATGGGAAAGTGTGCGAACCGCAGCTGCTTCCCATTAAAAGTGAATCGCACTGCGAGAAATTACGAGCATTCTCGGCACGCGGACCAATCTTAACCAGACCGCGATAGCTACCATTACTCTTACCCGCGCAAATACCTTTACTAATAATAGTACTCTTGGTATTCTTACCTAAGTGAATCATTTTCGTACCCGTATCTGCTTGCTGAAAATTATTGGTAACGGCTACCGAATAAAATTCACCTACCGAATTCTCCCCTTTCAAAATACAAGAAGGATATTTCCAGGTTACCGCTGAACCAGTCTCTACCTGCGTCCAAGAAATCTTTGCATTGCGCTCGCAAATACCTCTCTTAGTTACGAAGTTAAACACACCACCCTTGCCATTTTTATCGCCTGGGTACCAGTTTTGCACGGTAGAATATTTAATCTCGGCGTCATCTAAGGCTACCAACTCCACTACCGCAGCGTGCAATTGATTTTCATCGCGCATTGGCGCAGTACATCCCTCTAAATAAGAAACATAGCTTTCCTCATCCGCAATTAATAAAGTGCGCTCAAACTGACCCGTTCCCGCTTCATTGATGCGGAAATAAGTGCTTAACTCCATTGGGCAACGCACGCCTTTAGGGATATAACAAAAACTTCCATCGGTAAATACCGCAGAGTTTAGAGCCGCATAATAGTTATCGCTTCTCGGCACCACGGTACCGATGTGTTTTTTAACTAGTTCGGGATATTCTTTAATGGCATCTGAAATAGAGCAGAAAATAATTCCTAATTCACCAAGCTTTTCGCGAAAGGTGGTTTTCACCGAGATGGAATCTACCACCACATCCATGGCTACTCCAGAAAGACGCTTTTGTTCGTCAATGGATATGCCTAATTTCTCGAAGGTTTTTAAAAGCTCGGGGTCAACCTCATCTAAGCTTTCTAGCTCCTTCTTGCGCTTGGGGGCCGAATAAAAGGAAATTGCTTGCAAATCGGGTTTCGGATAAGACACATTGGCCCAATCCGGTTCCGTCATTTTCAAAAACTGCTCGTAGGCCTCTAAACGCCAATTAAGCATCCATTCTGGCTCGCCTTTTTTTGCGGAAATTATACGGATTACTTCTTCGCTTAAACCAGCGGGAACCTTATCAGATTCGATGTCTGTGTAAAAGCCATATTTATATTCGGAAGCGGTAACTTCGTCTAAGTAGCTCTCTTCTGTTTTCATAATGAGATTTTAAAATTAAACCGCAAAGCTTTCGCCGCAGCCACAGGTACGAGACGCATTGGGATTATTGAAAGAAAAACCTTTTCCATTCAACCCTCCACTGTATTCCAGGGTCGTACCAATCAAGTATAAGAAACTCTTCTTATCTACCAATATCTTTACATCCTGATCTTCAAAAAGTTTATCACTTTCTTTCATTTCTGAATCAAAATCGAGATTGTAAGAAAGGCCGCTACAGCCGCCACTATCAACCCCTACTCGTATATATGTATTTTCTAAAGCTTTTCCGCTTTCGCTAAGAAGGCTCTCCAAGCGCACTCTCGCTGTATCTGATACCTTTATCATAAGCTATTTAGATTTAGTCAAAATTAATGCAAAGGTAAGCAATAGCCCATCTTTATAAAATAGAGAAAGGCATTATTCTAATAGGCTTATCCAACTAAATTACCGCAGCCCCGATACAGCAAGGTTTAGACATTTCTGCACACTGCCGCCCCATCAACCAGTGCTATCTGCTTTTTCCACTTCTTAATGCCCCCTTAACTTTAAGAAATTAAATTTGCCTTTTCGATCAAACTAAGCCATGCGCCACCTTTTTTACCTTCTCCTACTTTTAAGTTTTAGCCTGCAGGCTCAACTAGACGATTTAATAATTACTGAATATGTCGATTGGGATCCAGGCGCGGGATGGGCGATAAAAATTTTCAACCCCACTAACAATACCATTAATTTAAGCAGCTATTATGTGCAAGTTTATAATGGTAGTAATAACTCTTCCAGCAGCAGCGACCAATTAAGTGGCTTCTTGGCGGCAGGAAGCTCAACCATTATAAGCAATGCCAATAACAACCAAGCCAGTAGCGACTTTAAAGCATGCGCTAGTAATCAGTCTTTCAACTCTAATGGAGTGAACGATGACGACTGTATTGCTCTAACTTTTGGTAGCGGCAATACTTTTGTAGATATGATTGGCCTGCAGGGAACAGCCGTAAAAAATAAGGTGTCGGGAGTTTCACGCGCTTTAAAATGGAATAAGCTGGTAAGAGAAAATGGCAACTGCACCCGCTACACCTCTACAGATGGCAGCTCCAGTAATAGTTGGCCTAGTAGCTCTGGCACTAATATGACAGGCTTTATTGTTTCTCCTCCCACGTGCTTGCTTCCCGGCAGCGCCTACAGCCCATTTGCAAGCGGAAGCATTAGCAATTTAAGCATTTGCCAAGGCGATAGTATTTTAATTAACGGCAACTGGGAGAAGCAAGCTGGCAGTTATCAAGACACTCTAGCGGCAGCCAATGGTTGTTACATCATCAATTCGGTAAATCTTAGTTTTAAAGCTAGCCCCAGCATTAGCCGAACCTATACCCTTTGCCCTTTTGACTCTTTGTTTATTAACAACCAGTACTACCTAGCCGACACTAGTTTTAGTTTTTTAAAGGCATCTAGCAGCGACTGCGACTCTATTATAAATGTGGCTATTACTAGCGACACATTTAATGCTGATTTTGATTTTGAATATTTAAACGCAGATTCCACCCACTTAAGCTTTAATCACCATCAATTTGGCTATAATGCTCAATGGTTTTTTGGCGATGGCCTAAACCAACTTAGCTCAGATAGCACTACCCAGCATACCTACTTAAGTACGGGGAACTTCTCGGTAATGCTTATTCTCACTAAGCCTAATGGCTGCCGCGACACGGTAATAAAACAGGTCTATATACCTACGGGTGGAGAGATTCAACTTGTTTTACCAAATATATTCAGCCCTAATGGAGATGGGGTAAATGACCTTTTTCAGATCCAAAATGCAGAGAGTATAATCAATTTACAACTGGTAATATTTAATCGCTGGGGCCATATTTTGGCTACACGAAATAGTCCGCCTTATA
>CBFHVV010000029.1:34850-34943 GCA_965658965.1 Croceimicrobium sp.
TGGTCAATATCAAGGACAAGAGTGCACTAATGGAACCTACTTTTACACGGTTAGCTATCGCGGCAAGCAGAAAAAACAAACACTTACCCTGCA
>CBFHVV010000030.1:0-33191 GCA_965658965.1 Croceimicrobium sp.
AGTGGTTTTTCGCAGTTTGATGCTTTTGCCACAAAGTATAAGAGCAAGTCTTATCAATGTTCTTTTTCAGCTCTTCATTATGCTGCTCCCAAATCTCCATGATTGTCTTTGATCGATGACCGTTCACGCCATTGATATAATCACGCACCATGGCCGCCGTTACCACATCGTATTCCTGACTTAAATCGGTGAATGCCTGGAAGGCTTTATTGCGAAACGTTTCCAGATACAGATCGATGTCATGGGTGAACTGATCTCGCACCAGAGGGAGTCCGCGTTTCTGATCCCAGTCAAAAACGGGAATTCGTCGGCGCACATTTAGGGCCACTTGCTGACCATTGATAGTGATACGGAGCATAATCGGAGCTCCGTCCTTGTTGGTTTTTGACTTGTTCAGAAAGAACAAGACTCTAAAGGTGTTTCTTGACGACATAAAACATTGTCTTTTAGCGTCTTAAGGATTGGATTCATAGAACCTGCCGGGGTTACGATTAGGGGTTACGGCAGGGGTTACGATTTTCAACCCTTTTTGACAGTTGTCGCCCTCACTTCGCACTACAATATTAGGACATCGTCCTGAAACCTGACCGCGCAAAATCCTGAAAGTTAAGGAAGTACACTTTTTAATTTTCCAATTCCTAAATCGTAACCCCTAAATGGGGTGGGGTTACGATTTAGCGTTTTTAAAGTGCCAAAACCTGCATTTTTTTGCCAAGCGGAGGAAACAAAAAACCCTGAAAATGCTATGATTTTCAGGGTTTTACCAAAGTTCGGTACTCGAACTCGCGGAGAGAGAGGGATTCGAACCCCCGGAGGTGTGACCCTCAATAGTTTTCAAGACTACCGCATTCGACCACTCTGCCATCTCTCCAATATGTTGCCCTTATTTCCTAAGGGGATGCAAATGTAAAATTATTTTTAGCTCCACAAACAACCTTAAGCCTCTTTTTCTGTCTATATTCGTATAATATTCTCCTTTGAAATAAATACTCTATGCACAAGATATTTATCTTACTGTTTTTCAGCCTTTTCGTATCCGCTAAAAAAACTAACTTATATATTTCCGTATCGGAATTTATGACGGATCAACGGCAATCTTACGTTGAATTGTACTTTGGAATTGATAGTTACACTCTTGATTACGTAAAAAAAGAGTCTGGCTTTAGCGGAGGCTTAGAAGTAACAGTAAGCGTTTTTCAAGAAGGTAAAGTAATTACAGGCGATCGTTTTCGTATAAATAGTCCCAATTATCAAGATACTGGCACGCTCAATCAGTTCTTATTTCACCAACAACGTTTCCCGATGGAACAAGGCAGTTATGAAATGCAACTGCAAATAGTAGATGTGAACGATACCGCCGAGCGCTATGAGTTTTCAAAAAACCTAGTACTAAATATTAAAAAAGATACAGCTGATCATTCGCAAGTGGTATTTTTAGAAAATTTCGAAGCTGCCGATGAAGCCCCAGCAAATTCTTACGTTCGTTCAGGTTACGCTCTCTTGCCAATTATTAGTAATGGCACCCCCTACTTCCCCGAAAGCACTAAGCAATTATCTTTTTACAATGAACTTTACAATCTAGATTTAGCTTTGGGTAGTGAGTCAAAATTTCTTTTGCGCTATTATATCCAAGACGAAAGCACCGGCAATAAACTTAATAACTATGCAGGCTTTATAAAGAGTACAGCAAGCCCAGTAGTTCCGGTTTTAAACGCCTTTAATATTGAAAAACTACCCAGTGGTAATTATAATTTGGTAATAGAAGCCTTAAACCAAAAAGGAGAACAAGTATTAGAGCATAAAACCTTCTTTTATCGTAAAAATGCCGATGGCGAAGTATTGCCCGGTTCATTTGAAGCTGAGGATTATACCGGCTCTTTCGTTGATTTTATCGGAAACCTAGACAGTATTTATAAATTTGTAGAGTACCTCTACCCGATCTCCTCCGAAAGAGAACAAATTAGTCAGGAAACTCTTTTAGCTCAAGCTGATGAGCAACTCTTAAAAAAATATTTCTTAGCCTTTTGGCGTAATAAAAAACCTCTCGCCCCCGAACAAGCATGGAAAAGCTACCACCGACAAGTAAAAGAAGCTAATCACTTATTTAGCAGCGGTTTACGTAAAGGTTATAAAACCGACCGTGGACGGGTTTGGCTTACTTATGGCAAACCCGATCAGCGTGAGAGACGCGATATGGAGCCCAATATGCCCGCCTATATTATTTGGCAATACAACAGAATTGAAAGCGATTTTACCGTAAAACAAAACAATAAAATGTTTGTCTTTGGTGAGTTTGAACCCTCTACCCAAGAGTTCCAGCTTATTCATTCAACAGCTATGGGCGAATTACAAAGCCGCGATTGGCGAAGAGATCTTTACTTCAGAGCCTACGGTGGTCCGGGAACTATTGACCCCGACAGTGACCCAAACGCTCGTGAATTCGGCACGCGTACTAATCAAAACATCATTTTAGGAACTACTGGTGCAGACCGGATAAACCGCTAAATTTGCGGCATGGTTGTTTATCAGATTGCAGTGGCCTTTGGCCGCTTCGTATCCTTTTTGCCCTTTCGTTTAATATATATTCTTAGCAATTTTATAGCTTGGATATTAGGCGCAGTCTTCAATTATCGAGCAGCGGTAATAGAGAAAAACCTACGCACTTCCTTTCCAGAGATGAGCGAAGAAGATCTGCGGAAGACTAAAAAAGGCTTTTACCGCAATTTTGCAGATATCATTGTAGAATCTTTTAAAAGCTTATCCATTTCCGAAAAAAACATGCGCAAACGCTTTGTTTTGCGCAACCCCGAGGTGTTTCAAAAGCTTTACAATAAAAACAAAGGCCTTATTATGGTAATGGGCCATCATACTAATTTCGAATGGACCGCCATGTCTATTCCTCTGGTAGTTCCTCAAAATTGTTATGCCGTTTACCATCCTTTAAAAAACCCGCGTTTCAATAAACTCATTGTGAAAATTAGAGAACAATTTGGTTTACAATTGTTCAAAATGGCAGATACCTACCCCTTTATGCTCAATAATGCAGACCCTAATCCACTCTATGTTTTTATGGCCGACCAAAGTCCGCACAAGGGTAAAATTAAATACCGGGGCCAATTCTTAAACCAATCTACACCAGTGCATTTAGGAGTAGAAAACCTGAGCAAAAAATGTGATTTGGCGGTAGTGTTTATTGATATAATTCGCGTTAGGCGTGGCTTTTATGAAATAGAGGCCAAACTTCTTTTTGAAGACCCGCAAGCCACAGAAACTTACGAGATAACCAATACCCATATGGCGGCGTTGGAAAAACTAATACAAAAAGACCCTGCTAACTGGTTGTGGAGTCATAAACGTTGGAAACATGCCTGATGCCCCCTTTGCGGTTGCCATTCTTAATTGGAATGGAAAAGAACTTCTAGAACGATTTTTAGGGAATGTATTAAAACATAGCGCAGATCTCGGGAAGGTCTACTTAATCGACAACCATTCCAGTGACGATTCGGTGGCTTTTACTCGTAAGGAGTTTCCAACGATCCAAATTATTGAACTAGAAGATAATTACGGTTATGCCGGCGGCTACAATAAAGGCTTAAAGCACATTCCAGAGGAATATGTAGTGCTTCTCAATTCTGATGTTGAAGTGAGTCCTAATTGGTTAGCTCCTCTCCACGCGCGCTTTACAGCAGATGCGACCCTAGGGGCATTACAGCCTAAAATTAAAGATTTGAAATCAAGGCCACATTTCGAATATGCTGGCGCTTCTGGAGGCTTTGTTGATATTTTGGGCTATCCCTTTTGTAGAGGAAGAATCTTTGACCATTTAGAGGAAGATAATGGGCAATACGACAATTACCAAGAAGTATTTTGGGCGAGCGGTGCTTGTTTGGCCATACGCCAATCTGCCTTTGAGCAAGCAGGCAAACTGTATGAAAGACTGTTTGCCCACATGGAAGAAATTGACCTTTGTTGGCGTATGCAATTAGCAGGATTTAAAGTTGCAGTAGAACCGTTCTCGCTAGTGTATCATTTAGGCGGAGCTACTTTAAAAACCTACTCGCCCCAAAAAACTTATTTGAACTTTCGCAACAGCTTAATTATACTCTTCTTAAATCTACCACACAGTAAAGCTTTGCCAAGTATATTCGCACGTTTAATTTTAGATGGCGTAGCCGCCATAAAATTCTTATTAACTGGCCATCTAAAATTACTTTTAGCCGTATTGCGAGCCCATTTTGCCTTTTATGGAATGTTTAATCAACTCTTTATAGAAAAGCGTACACGTAAAAGTGCACCATTATCCAAGCTAAAGGGTGTATTTCCTAAAAGTATTGTGGCTGCCTTTTATTTGCGTGGTAAAAAAACCTTCCAAGACTTAAAGCTTTAAGCTTGATCGAAATAGCGTAAAGCCATTTCATAGCCCAACAAGCCCATGCCAGATATAACTGCTTTGGCTCCGCTAGACACATAGCTGAAATGCCGAAATTCTTCGCGTTGAAAAATATTAGAGATGTGAACCTCTATAATAGGACAGTCTAGGCCCTTTACCGCATCACCTAAAGCTAGCGATGTGTGCGTAAAAGCTGCGGGATTGAGAATAATTCCTTGTGAGTCTTCTGCAGTGCGATGTAATGCATTAAGTAAGTCGCCTTCTACATTAGATTGAAAGTAACTGATTTCCAAATGACTAAACCTTTTTCTTAATTGTCCCAAAAAAACCTCAAAGCTTTGACCTCCGTATATTTCGGGCTGACGCTTGCCTAATAAATTTAGGTTAGGACCGTTGATTATGGCAATTTTCATTTAGTACATTTAGAGCATCAAAAGTACTAAATGAAGTGGAGCGGCGCCATTAAAGAGTTTTGCGATTATTTGAAAATTGAAAAAGGCTTAGCCGAAAATTCGGTGAAGGCATATCGCCGTGATCTTCTTAAGCTAGCCGACTTTAGTGAAGAAAGAGGTTGGATGCCTTTAAATCTTGATTTAAAAGCGCTAGAAGAAGCGGTTGTACATTTGTCTAAAGCTGGAATAAGTGCCAATAGTCAAGCCCGTTTTATTTCTAGTATAAAAGGATTTTATAAATATTTAGTCTTAGAAGACTATCGTAGCACCAATCCCGCTGAACTCTTAAATGCTCCGCGTTTAAGCCGCAAGCTGCCAGTCTATTTAGAAGAGGAAGAAGTAGCATCAATGATTAATAGCGTAGATCTCAGTAAACCCGAGGGCATGCGCAATAAGGCGATTTTAGAAACACTATACGGTTGTGGACTGCGGGTTTCAGAGTTAACTGAATTACGTATTTCAGATCTATTTTTAAAAGAAGATATAATCCGTGTAACCGGTAAAGGGAATAAAGAACGACTAATTCCCATTAACGCCTTAGCGCAAAAGCGGATGGAACTTTACCGCAAGGAAGTGCGAGTGCATCAAGAGATTATGCGCGGTCACGAAGATTTTCTCTTTCTTAATCGACGGGGAAAAAAATTAAGCCGGGCGATGATTTTTAATATTGTGAAAGGTGCCGCTACTAAAGCTGGTATTCGTAAAGAAATTAGTCCGCATACCTTTCGCCATAGCTTTGCTACCCATTTAGTAAAACACGGTGCAGACTTAAGAGCCGTGCAAGATATGCTTGGCCACGAAA
The DNA here is from genome assembly GCA_965658965.1 of Croceimicrobium sp. GTDB lineage: Bacteria > Bacteroidota > Bacteroidia > Flavobacteriales > Schleiferiaceae > Croceimicrobium. The sequence continues at coordinate 5,645 of CBFHVV010000030.1, forward strand.
GCATAACGACCACCGAAATCTACACCCATCTCAGCCAGCAGCAATTGCGCGATACCATTATGAGCTTCCATCCACGCGCTAATAATTAAAAAGCGGTTTGGCTTTATAATCTGATTGGCGTAGCGTCTTTTTGTCGATTTTTATTCAATCAATAATCCTTAACTATTGTCAGCTTAAACCCGCTTCAAGGTCCCTACACTTTTATTATCCCTTATTACCCCAGGGTGCACCAAGGGTTTCCCAGAGGTCGCCAAGAAATTGCACAATCAAAAGCTCAATGTTTCCGGTGCATGGCTCAGATTCTCGGTTCTGAGGATGACAAAAATTTAAGCTTCAAGGTATTAATTCCTATTAATAATTAATATTCAACTAAAAATTTAGTTTATTTGTAGCAAATAGTATTTATGCTTCGATTACTACTCATTATCAGCTTCTTAATTCCTGCGCATCTTGCGAAAGCACAAGAAGATAGTTTACAAAAAGAGCTAAAAAGTGAATTGGCCTTGATGCAATTCGATAAGGCCTTAGAAAGCTTAAATCAGCTTTACGCAGATAATAAAGATGACGAGTACTACTTGATGACTTCCGCTTATTGTTATGAAAATTTAGGCCAAAATGGTAAAGCACAGGCGCAATACCAGGCATTAATAGCCGCTAATGATAGCCACAATATTGCTAAGGTAAAGTTAGCTACCCTTTATAAAAAGAGAGGACTTTATAAGCCGGCATTAGCCTTATATAGGCAGCTGCTTGAAGTAGATCGCAGTAATGCTTATTACCATAAACAACGAGCACAAATATCTTTACAGTTAAGCGATATTCAAAGCGCATTATTTAGCTACCAAGATGCACTAAGCTACAGTCCTACTGATGTTGAAGCATTTTTTGGACTAGCTAAGATCTATTTAGAAATACGTTATTATTCGGCAACAGATAGTTTAGTCGCCTTAGCTTTACAGCTAGACCCCAATAATATCCCCCTACGAATTTTAGGTGCGAACTCGGCCTACCGACAAGAAAATTACAATACCGTAAAGGAACTAATTGAAGAAAATTTCCGTCTCAGCAAAGACTCAAGCGCCTATCAGCTAAAGCTATTAGGAATCGCTAATTTTCACTTAAATAACTATGCCACTAGCCTTAAATGTTTTGAGCGCTTGGAGTTAAAAGAAGAACCCACGGAGTTAATTTACAAGTATCGTGGCCTTGCCTACTTTGAAACCAAGGAGTATAGCCAAAGTGAAAAAGCATTTAAAAAAGCCTTACTAGAAGCAGTTTCCGATAAAACAGCTTCCTATTACTATTATATTGGTCTCAACCATTTTCATTTAGAAGAATACGACGCAGCCTTGATATCATTTAAAGAGTCTTTTCACTTTGAAAAGGACCCGCTAATGTTTTACTATATCGCACGATCTTATGACGAAAAATTTGCAGATAAAAGTTCGGCCCAAGAGTATTACGAGCGTTTTTTAGCAGCAAACTATAAAGCAGAAAACCCATTTGTAACTTACAGTAAAGAAAGGCTTTCACAATTTAAGACCGCCAATCATTTTAAAAAAGGCAAAAATGATAAATGAATTGGCTTAATAAGCCAGTAAGTCTTGTAAAGCCGTTTTAAAGCGCTCTTTCCCCAAAAAGCCAGCTTCTAATTCTGCGGCAAAAGGTACTGGCGTATCCAAGCTCGCCACGCGTTTAATTGGTGCGTCTAAAAACTCAAAAGCTTCTTCGGTAAGAATAGCGGCAATATCATTCACGATGCTGCCAAAGAGCGTATCTTCCGTAAGGATAAGCGCGCGACCAGTTTTTTTAACTGATTCAAGAATGCCTGCTTTATCCAATGGCATTAAGGTTCGTAAATCAAGAACCTCAACCTCCAAATCCTCTTCTTCCACATAATTTAAGGCCCAATGTACGCAGGCGCCATAAGTTATAATACTGGCCTTAGTCCCTTCCCTCACTATTTGGGCTTCACCGATTGGTGTGTTATAGTAGGCCTCGGTTACATCACCATAAATAGAGCGGTAAAGTGCTTTATGCTCGAAAACCAAAACTGGATTAGGGTCTTCTAAAGCACTTAATAACAAACCCTTAGCATCCTGTGGGAAGGCAGGATAAACGATTTTCAAGCCTGGGACATGGCTAAACCAAGCTTCATTACTTTGACTATGAAAAGGGCCAGCTGCAACACCCGCACCAGTTGGCATGCGGATTACCACATCGGCTTTCTGTCCCCAGCGCCAGTGAATTTTGGCTAGATTATTCACAATCTGATTAAAACCTTCGGTGGCAAAGTCGGCAAACTGCATTTCCATCATCGCCTTATAGCCCGCAATGCTCAAACCCAAAGCAGACCCTACCACGGCCGATTCGCAGAGCGGCGTATTGCGCACACGTTCTACTCCATATTTGTCGGCTAAACCTTCGGTAACTTTAAAAACGCCACCGTATTTAGAAATATCTTGGCCCATTAAAATTAGTTCGGGATGCCTTTCCATGGCCTGATCTAAGGCATTATGAAAAGCATCGACCATACGCATCTCACGTTTTTCTCCTTCTGCAGGAGTGGGAGCCTTCTCGTTTTCAGCAAACAAATCTTTAAACTGCTCGGCTTCATTAAAGATCATTTTAGGCTCCTTATAAGCCTCTTCGAAAGCCGTACTTATTTCCGTTTTTAAGATATTCGTAATATTCTCGTTTTCTTCCGGACTAAGAATGCCTTCATTAATTAAAAAAGCCCGGTAATTTTCAACTGGGTCTTTTTCAGACCACTCATCTTGTAAACCATCGGGATAATATTTAGTGCCAGACGCCTCTTCGTGACCACGCATTCTAAAGGTACGGCACTCTAAAATAAAAGGCACGGAATCTTGCTTAATCTCTTCTGCAATTTCCTTTACCGTATGATAAACCTCTAATAAATTATTTCCGTCAATACTTTTTCCTTTAACGCCATAGCCTATCGCCTTATAAACGAAACTTTTAAAAGCAAACTGCTGATCACTAGGCGTACTTAATCCCCATTGATTATTTTCTACCAAAAATATCACTGGTAATTTCCAAACGGCCGCTACATTTAAAGCCTCATGAAAATCGCCCTCGCTGGCGCCACCATCGCCGGTAATTACCAAGCAAACTTTATTGTCGCCTTTTAATTTATGAGCTAAGGCAATACCATCGGCAATGCCTAATTGTGGACCGAGATGAGAAATCATTCCCACTAAATGATGTTCTATGCTGCCAAAGTGGAAAGAGCGATCGCGCCCTTTAGTAAAGCCATTGGCTTTGCCTAAAAACTGTGAAAACAGGCGGTTAAGGGGCACTTCACGAGTGGTAAACATACCTAAATTACGATGCATGGGCAGCATAAACTCATCCTTTTGCATAGCTAAAGTGGCACCCACCGAAATTGCCTCTTGGCCGTAACCCGAAAACCATTTAGAAATTCTACCCTGGCGCAGGGTAATTAACATTTTTTCTTCAATAAGGCGAGGCTTTAAAATGGCCTTATAAAAATCGATTAATTGTGTATCGTTTAAACCTTTGCGGTTGAATTTCATGCTATGCAATTTGAGAGCTTCAAAAATACCTTTTTATCTCGACCAGCTTCATTTAAAAAACTAAGATTTCCATAAATAAAGCATTGTTAAAAAGGCATTGGCTCTAGTCATTTTAAGATTGTCGCTTTTCTCTACCTTTGTGATAAATTCATTAAAATGTCTGAAAAACTTGGTATTCCCTCGGTAGACTTAGCTGATTTTTTAAGCAGTGATGCCCAACGTAAAAATCAGTTTGTGCAAGACTTAGGCAAGGCTTACGAAGAAATTGGTTTTGTGGCTTTAAAAAACCATCGCTTAAGTGATGCTTTAAGCAGTGAACTTTATCAAGAGGTACAAAACTTTTTTGGCCTAAGTGAAGCACAAAAAAGGCAATATGAAATTGCCGGATTGGCAGGTCAGCGTGGCTATACCGGTTTCGGCAAAGAGCATGCAAAAGGTCGTAATACAGGTGACTTAAAGGAGTTCTGGCATTTTGGGCAGTATGTAGAAGACAATGATCCGATTCAGCAAGAATACCCCAGTAATATTGAAGTAAAAGAATTGGATCGTTTTAATGCGGTGGGCAAAGAGGCTTACCAAACATTAGAAGATACGGGACGAGATATGCTGCGTGCTTTGGCCTTATACCTAGGTTTAGATGAGTTTTACTTTGATAAGCACATTCACAATGGCAATAGTATTTTACGTCCCATTCATTATCCGCCCATAACCGAAGAACCTAAAGACGCAGTGCGTGCTGCCGAACACGAAGACATTAATTTAATTACACTATTAATGGGTGCTTCGGCCGATGGTTTACAGGTATTAAATAAACAAGGGGAATGGGTTGGTGTAACGGCCTTGCCGGGACAAATAGTGGTTAATGTAGGTGATATGCTACAAAGGCATACTAATAACAAATTACGTAGTACCACCCACCGGGTAGTAAACCCGCCCAAAGAAGCCTGGGGAAGCAGTCGTTTTAGCATTCCTTTCTTTTTACACCCTCGTTCGGAGATGCCCCTAAATTGTTTGGAAAGCTGTATTGATGCCAAAAACCCTAAAGCATACGACGATATCACAGCCGGAGAATATTTAAATGAACGCTTACGCGAGATAGGATTGAAATAATGGCAAAGAAGAAAAATTCAAATAGCCTCGCAGATCTAGGAGGCATGGTTTATTCCACGGGTAGTGCGCCCTCTTGGGCAGACAATGAAGGGCAGCAGGAAAATTTAGCCCCAGAAGAACAAAAACTAGAAGCTCATTTAGAGAAAAAAGGTCGTGGCGGCAAGGTAGCCGTACTAATCAAAGGTTTTGTTGGTTCGGAAGATGAATTGAAAGACTTAGCCAAAAAGGTGAAGAATCACTGTGCTACGGGCGGTTCGGTAAAAGATGGTGAAATTATTATTCAAGGTAATCTACGCGATAAAATCACAAGCTTTTTAAACAACAATGGCTATAAGGTAAAACGAGTGGGTGGTTGAGCGCCTGTAGATTAAAGCGCCTACCAATGGCGGTTTGGCTATGCGCAGTGCGAGATATAAAAGCCTGCACCTTCAAATCTGCACAAACTGTAGCTAAAGCTGCGTTTTGCGATTTTAAATTTATAGCTAAAACGTCAAAGCGCAGTTTTGGCGGGTTAAAAGGCGAGGCCTTTCGATTAGGCCTAAAACTAGCATTGCGTATAGGTGTTGTTACCCTTTGTTATTTCTTATCTATTGAATAATTATTCACTAAAACGGATGCAGAAATCTGAAGGATTCTTTCTAACTCTCTAATCATGTCAACAGTCAATTTCTTCTTCCGATTTAATATCTCTGACACCCGACTTTTACCGCCTATAATGCCTACTAAATCTTTTTGGCGTAGGTTCAATTCTTCCATTCGGATTTTAATCGCTTCAATAGGATCAGCAGCCTCAATCGGGTAGTTTTGATTTTCAAAATTCTCTATCATTAGCGATAGTATTTCTGCTTCATCTCCTTCTTTCGAGTCGATGGGAGCATCAAAAATTACTTCAAGACGCTCCAGTGCTTCTTGGTAGTCTTTGTCAGATTTAATGGGTTTGAGATTCATCTTTGTTCTTTTTAAATGGTGTCGGCATCTATTTTATCATACTCTGCATGGGTTCCAATAAAGCGAATGAACGCCCACTGCCTTTCATAATTGAATTTCACAATTAGACGATATGAGTTTCCTTTTATATTAAAAACCACTCGGCCATTCTTCAGGATACTTGCTGAAATATAGGTTTGCTTAATATCATTCGGAGATAACCACTGAGCATTTTTGGCAGTGTCGTACCACGTCTTTAAATACTGTTCTGAATCAGCGTGTTTTTCCCAATATTCCCGAAGCGTGCTTTTTGCGATAATACGTTTCATCTATCGAATTAGGAATCAAAGATACAGTAAGTTCTCTAATAAAGAACCTCTAGTCTGGTTTTTAAATAAAGGATAACTAATTGATAATAGCCGAAAACTACCAATCACCTTGGTCGCCCGAGGCTACTAGTTTTCAGAGTTATTTTTCAACATGGCCATGCGCATTCCCTTATTTACGAACCAAATAAATGGTATTCCTAAAATAGCTAAGATTTCTAATATTTCATTCTGCTCATCTTGCGAAAGCAGGTATAGCCAAACTAAAAAGCCAGCTACTAAAATTGAAAAAAGAAGTGACCTTATTAAACCTTGCTGGTAATTACGTTTGAGAATTTCCCGCTCGCCCCTTAAGGGTAATTGGATATAGGGTTTTTCGCGAAAACTTAGTTGGTACCATTTTGGCCATTTACGATCCTTAAATTTTAGCCAATTCGCTTCTACGATAAATCCCTTGCGATGTTCGCCGATAGTGACATATGTTTCGGCCTCCAAACCCCATTTACCCCCGATGTTTATTTGGTAAAAACCTGGTTCTAAGTCAATTTCGAAACTTTCGCCAAAAGGTATTCTGGCAACAGCTTTACGATTAAGGTAAAAAACATAATCCCCAAAATAATCAGCTCTATCAAAACGCTGAATCTTAAGTTTAGGCATTCTCTTGGATTTGCTGGGCAATTACCCTTTCGTATAAAGCCGTATAACGCGGGCCGATAGTGTGAATCGAAAACTGCTCGGCTTGTTTACGGGCCCTTTGGCGAAAGTCCATTAGCCTTTTTTCATCTTCTAAAATATGAATTGCACCCTTAGCCATTTCTGTGGTATCGCCCACATTGGCAGTATAACCAGTTATTCCGTGAATATTTACCTCTTCCAAACCACCGGTATTAGATGAAACTACGGGCACACCTGCACCCATGGCCTCTAAGGCCGCTAAACCAAAACTTTCTGTTTCCGAAGGCAAAAGAAATAAGTCGGAAATACAGAGAATCCGCTCCACTTCGGAGGTTTTCCCAAGAAATTTAACTTTATCAGCAATACCTAAATCTTGGGCCTGCTTGCGTGCTCTTTCTTTTTCAGGCCCATCTCCAAGCATTAATAAAACCGCCGGCATTTCTTTTTGAATGTGATCGAAAACCGTAATTACATCGGGAATACATTTAACCTTTCTGAAATTAGAAACGTGAGTAATTATCTTTTGACCTTCACTGGCAAAGTTATTTTTGCAACTTTCATCTGGTTTATAAAGCGATAGGTCAACGAAATTGGGAATCACCTCAATGTTTCGCTTAATATTAAAGAATGCAATGGTATCCTGCTTTAGGCTTTCACTAACCGAGGTAACTACAGTGCTATTGTTAATGCTAAATTTAACTGCTTCCCGATAACTGGGATTTCTGCCCACCAAGGTAATATCTGTGCCGTGTAGGGTTGTAATAACCGGTAGATTGTAGTCTTGCTCCATCAATATTTGACGCGCCATGTAGGCAGCATAAGCATGCGGGATTGCATAATGTACGTGAATTATATCTAGTTGATATTTTAAGGCCACGTGCACCATTTTACTGCTCAAAGCCAACTCGTAGGGTTGATACTCGAACAGCGGATAGTCTTGAACATTCACTTCGTGATAGTAAATATTGGGCTCCAGCACATCGAGACGCACAGGCTGACTGTAACTGATAAAATGCACTTTGTGACCCTGACGCGCTAGGTACATTCCTAATTCTGTGGCTACAACTCCACTGCCACCGTAAGTTGGGTAGCCTACTATTCCTATATTCACGAGCGCAATTCTCCTTTTTTATATTTCTCCGTTTTAATCACAGTGCCTTCCTCATCGTAAGAGAGCCAAGTGCCTGTTTTTAAATCTTTTTTATACTCTCCTTCTTGCTTAATCTTTCCACTTTCGTAGAACTCACGAAACAAACCATCACGCAAGTTCTCTTCATAGTTAAAAACCGTTTTTATCGCTCCTTCCTGATAATAAGTTTTCGCCTCTCCCTCTAACTCACCTTCGCTATAATTCATGGCGGTACTCATATTTCCATTGGTATAATACCAAATAGTTTTACCATTTCTAAGGCCATTCTCATAGAAACTGCTTTCCTGCTTATTACCGGTACCATAGTATTTTATATACTCACCCGCTAACTTTCCTTCTTGGTAAAAGCATTTCTCGATAATTTTTCCTCGATTCGAAATCTTCAAGAATTCGCCCTCTAAAATTCCATTTTTATAATTTTCTAGATAGGTTACACTGCCGGTGCGTCGAAATTCCATTTTAGGTCCATCTAATTTCCCAGCGGCGTTAAAGGTACTAATGGTATGCGGCATTCTATTGTTAAAGAACTCAACCACAGTGGTATCGCTATAGGTCTTTAGAGTATTATCCGCTTGCGCAGATGCGTAAAATGGATTAAGGGTTAAGCCCCAAAAGCTCAGTGCTAAAATGCTCGGTATTAATCGCTTCATAAATTACTTCTTGAATTTTCGTACGTGTTGATAGACTTAAAAGTTTGCGGTTAGACGCATCTGGGTAAACCCTATTTGATAAAAATATATAAACAATTTCTTCCTCGGGATCGGCCCAAGCCAAGGTTCCCGTAAAACCTGAGTGACCAAAGCTCTTTTTAGAAACGCAACCACAAGTAGGACCAGGTCCGTCTAATTGTGGTTTATCGAAACCAATACCGCGACGATTAGCTTCTTCACAATATTGACAGCGAATAAACTCGTTTACTGTAACTGAATCAAAATAGCGCATACCTGCGTACTCCCCTTTTTGCATGTACATCTGCATTAATTTGGCCAAATCATTAGCATTGCCAAAAAGTCCGGCATGCCCTGCCACTCCGCCTAATAAGGCCGATCCTTGATCATGCACAAAACCCCGCACGAGGGCCTTGCGGAATACTTTATCATCTTCCGTTGGAACAATTTGATCGATCGGGAAAATTTTTGTGGGCTCATAGGTTAAGGAAGATGCCCCCATTGGAGCATAAAGAAACTCATGAATGAGTTCGTCGATAGGCCTTCCCTCTATTTGTTCAATCAGCTCCATAAACAAATAATAGCCGAGGTCGCTGTATTTATAATCTCGCTGCGTTCTTAATTCAGAATCTAATAAAACTTGCATTACCGTATCGCGCATATAGCGACTGCTGTAAAGGCCTTCATTTACCACATTCGGATAGTTAAAATTTCGTTCGTTACTGTAATAACCTGACTTGTACTTTCCCGCAGCTAAAGTTCTAGTATAAAAGGGAATCCATGGTTTCAAGCCCGCTTTATGCGAAAGGATTTCGCGCAGAACCAAATTTTCTTTATTGGTCCCTTTTGTAATATCGAGGTAATCTCCTAAAGTTTTATCTAAGTTAATTTTCCCCTCTTCCACTAATTTCATTAAGAGAGGAACGCTAACAGCAATTTTAGTGATACTCGCAATATCGTAGAGATCTTCAAAACTCACTGGGTTTTCCGTTGAATAATCTTGGCTACCAAAAACCTTATTATAAATTACCTTACCGTGCCTTGCTACTAAAACTTGGGCTCCAGGAGTGGCCTTTTGACGAATCGCTTCTTCAACGATATTATCTATTTCTGCCAACTTTGTAGCATCCATATCCACTTCTTCTGGCAAAGCAAAGCCCATTCGTCCGATAGCTTGAGTGCTTAAGCCGAAACCTACTTCAAAAGGCTCACCAGCACTAACTGGTAAATGACCTTTGGCACCTAAAGCTCCGAAAATAATTTGTGCACCTATGCTTTCTGCATCCGTGTGGTTCTGGTAGGATACTAATAAGGCTTCTGCTTTTCGGGCTTCAGGAAAATCAATTAATCCATAAGGATTTCCAAACAAGTCGATGATCAGTTTATTCTGCAAAGAAGCTCTTCTAATAAACCGTTTAATCTCGTTGCTAAGCCGGTATGATTTCCACGGACTTGCATTGCTCGTATAAAGCCCAAAAATCACATAATCGTAGTCACTTAAAGCCGCCATAATCTCCTCTTCTCTTGCCTTAGAATAGGAGAAATGTTCTACTTGCGTATACTTTTTAAGGGTATTGGGGAAAACTGAGCCTTCTTCCACCCCTGCCGTTACACAGGCAATTTTTTTGTTCGCTAAATCTTGTATCGGCAGAGTTTTGTCTTTATTCACTAAAAGAGTGGTCGCCTCCGCAAAGAGTTGTCGATTTAAAACTTCGTCATTTATGGTATTAAGGTCTTTATTAATTTTATTGGGTTCGATATATTTTTTTTGGGATAAACCAAACCACTTCTTCGCCATTAAAATTTTTCGCACTCTGTTTTCTATATCAGCAGTATCTAAAGAACCATCCTTTAAGGCTTCAAGAATTTTTTGTTTCGCTAAAGCTACATTTTGAGAGAAAACTAAAACTTCATTACCAGCTTTTACTGCTTCTAAATCAACCATACCGGGTGCATACTTAGCGGCTACTCCTTGCATGTTCAAAGCATCGGTAAATACCAATCCGCCAAAGCCCATTTCATTTTTAAGCAGGCCTACAATATCCTTACTTAAAGAACTAGGTTTTCCTGTATTATCTAAAGCTGGCACATTTAAATGCGCTACCATTACGCCACCAAGACCACTTTTAGCCAACTTTTGATAAGGATATAACTCTACCTCATCTAAGCGTTTGCGATTATGGGAAACGGTGGGCAATGTTTTATGTGAGTCGCTGTCTGTATCACCATGACCTGGAAAATGCTTGGCACAAGCCAGTATGTTCTCCGACTGCAGGCCATTCATAAAAGCCGTGGCCAACTCAGTTACTCTTTGCGGGTTTTCTCCAAAAGAACGCGCACCAATAATGGGGTTAAGGGGGTTTGTATTTATATCTACCGCTGGAGCAAAATTAATATGGACACCTAAGCGCTTACAATGTCTGGCCATCGCCTTACCGTATTCATAGGCCCACTTTTCATTGCTAATTGCACCTACGGTAATGGGCCAGGGGAATTTAAATGTTTCAGGTAATCGCATTGCCAGGCCCCATTCAGCGTCCATTGCGATCATTAAAGGAACCTTGGCAACTTGCTGATAATAATTAGTTAGCTCTGCCTGTCGCTTGGCCGTTCCTTGAAAGAAAATTAATCCACCGAGGTTTTCCTTCTTGATAAGCTTAAGAATTTCATTTTGATGGCTTTCTCCTTTATTGGAGTAAGCTGCAACCATAAAAAGTTGGCCTATTTTATCCTCCATACTCATGTTGGCCATAAGGCTATCCACCCAAGGAGATTTTTCCTGCATAAAAACAGCAGAATTGGTTTGCCCATTAGCAAATGAGAAAATTCCAAAATAGATCGTGAGGATCCGAATAGATAAGGCTCGCATAGATATGTATATAGTGGCGTCTAAGTTATTGACTCCAATGATGCCAATCAAATTATTATCAAGAAGTAATCCACAGTATAAAGTGAATGAGAAAAGAGAAACTTTATTGCTGTGTTAGTGGTTAAAAAGAAGGTATTTTTGCCCTTAATTTCAATTTCTCAATTTGGAGACAGGAAAAATCGAAGTGCTTGGTGCACGTGTACATAATCTAAAAGACATTGATATAAGCATACCGCGCGACCAGCTTGTGGTTATCACGGGGCTTAGCGGTAGCGGCAAGTCTTCATTAGCTTTTGATACAATTTACGCTGAGGGGCAAAGGCGTTATATTGAAACTTTTTCGGCCTACGCGAGACAGTTTCTCGGGAATTTGGAGCGTCCAGACGTTGATAAGATTAATGGATTAAGCCCTGTTATTTCGATCGAACAAAAGACAACCAGTAAAAACCCACGCTCTACCGTAGGGACAGTTACTGAAATTTACGACTTCTTACGCTTGCTTTTTGCTAGGGCATCTACTGCTTACAGCTACAATACCGGCGAAGAAATGATTAGCTATACTGCCGAGCAGATTAAAGAATTGCTAATTGAAAAATACCAGGATAAAAATATTAGTATTCTTGCTCCATTGGTGCGTTCTCGTAAAGGTCACTATCGCGAGCTTTTTTCCCAAATTGCAAAACAAGGCTTTCTGAAAGTTAGGGTAGACGGCGAGGTGAAAAATATTAGCGCAGGGATGCGTTTAGATCGCTACAAAACCCATGACATTGAAGTGGTGATAGACCGCTTGAAAGTAGACCTGAAAGATGCCAAACGCATTGAAGAGTCTATAGATATTGCTTTATCTCAGGGCAATGGCATTTTAATGGTTTTAGAAAAGGATGAGGAAAAAGCCGCGTTTTACAGTAAAAACCTCATGTGCCCAAGTACGGGAATTGCCTATCCACAGCCAGAGCCCAATACCTTTTCTTTCAACTCCCCTAAAGGAGCTTGTCCGCGTTGTAATGGCCTTGGTTTAGTAAATGAAATTGATCTTAATAAGGTTATCCCAGACGATCGAAAAACGATAAAGAAGGGTGGTTTGGAACCACTAGGGGATTATAAACAAAATTGGATTTTCAATCAAATTGAAATAATCGGAGATCGCTATGGGTTTTCGGTTACTACACCCATAAAAGATATTCCTAAAGAAGGATTGGATGTAATCCTTTACGGCGCCGACGAAGTATTTGAAGTTGAGAATAAAACTCTAGGAATTACTCGTAAATACAGTCTAAACTTTGAAGGCGTAATAAACTTTATACAAAGCCAAAACGAAGAAGCCAAAAGCCGCAGTATAAAGCGTTGGTCAGAGAGCTATATGAACGAGGTAGAATGCTCTGATTGCCAAGGGAACCGCTTACGAAAAGAGTCCTTGCATTTTAAAATTGGGGATAAAAACATTTCAGACCTTGCACGTTTTGATATCGAAAGTCTTAACAAATGGTTAGCGCAGGCAGAGAAGAAAATGACTGCGAATCAAAAGAAGATAGGTCATGAAATTATTAAAGAGTTAGCGGTTCGCAGTAATTTCTTGCTCAATGTGGGGCTAAATTACCTAAGCCTTAACCGTTCGGCAAAAAGCTTATCCGGTGGTGAAGCGCAACGTATCCGCTTAGCCACACAGATTGGTTCCCAACTGGTTAATGTGCTTTATATTTTAGATGAACCAAGCATTGGTTTGCATCAGCGGGACAATGAAAAGCTCATCCAGTCTTTAAAAGATCTGCGCGATCTTGGCAACTCTGTGATAGTTGTGGAGCACGACCGCGACATGATTGAGGAGGCCGATTACATTATTGACATTGGCCCAGGAGCTGGAATTAATGGTGGCGAAATTGTGGCCGCTGGAGATATTAATGCTATCCAATCTAGCCACAGCATGACCTCCCAATACTTAAACGGGGAGCGTGAGATTGCGCTTCCTGATGAGCGCAGAAAAGGAAATGGTGATTTTATAAAATTAACGGGCGCCCGAGGTAATAATTTAAAAAAAGTAAACCTCAAACTGCCGCTAGGTAAATTAAATGTAATTACTGGTGTTTCGGGAAGTGGAAAATCTACTTTAATCAACGAAACCCTTTATCCCGCGATAAGCAAGCATTTTTATCAATCTGTTAAAGAGCCCCTGCCCTACTCCAAACTTGAGGGATTAGGCCATATTGATAAGGTAATTGATATTGATCAAAGTCCGATTGGCCGCACACCTCGCAGTAACCCTGCGACTTATACGGGTGTACTTTCTTCTATTCGCGATTTATTTACCCAAATTCCCGAGTCCAAAGTGCGGGGTTATAAACCGGGACGCTTTAGCTTTAATGTTAAAGGAGGACGTTGTGAAACATGCGAAGGTGCTGGCTTGCGCCTGATAGAAATGAACTTCCTTCCCGATGTGTACGTAAATTGTGAAACCTGCCAAGGCAAACGTTTCAATCGTGAAACCTTAGAAATACGCTACAAGGGCAAATCTATTGCCGATGTTCTGAATATGAGCATCGATCAGGCCGTGATCTTTTTTGAAAGTATTCCGAAGATATTTACTAAACTTAAGACATTACAAGATGTTGGTTTGGGTTACATAACATTAGGCCAACAATCTACAACCCTATCTGGTGGTGAAGCACAGAGGGTTAAGTTAGCCACCGAGTTAAGCAAGCGTGATACTGGTAAAACATTATATATCTTGGACGAACCAACCACAGGTTTGCACTTTGAAGATGTTCGTGTTTTAATGGGTGTACTTCAAAAATTGGTAGACCGAGGTAATACGGTGGTAATTATTGAACACAATATGGACGTCATAAAGCTCGCAGATCATATTGTAGATATTGGTCCAGACGGTGGTAGCAAAGGCGGTAAAATTGTTTTTGAAGGCACTCCTGAACAAATGGTTGCAGATAAAAAAAGTTATACTGCCAAGTTTTTGCAAATAGAATTAGAAAGAAAATAAGAGTATGGAGGGAAGAGATCCTAAGGTAAAGAAAGCTTTTGAACAAAAAAGCTGGAATGAAATTCGCTCGAACGATAGTTGGGGGATTTTTAAAATTATGAGCGAATTTGTTAATGGATACGAAAGCATGGCCCGCATGGGACCCTGCGTATCTATCTTTGGCTCTGCTCGCACCAAGCCCGACAACCCTTATTACCAATTAGCTAAAGATATCGCTTATCGTTTAACTCAATCTGGTTTTGGAATTATCACTGGAGGCGGACCCGGTATTATGGAAGCGGGAAACGCGGGAGCTCAAGAAGGAAATGGAAACTCTGTTGGTTTAAATATAGACCTGCCTTTTGAGCAAATGCCAAATCCTTACATAGACCGCGATAAAAGTCTCGACTTCGATTATTTTTTCGTGCGCAAAGTTATCTTCGTAAAATACTCGCAAGGCTTTATTGTAATGCCTGGTGGTTTCGGCACTTTAGATGAACTCTTTGAAGCACTCACTCTAATTCAAACCAAAAAAATTGGGCGTTTCCCAATCGTATTGGTGGGTAGCAAGTATTGGTCAGGCTTAATCGATTGGATTAAAGATCAGCTCTTAGCGCAAGAAAACAATATCTCTGAAAAGGACTTAGATCTTTTTAAAATTGTAGATACGGCGGAGGAGGCTGTAGATGCCATTGAGGACTTTTACCTTAAGTATATGCTTAAGCCAAACTTCTAATTATTCTTTATTTCGGCCATGGGAAACACTCTAGTTTCCTGTGATCGAAACTCTTTGCATCTGGCTTGTGGCGGTTTCGCAGTACTTTCCTGTACACAGAAACCCAAGCTGGCTAGGAAGCGAAAACATTGGTTGCGGCCATTCCACCCGCCGAAAGCTATCTGTGTTCCTGTAGCAAGTTATTCTTTATTCTTCGTCATCTTTTTGGTAAAGATACTCCTTCAATGCTGCTTTGTCAGAGGCGTCAACAATTACGTTTAGCCATCTATCCACCAAAACTAAATTCCAATTTAAGCATACAAGGTGTATCACAGGTTCAAGTTGAGTGCGCTCTTCATCTTTCAGCCCAGTCGGATGCATGTCAAACCAAATATGATTTGCTACATCCCTAATTCGTTCCACGATTATCGCACCACTTCTTATCCCATAAGCTTGCGAAAGCTGACTTTCCTCTTGGATAGAAGAACTCCAAGTCGTAACCGTGTCAAACTTTTCAAGTCCACTGTCATTTAGGATTTTGAATACTTCGGCGATAGGAATATTTCTATCAACCGTTTCAACTTCCTTTTTTTCGATTATGTGAACCTTGAAAGATCCGGACTTACCTAAATAGTTTTCAGAGATGGTATGAATGGCTTCGGCATCTTTCTCCAGTTCCCTTATGTTCTCACGGGGTGCAAGTTCCACCATCAGAAAGTCGTCCAATTCAGTTTGCAAAACTCTTCCTGCAAACTGTGGTTCGTATTCTTTCCTTTTCGGTTTGAAGATGTCGAATAGTCTCATTCTTCAAGTGTGCTACATTTTTATTAGGATACTATTTAAGAATTAAGCCTCTCCGCTGGCAGCTCAAACCAAAAGTCGGAGCCTTTTCCCTTTATACTCTCAAAGCCAATTTTTCCTTTTGCCTCTTTCACAAAATAGGCACATAGCATTAGTCCTAGGCCATTTCCTTTTTCTTTTTGGGTACCAAGAGTACTATCAACGCTTTCACTAAAAATTCCCGACTGCGCACTAGAGTCGATACCCATTCCAGAATCCTTTACCCTGAAGTGGCAAAATTGCCCGTTACAGCGCAGGCTTAATTTTATTACCGAATTCGCTGGACTATATTTTAAGGCGTTGGAGAGGAAGTTTCTAAGCACTAAGCGCGCTACCTCAAAGTTTATCAATTGCGTATGATCTTCCTCCTCAATATTCAGCTCAACGTTAATACCTTTTTCTTTCGCAACAGGATTAAACAGGTCACGAACGATTTCGACCTCCTTTCTAAGCGATTTAATTTCGGTTGCTTGATTGTGTTCTTTAGCACCCAATTGAATTTTGGACCAGGTGAGCAGATTCTCTAAATTTTGTAGAAGTATAATCGTTTGTCCGTTTAGCTTTTTCGTCAAGTTTTGGAAAAGATTCAGGTCTTTTAAATCCGCATCACCAATAAGCTCTAAAAGTCCTTGAATAGAAGCTAAGGGACTGCGTAAATCATGTGCAAACACTGCTAGTATCTTATCTTTAAAAGCATTTAATTCACCTAAATCCTTATGCTGTAAATCCAAGGCTTCCTTTTGCTTTTTTATCTCTTTATGCTGGCTCTCAATACGTTGATTTTTAGACACTAGAAGTCGATTACTTCTGCGGCGCGTATAAATATTAAGACTTAAAAGTAAAATGGTAATCATTAAAAAAGCCACTACCAAAATTTGCTTAAAGCGTTGATTTTCTAACTCATCTTTAAGTAATGCTTCCCGAAAGTCACTTTCTTGTTTTTCTGATTCCCGAATTTTCTCATACTTATAGCTCTGCTCTAGATCTGCGAGCTTCCTTAGTTGATCAATACTGTTTAAGGAATCGTTTAAACGGAAAGCTTCCCGATGATTCTCATAAGCCGATTTAGTATCTCCTAATTGGTACTGGGCCTCAGAAAGTAAGAATAAAGTTGTCATGCGTTTGTCTGCTAAATTCTTATGTTCGGCTAGCGCAAGTGCTTCTTTAAAAAGATTTGAGGCCTTGAAGTACTGTTCACGCAAAAGCGCGACTCTCCCTAGTCCATTTACAGAATGGTAGCCTTGGTCGTAAAAATCTACCTTTTTAGACTCTTCCAAACCTTTAGAATAATAAAAGTAGGCGGAGTCAATCATATTATAATCTAAAAACAAGCGACCTAGGCTATTGCAAACCAAAGACTTTGAATCGTCCAAACCAGCATCATAGCAAATGCGAAATGATTTACGATAATTAGCAAAAGTGGAGTCAATCTTTCCTAAGCGTTCGTATACAATGGCCATATTATTGTATTTGGCGATCATATCTGTAAAACCAGACTCCTCGTCTAAAGCAATTGATTTTTGAATATAAGTCTTGGCTTTTTGGTTTTCATTTATAGATAAGTAGTATTGACTAAGGTTGTTATAGATATCAGCAAGAACAGTCGTTTGCCCAGATTCCTCAGCGAAGGTTTCTGCTTTTAAATAAGATTCTACCGCATTAAAGGCATCCCCACGAGCGAAGTAGGCATTAGCGAGATTACTATAATTACGAGTAATACCTTCTTCGTATCCTAGGCTATTATTGATTTCTAGCGATTTAGCATGATAGAATATTGCCGAATCTAAAGAGCCCAACATAAAGTTAATAATACCATAACTATTGTACAGATCAGCTAGGCTAGTATCCAAATTATTCTGCTTTGCAATTTGCAATGCTTCCGCTAAAACAATCTCGGTAGAATCCATATTAAAGCTCGAGTAATATCGGGCCAAACTATTCAGTACCTTCGGTTTATTAACAAGGGCCACTGTATCATAGGCGAGCCATAAACCATTTATTCTTTCTTTGAGTGCGGTACTTTGACTAAAGCCTGTTTGATAGGCTAAAATTAAAATCACTAAAGACATCCCCCTATTGAATCTAGCTTTAGATTGCATTGTCTTAATTTTAAACAGAATTTAAAAGGTAATTTAGGATTTAAAATTCGAAATCGAACCAATTAATATCACTAATTAAAAAGAACACTTCTACCCACGAGTGGATAAGAACTGAAAAGGGAAGAAAAACGACATTAGCCCCTAAAATAATTAGAATAAATAGTGTGTAAAAAAGGTTTTAAGCTATTGTAGTAATATACCTGATTGAAGGCTAAGAATACGATACGAAGCTTAGAAAAGTGTGCGAAACTTAAGCGATAGTATCCAATAAGCTTTTTGTATCGGTTTTAGGCTTGGCGTTCTTCCTTATAAGGAGCTGGAAGTTCGAACCAGAAAGTGCTTCCTTCACCTTCAACACTTTTAAAGCCTATCTGTCCTTTAGCCTCCTTAATAAAATAAGCACAGAGCATTAAGCCTAGACCATTACCTTTCTCTTTATGTGTACCGAGAGTACTTTCTACACTTTCGCTAAAAATTCCTGACTGCGCATCTATATTAATGCCTTTACCAAAGTCTTTAACACTAAAGTGGCAAAAATCGCCCGTGCAGTTTACACTTAAATGAATGGAGGAGTTATTGGCGCTGTATTTTAAAGCATTTGATAAGAAGTTCCTTAACACGAGACGGGCAACATCAAAATTGATAAATTTTACTTGCTTGGAATCTTCAATTTCTAAGTTCACCTCAATGCCTTTTTCTTCGGCTACAGGTGCAAACAAATTGGCTACAATTTCTACTTCTTTCCTAACTGACTCTATTTCTGTTTCTTGGTTAAACTCCTTAGCTCCTAGTTGAATTTTAGACCAGTTTAGTAGGTTCTCTAAATTTTGGAGGAGAATAATCGTTTGTCCGTTCAGTTTTTTGGTCAAGTTTTGGAAGAGACTAAGGTCCTTTAAGTCGGCGTCGCCAATTAGTTCTAATAGCCCTTGGATGGATGCTAAGGGGCTACGGAGGTCGTGGGCAAAAACTGCTAAAATTTTATCCTTAAAAGCATTTAATTCTTCCAAGCTTTTATGTTGAATATCCAATGCGTCCTTTTGCTTCGTGATTTCTTTGTGCTGGCTTTCAATACGATAGTTTTTGGATACTAATAAGCGGTTATTTCTTCTGCGGACATAGATATTATAGCTTAAAAATAAAATTGTAATCGACAAAAACATAATAATCAAAACCTGTTTAAAGCGTTGATCTTCAAAATCGTCTTTCAGTTGAGCCTCACGGAAATCACTTTCTTGTGTCTCTAAGGCCTTTATCTTTTCGTATTTGTAACGCTGTTCTAAATTGGCAAGTCGCGCAATTTCTTCCTGACCATAATTTTCCGCATCAAGCTCATGGCCCGACTGATAGTGTTCATAAGCACGTTTATAGTCACCTAAGTGATAATAAGCATCTGCTATAGAATAAAGAAGGGATAAACGATACTGAGGCTTATCCAAGCTATCAACCGCCTGCAAACCTTTTTTAAAGTATATTAAAGCTTGACTATATTCTTTTCTTGCTGCACTAACCTGTCCTACCCCTAGAAAGCTAAAGGGTCTTTGTTGGTAAAAATCGACAACTTCTGCTTCCTTTAAAGCTTGTAGAAAATAATATTGGGCAGAATCTAAGTGACCTAATTGTTGAAAAACACTGGCGATATTATTACATACCAAGGCTTTAGATTCGACTATATTATGATTATAGACAACTTCATAGGCCAATCGATAGTTTATTAAAGCCGAATCCACTTGCCCCAGGTTTTCTAACAAAATGCCAAGATTGTTATATTGGGCAACAAGGTCTGCAAAGTTTTGAGTACGGCTTAATTGAATTGACTTATTAATGTAATCCCGCGCGCGATCAAAGTCCTTAACCATTTTAAAATACTGACTCAGATTATTATAGACATCTGATAAGGTATTAGAATCACCAGCGGCTAAGGCGTGATTTTCTGCCTCTAGATAACTCTCCAGTGCTAAATAAGTCTCAGCTTTAGCGAAATAGACATTCGCCAAATTACTGTAGTTTCTTGCTATCCCTATCTCATTATGGATTGAGAGGTTTGTTTCCAGTGCCCGTTGGTAATAAAACAAAGCCGAATCATTTTGCCCAGCCATATAACTTACTATTCCCAGGCTATTAAATAGATCTGCTTTTGTTTCTACTAAACTGTCTATCTCTGGCTTGGAGACTGCCAACCTTAACAAAATCTTGGCAGAATCTAGATTAAAGCTAGAGTATTGTTTAGCTAGGGAGATTAAAACTGAGGCTCGCTTCTCGCCCTTCAAGGTATTGTGCGCTGCCCAAAGCTCATTCACGAATTGTCGTTGGTCTTTGGATTGCGATAGTCCAATTTGACAAATTAATAAGAATACTAAGAATGCTGATTGACTAAATTTGGTCACAAGTTGCAATACTTCCTAATTTTAAAGCGGTTGTTTGGTAAAGATAGCGGTAAAACCAATGAGAATCACTACCTAAATAAATTTTTCCATCTACATAAGTGTAATCCCAATGGGCATTTAAATCCTCGCCATCTAAATCTCAGCCCAATTTATTTAGGCCCTCAACATTATACGAGCAGAGAAACAAATTCTGGAATGACAATTCCTGACAGTATCATAGCCTAAGCTCTATACTTATATAGATTGGTAACAAAACTGACTTTTATTGCAGCATTAATAATTTAACTTTGCTTAAAATATTTATCGAGATGGAAAAACACGATTGTGTAATTATAGGCTCTGGGCCAGCGGGATATACCGCAGCTATTTATGCTGCGCGCGCCGATTTAAAACCCATTATGTACACAGGATTAGAACCTGGTGGGCAGTTAACCACAACTACCGATGTAGAGAATTTCCCGGGTTACCCACAAGGAATAATGGGCCCAGAAATGATGGAAGACTTAAGAAAGCAAGCTGAGCGCTTTGGCACCGACATCCGTTTTGGGATGGTTACAAAAACGGAGCTAAATAAAATTCCTGGTGGTGGCCATATTCTTACCATCGATGAAAACGTGAAAATTGAAGCTCGCACCGTTATTATTGCAACTGGGGCTTCGGCTAAATACCTAGGCTTAGAATCAGAGAAGAAAATGATGGGGCATGGAGTAAGTGCCTGTGCCATTTGCGATGGGTTCTTCTTTAAGGGCAAAGATGTTGTAGTAGTTGGTGGCGGTGATTCTGCCGCAGAAGAAGCCACCTATTTGGCGAAATTATGTCCTAAGGTAACGGTCTTAGTTCGTAAAGATGAGATGAAAGCTTCGCAGATTATGATTAATCGCGTAGAGAATACACCAAACGTTACCATCCTGTACAATACAGAAACGGTAGAGGTTTTAGGCGATAAAACTGTTAGTGGTGTTAAAGTAAAGAACAATCAAACAGGAATTGAAGAAGTAATAGAGGCTGAAGGCTTTTTTGTAGCTATTGGGCATAAACCCAATACCGACATTTTTAAAGGTCAATTAGACATGGACGAGGTGGGTTATCTTAAAACCAAAGCTGGCACAGCAAGCACCAATTTACCGGGCGTTTTTGCTACTGGAGATGCGCAAGATAAGATTTACCGTCAGGCAATTACTGCCGCTGGATCAGGTTGTATGGGAGCTTTAGAGGCAGAACGCTACCTCTCTGAACATGAAGAAATGGTTGAAGCCTAAGCAAGTTTCCCCTAAATTAAGTACAAAAAGGTCACTCAAAAGGTGGCCTTTTTTAATTGCTACCCAGGTTCACTAAACCGTAAAAGATGGCTAACCAGATTAGTCCTTTTACCAGAAAAAAAGTAAAAAGAAGTATCACTACACCCCAGCCTGCTTCTTGACGCAGGCCCTTCCATCCTTTTTCTTTTACTATTTGGCGATATTTCTTAATCATAATAAAAACAGGCCTATAAGCCAGATTCTGTATTTGTAAGCAAATGACAAGTCAAATTGTTACAAACCCTTATCATTTATCTAATGCTGCCTACCCTCTGAGATCGCGCGAGCAGCGCTCAAGCCTCAGTTTACGTGGCATTGCAACCCGTGAGGTTTACCCTGCCGCTTTTGTTACCAAAAGCGCGGTGCGCTCTTACCGCACCTTTTCACCCTTACCTCCTAAAGCCTAAACCTTAAAAGGCGGTATATTCTCTGTGGCACTGTCTGTCTCTAGTTAAATAGATCCTCCCCTTTCAAGAAGCACGGTGCTCTTTGTTGTCCGGACTTTCCTCCCCAATAAATTGGAGCGATAAGGCGGCCTGTTTCAATGCAAAAGTAAGTCAAATATTGATCTTGAGTTTCTACTTAAAGCAGAAGTATCGAGTAATATTTCGGACTATACTTTATTAGAGAAGCTCAACTTCGGTGGCTCCCTTTCCATAGTTAGCATAACTTGCATCGTAAAAGCGAAGCTTATCCATACGCTCTAATAAGGTATATAACTCTTCTCTTAACCTACCTTGCCCCACGCCATGAATTAGAATCACTTTCTTAATACCTGCCTTGCGTGCTTTATTCAAAGTTTTGCTAGCCTCACGAAGCTGTATTTGAAGCTTTTCGTGGGCATTAAAATTTTTAGGGAAATCTACCAATGCCTCAAAATGTAAATCAATCTCTAGCCTATTTGCGGCAGCGGTATTAGCCCTTAAGGGAGATGCTTTGGGAGATGCTGGTCGGTCTTTTTTAATAACCTCACCTATAATCATTGATTTGCGAAGAATTAAACTACTAAGAGGATAGAAATCATCAAAGCCATGATCACAAGCTACTTTAGCTCTATCATTATCAATGGCGATAATGGTACCCGTTCCCGGTTCATCTAAAAAAGCCACAAGGTCTCCCACTTTAAAACTCATGCTTCAAATTTCTATCTTATTAAGCGCATAAAAAAAGGCCGAAGAGAAAAATTTCTCTTCGGCCTTAAATTAATTAAACTAGAGTTTATTTAATGCTAATCCTACGATGAGCACTTAATGCACCTGATTTAATTTCTAACATATAAATTCCTGTAGCTAAGCTTGATACATCAATATCATTGCTATAATTTCCACTTTGCATACGATCGTTCATATAAATTACACTTCTGCCTTGAGCATCACGTAAAGTAATACTCACGTCAGCGCTACCTACCTCGCGGAAACTAACATTAAGTGTGTACTGTGCTGGGTTAGGATAAACGCTTAGGCTATTCGCTAATGGATTCTCGCCTAAACCAACATTAGCCTTTGTTGTAAACCTCGCAGTATCAGAGCCGCAAGCATTACTAACTACTAATGTAATTGTATACGAGCCATTACTTGAGTAAGTAGCTGTATCAACAATATTATTGCTGGACACACTATTACCGAAGTCCCAAGTATAGGTACCCACATTGGTACTTGCACTTGCATCTAGGTATACCTCATAACTACCATTTACAATAGCACTATCTACAGTGAAACTTGCATTAGGTAAGGGTCCTGATTTAGTAGTAGCACTAATCGGCATATATGCACTGGTATCAGACGTACATGTATCTGCAATTAGAATATCGTACTGTACACCAGGGTTTAGACCAGTAATGGTATAAGGAGGAACCACAACAGCTGTAAAGGTACCTGTACCAGGGGTGAGCGGACTTAGACCATATTCAATAATTGATCCTCCCGATAATGTATTCCAATTTAAACTAATAGAGTCACAACCGGTAGACGATACTGCTAATCCACTTGGTGGATTACAAATACCCTGTACTAAGTAAGGTTGAACACAGAAATCATCTACATAATACTCTGAAGTTGTGGCATCACCGACAATTTTACCCGTGTAAAAGTTCACACCATTAAATTGTAAGGCAACCCCCGCATTAGCTAAAGAATACTGATATCCAACGCCAGTACTAGTGCCGTTTAATTCAAACCAAATAGAGTCGTTATCAAGGTCTATTACAGTGCTTACGTTGTTCCACTGGCCTTGGGTATAGCTAAATGTTCCTGCTACAATGGTTCCTGTGGAATATTGTACTTCGGCAGTACCATTTCCTTGGAAGTACACTTCACCTCCCCAGTAATTTGTTCCTACTCCATTAAGAGCATGATTCTGCTGAATGTTGAAATAAGCATTTCTTCCAGAAGGAACATACAGGTCGAAAGAAACTTCCCAAATACCAGAACTTATCGTATCAAAATAGGCTACAATATCGTCTGGCGCCGTTCCTGTAGGAGTAGCGTCACTAAGCATTAGAGACTGTGTGCCACTAACTGACTGGCTGGTAACAACAGAAGCAGCTCCACCTGCGCCAGTAGTTCCTTGCCAAGGTAAGAAAAGAGCAGATTGATTTTCAATAAGACCAGAAGCATACTGCTCTAAATCTTCGCCACAAATTGTTTCATCTGGACAAATCTGAGTAGGTCCAACCCAAATACTTTGATCTATTAATGAACATACCGAGCGAACATAGTATTCAGCGCATAAATTGTTAGGAATTCCACTAACAACAGTAGAGTCGGTATTTACGGTAAGTAGTGTTCCTGTGCCAGGAGTGAAGCCAATTGGACCATACTCTATATCGAAATTACTAGCACCAGTACCTATTGTATCCCAAGCCACGGCAACTTCTGTTGCAGAAATAGCTTCACCTCGCAAAGCAGAAGGAGCGCTACAGTTCGGGATAACCACAGTTACAGTATCTGAATAGGTACCGCAAGAATTAGTGAAACTAGCCACATATTGGTAAGTACCGGGACTCGTATAAGGCCCAACTACAGTGCAAGATGTGGTATCAATAATTGTTGTTGAACCTACTAGGGTCCAGTTTAAACCTGGTGCTGCCGCTGCATTAATAATTGGCACACCTGTATTATAGGTATTAGGATCTTGAGGAGAAATAGACGAGGATACCCAGTTCGTACCATCGTCGGTATCTGGACCTTCCAAGCGAATACCCCATGTAGATGTTCCAGAAGGTTGCCCACCTCCCCACTCTGTGGTAACACCAGATGAGGCTGGGAATGAATAAGATGAAGCTCCATAACCTACCGCATCAATAATATTTCCTTGATCATCTTTAAGAATTCTACCGTTGCTTCCGCTAGAACCGAAAGTTCCTGTGTACGAGCCGTTAGCGTGATAGTAAAAATCCGCTGGGCTGGGGACACTGCTGCCTAGTTGACCAACCGCAAAAATTGCTGTTCCATCGGGACTTAAAACTGTTCCAGCTGGAAAAGTTTCAGTTCCCAATAAACCTGTCGTACTCCACTGCTCCAAAGTATATCCTTCTAAATCAGAACCAGGTGCACCAGAAATTTCGATGTAGTCGTCGGTTGTTAAATAACCAGGACGGCCTGCTGTTGGAGTCCCTGTAGTTGCACCGGCAAAGTGACTAACTTCAGTTATTTTAAACTCGCCCGCTCCGAAGAAAGGAGAGTTAACACAGATTTCAACAGAGTCAGCTTGTGTCGCAAGAAAAGCAGTGTCTGGTGAAACTACAAATTCTTCTAAAACCTCGATATCTACTGAAGCTAAAGTATCATTAGTATTAATCACATTGACCCCATTTTGCTGTAAATAAGCATTTAGTGTATAAACCCCTGGGATAGATAAATCAATACCATTGGTAGCTAAAGTGATGGTATCTAAGACACCTGCAATACCTGTATTTATGGTTATTGAACCCGAACTATTTACTGGACCCGTAACCGAATAATTGGCAGTTAATGGATCAGAGGAGAAATCTATAGAAGTGATTAAGTTTTGAGCAAGAAGAACAATTGAGTCATTGGTAGACAAACAAAGTCCCTTCACAAAATCACCGCTAATCATAGCAATATCACCAGCTAGTGGAGTATATTCATCCGCACCAATATCAACGCTAGTAGCGCCAGAAGCTGGTCTTGTATCACCATCGATATCTGTGGTAATCCCCACGGTATTATCACCTGCATCATTGGCTAATCCACCTAAAAGGTGAAGGTCATCAGCAGCAATAAAAACTGGATCTCCCTCTAAAGAGTTCACATTTCTTGTTGCATCGGCAGTTTGCCAAGAGACTAAATCAGTAAAAGTTGCATTACCATCATCTATTACATTTCCGCCGGAAGGCTTGAAATAAATATTATAGTCTACCAAAGAAGTAGCATCAATTGGATCTACGGACTCGAAAGCGAAATCCGCTCCATTGGATACTAGGATATTGTTGTAAATATTTAATTCTTCATCATCATTAATGGCTAAACCTGGGTTACCTAGCAAGCTATTGTGATAAACATCTATATTAATAGCATCATTTAGATAAATACCATAGTCATTTTCACTAATAACCATGTTATTGAAAATACTGGAATTACTTGCTGGTGCAGTACCATCATTACCATCATTAATATAGATACCATAATCCTTTACATGGATCTGATTCCCATTAATTTGGAAATTATCCACATCACTAAGGTAGATACCATCTTCATCCGTAACAGAGATATTAGACACAATAGTATTAGCTGTAATTGATACATTTTCAACACTATACACATACATCGCTGATAAATAGTATTTACGAATGTTGGTATTTGTGATGCTAAGTCCAGATACCCTCTGAGTGGTAGAGTTACCATAATAAGTTAAGCCGTAATAACCTCCTACTAGCTCACAGTTATCGATAGTTACACTATCTACTGCAGAACCGAACTGCTGATCATTTTCATAATCAGAAGAAATGGTTATTGGTGCTAAATCACTTGCAAAACTGCCGCTTGAATCTGTAGCTACAAAACTATTGGTAAGAGTAAAGTGATCGGCATCATTCGTTAATAAAATACCCCATCCTTCACTACTGGCATTATTCGTAATGGTCAAATTATCAATTGTTACATAATCTGTACTATCGATAATCACCGTGGCTTGTGGTCCCTGTTGATTAAAGGTAAGAGTTTCGCCTCCACCATTTAGGGTAATGGTATTGGTTGCTGACACACCTGGAACGCCGTTATATAAGCCGGGTATACCACGTAAGTGGAAGCTTCCGGAATAGGCTACTCCACTTGGGTTTGCTTGAACATTAAGAGTAACTGGGCCACTAACACCACAACCATTAAGAGCATCAGCTGCTTCTTGGAAAGTAGCGAAGCTTGAACCTGCTCCCCCTATAGTGTAAGTTCCGCTTAAAGCAGATGGGCATGTTGGAACACCAATTTCTGGTCCAACCCACAGGCTAACATCGCCAGCTCCACAGCTATCGCGCACATAAAAATCATAAGGTGTACCGCTGGTTAATCCGGATACGGTAAAATTGGTAGAGCTGTTTGCATTAACTACCGTTCCGGTTCCTGGAGTAAAGCCTAATGGACCATACTCTACCTGCCAATTGCCTGCTCCTCCGCTGGTCCAGCTTAAATCCACTGAAGTATTGGTGCTATTACTAACAACTAAGTTACTAGGATCAAAACAAGTAGGGCTCTCATAGATAAAGTTATCAATATAAATTTGATCAAGGATATCATTTAGCCCGTGTGAAAACGCAAGGTATTTGTCGGTTCCGGTATAATTATCAAAAAATACCGACTGCGCATCCCAGGCATCATCTGCCATATCGGCTGCGAAGATGGTGTCATAAGGAGTAAATGTTGTCGCATCCGATGGATCGGACATAGTACCTACTATTAAATCCGAAGTTTGATTCTCATCATAAGTTTCAAAGCGAATTCTTTT
>CBFHVV010000031.1:0-31796 GCA_965658965.1 Croceimicrobium sp.
CTTTATCTTTTTGGTCTTTTCGTAGCGCTCCGCATAGAAGGCTTTCCAGTCTGCTGTAATTTCATCCAGTTCCTTCCCTAATATGTATAAGAAACCGCTTTCTATATCTCGGTTCACCACCGACATATAAACAATATTACGGATGATTTTATCGCCGTAAGTTTGCGCTATAAAGTACCAAAAGGAGTGACCAGCATAACGAGCGTCTAGCTGAGTAAGAGAGTTTATTCGTTTGTATTGATCGCTATAAAAGCCGTCGCGAACTTTTACATCCACCTCACTACTCCAGTTATCACCCATATAAGATATAAGACCTTCCATATACCAAGATGGAAGATTTAATAGGGCGGAATTGGCCAGCGACTGGGTAAAACTTCCGTAGAGAAAATTACTGAGCACTACGTCCGTAAGCCCCATGCGTAGGGTTTTCTCTAAATTTTGATAATTGCCATCGAAGTAAACAAAGAGTCGGCTACCGCTAATGCGGGTTACCCCGCCGGTATTGTAATCATCTTCTTGGCTACTATTAACATTACTTTGCTTGAGGTCTGAAAGATTATTAAAAACCAAAATTTGCACCCGCTCGTCTAAGGGGGCATCCAAGTAGGATTCTATTCTTGGTAAGTTTTTGTGTGTGAGGCGCGCTACATTTTCCGCTAACTCTTCATTTCCTCGATAGAAATACACATCAAAGGCCTCGAAACGAAGGAATATCCAATCAAAGTCATTAAATTGAACCCGATTTTTTCCGTATTCTTGTCGTATCCCGTAGTAAAACTGCGCGCTAAGTTGCTGGCTAGCGAAAAAGCAAAGCAAGAAGCCAAGACGGAATAAAATTTTAGAATATTTTTTTTTCAAGTTTATTAATATCGGGGCACGTTGCGAAAACGTGGATTAATCAATTAAATTTCAAAAGCATGCGCATGACGAAGATAAGTACTCTACTCAAAAAGACCACCTTTTGTTTAATCTTCCTTATCCCTTTTTTAGGCAGCGCTCAATTTACTTATAAAGTTAAAACGTCTAAGAACATCCTTCCGGTTGGTTCCTTTGTTCCTAACAGCACCGAACTAGACTATTCTCCTATGCTGGAGGCAGAGGAAATGCCGCATCCAAATGCGCACCTCGACCGAGAAATAGCCAATAAAAGGAAAGCTGCTCGTTCTGGTTTACCACAATTTAAGAATAAGCCGGAGCTAAAATTTTCTAAAACCACTCCTAAACCTACTGTATTAGATAGCTTAGAGGGTAATAATTATAGTGGTTCTGTACCTAATGATGACGACTTTGCCATTAGCCGTAATCAACAAATACTGCGGGTACGCAACTCAACTATTGGCGCTTATGATTATGTAAAAGATAGCCTACTATATGAATTGACTTTATTCCGTTTTTATCGTCCCACCCAGTTTTTACCCGGTAGCAAATACGATCCTCGTGCCATTTACGACCCCGAATCAGATCGTTTCATCGTGCTTTATTTAAGTGGCAACACTTGGCAAAATAGTACCATAATAATTGGCTTTTCAAAAAGCAATGATTTAGCTGATGGCTTTAATATCTACCGCATCAATGGCAATCCCCTTAACGACAGCACTTGGAGCGATTACCCCCACATAACGGTTAATAAAGACGACCTCTTTATAACCATGAACACCTTTTACAATGGCTCTACCAATAATAGTGGTTACGTTCAAACGACCATAAGACAAATTGATAAGCGAGCAGGTTACGATTCTCTCGCCTTAACCGAGCACTATTACTATAATTTAGAATTTGGCGGTAAAAATCTATTCAGCTTTACGGGCATCGATCAAGGTAGTGATCTCTTAGCAGCACCCACCTACTTTTTAGGTAGCCGCGCACTAGATACGCTAAACGATAGTATTTTCGTAGCTAAGATTGATGATCGAGCCACAGGTAATCCTCAATTAACTTTAGAGGTTTATACCACCGAAACTAATTACGGCCTTCCCCCAGCTGCACGTCAAAAAAACAACCATACTTTCGATTGTAATGACTGTCGCATACAAGGTGGCTTTATGTGGAACCAACGAATTCAATATGTTGGGAATACCATAACACCCAATGGCAATGCAGGTTTTTACCATGGCATTATCGACTTACGTGAACCCGACAAGACAAATACTTATTTTAAAATTATAAATTTTGATCCCATTGACGTAGGCTATCCACAGGTCACTTTTACAGGGAAGTCTGGTGCTGAAGTAGAATCCATTCTAACTTTTAACCACTCTAGCGACAGCCTAAATGCAGGTTTCTCAGCTATCTTTTTCGACAACGATTCTAGCTATAGCGAGAGACAGCAAATTGTTGAAGGAGGAGATTATATCGACATAATTGCCAGCGGTGGTAATCGCCTATACGAACGATGGGGAGATTATACTGGCAATCAGCTTTCTTACGGTGATACTGGAACTATCTGGGCTGCCGGCTACGAGGCTAGTCCGCAAGGTCAACCCCTAACTGTTTTAGCCAAATTACGCAGTCCTAATTGGGACCAAAGCCCCATAAGCGACATTGGCATTAAAGAGCAGAAAGGACCAAAAGTAAGTTTAAGCCCTAACCCAAGTGTGGATTGGTTTAAGGTGCAAATTGAGCAAGAAAAAGAAGCTTTATTAGAGTTTAGCCTCTATCAAATTGATGGCAAAGGCAAGCAGCTTTTTCATGTAAAAGAACTCGCACTAGCGGGCTTAAATACCTTTCGTTTCCGAACCGACCGCTTAGCAGCTGGCTTATATATCCTTAAAATCACCAATACTCAAGGTGATTTAATCGGACAGGAGAAAGTTATTGTGAAATAAAAAAAGGCGAGATATTAAGCAAGCCGTTTAGGGAAGATGAAAGAAAAACAAGGAAGTGCAAAAGAAAATAGATTTTACACTAATCTTTATTTCCCCGCCCCGCTGAAAAGTTCCTGAGTTTTTCAGCTCAAACCGCGCTCGTGTAATACTTCTTCTAACACTTTACCCTGGTTGGGACTTTTCAGCAATTTGTAGATAAAGAAAATAGGAATTGACATGGGAATAAGAAAACCCACCCTCCTTTCAGAAGACCATGCCCAAGAAACCATACCAAAGATGAATACTCCGGCAAGAAAGCCTATGGCTACCGCATGAAATAATTTAGATTGCTTATACTTCTTTTTCTCTAGTAAGAGTTCCTGATCCGTTAGTTTTTGTAAGTCTTCCTTTTCCATTTTGACCAAAAATGAGATTAGCTGGACTTAAAAGTAACAAATAAAACTATTGGCAAGCCTGAAGAATTTAGGCACTTGCACTGACTAAGATATGTTTAAACTCTCCTGGAGTAATAAGTTCCAGTTCTTTAAATTTTTTATTAAAGTAACTCGGATTATTAAAGCCCGACTGGTAAGCCACCTCTGATATTTTGAGATTAGAATTTTTTATCAACTTTTTAGCCATCTTAATGCGCTCGGCGGTAATGTATTCAATGGGTGAAATACCCAAAGTATTCTTAAAAACCTTGAAAAAGTGAGATTTACTCATACAAGCTTTATCTACCAGCTTATCTATAGAAATATCTTCCGTTAAGTGCTTCTTGATATACCCAACGGCAAAAGCGATACGATGATCGCTTAAAAAATTATCAGTGTCCTCTAAAAGTGATTGCCTGGCTTTAGATTGTAGTACACGAATGATAAGCTCCTTTAGAATTCCGTCGATAAAAATATCTTTAGAAGCATGACCTTCCGTAAAGGTATATACTAAGCGATCAACAAGTTGCTGAATGCCCTTATGATTATCAAGGTGAAAGGAATTAGTATCAATCTGCCAGTTACCATTTTCGCGCAAATCAATGATATTCATCTCATTGAAAGAGTCCACCACTTCATTTATTTTACATGGATCTATGGTAAGGGCCAGGCACTGGGTAGGACCAGTTCTCGTTGCTTCTGGGAAATCGATTATCATTTCTTTGCCACTAGGAATAACTACTGATTCACCAGGGAAAAAATCAAATGAAGTCAAGTCATCTAAATGCATGACCTTCTTACCTGATATCATGCTGGCTACTACGGGATAATCAAACTTTAAACTAATCTTTTCAGCCTGCTCATGCGTTTCAAAAATATTGAGCTCGGAGTAGTTCGACCCATAGGCCGTAAAATTCTCTACGAGGGTAGTTAATTTTCTTTCGCTTTTATGTTTCGCCAGCAGTCTTTCCATAGTATTTAAAATCAGATTTTCATTTTAGGATATAAGACTATCATGTTATACGGCAGACTATAATCTATATAACTTGCTGATGATAAAAACATTATAAACTTAAAATACAAATTGATGAGTTACAGCAAGCCTAAATTTAAGGAAAAATATGGGAATTTCATCAACGGGAAATTCGTTGAACCGCTAGATGGAGAGTATTTTGATAACACCTCACCAGTAGATAATACACTTATTGCCAAATACCCGCGCTCTAAACAGCCTGACGTAGAAAATGCTGTAAATGCAGCCAATGCCGCCAAAGAATCATGGGGAAATACCTCAGCAGCAGCTAGAGCCGCATTACTAAACAAAGTGGCCGATATCATTGAGGAGAATTTAGAAGAATTTGCACTAGTTGAGACTTGTGATAATGGCAAACCCATACGCGAAACCTTAAATGCTGACATCCCACTATCAGTTGACCATTGGCGCTATTTTGCGGCCGTAATTCGCGCAGAAGAAGGATCTGCCTCTGAGCTGGACGCGAACACGCTGTCTATGAATATTAAAGAACCCTTAGGCGTTATTGCGCAAATCATTCCTTGGAACTTCCCACTGCTAATGTTATCGTGGAAGCTTCCTCCTGCCTTAGCGGCTGGCAACTGCGTAGTTTTAAAACCCGCCGAACAAACCCCTTCTTCCGCCACCTTACTAATGGAAAAAATTGCCGAGGTTTTCCCTCCAGGCGTTATAAACATTATACATGGCTTCGGGCCAGAAGCCGGAAAACCACTAGCCTCCAGTCCGAATGTAGATAAGGTAGCCTTTACAGGTGAAACTACCACCGGACAATTAATTATGCAATATGCTTCTAAAAACCTAAATCCAGTAACAATGGAGCTAGGTGGAAAATCGCCTAATATTTTCTTCAATAGTGTAATGGATGCGGATGATGAATATTTAGACAAGGCTATTGAGGGTGCTGTGCTCTTTGCCTTTAACCAAGGTGAAGTATGCACCTGCCCTTCTCGCTTATTAGTCCAAGAAGATATCTACGATAAGTTTATTGAGCGAGTAATTGCCCGCACTAATGCGATTGTCCAAAACAACCCTTACGACACCGCTTGCCAAGTAGGCGCACAAGCGAGCAACGACCAATATGAGAAAATCCTCTCTTACATTAATATCGGTAAAGAAGAAGGCGCGAAAGTTTTAGCCGGCGGCGAAGCTTCTAAACTAGAAGGTGACTATGCTAATGGCTACTATATCCAGCCCACCATTTTAGAGGGCCATAATAAAATGCGGGTTTTTCAGGAGGAAATTTTTGGCCCCGTAGTTTGTGTTACTAAATTTAAAGATGAAGCTGAGGCCCTAGAAATTGCAAATGATACTCTTTACGGTCTAGGTGCCGGAGTATGGACGCGCGATGCACACCAATTGTATCAAATTCCGCGTGCCATTAAGGCGGGAAGAGTTTGGGTAAATTGTTACCATGCCTATCCTGCACATGCCCCATTTGGCGGTTATAAAAAGTCAGGTTTTGGTAGAGAAAATCACTTAATGATGATGAACTACTACCGTCAAACGAAAAACATGTTAATTTCCTATGACAAGAATAAATTAGGCTTCTTTTAATTAAGAATACCTGTTGTTGCCTATAAAAGGCAGCAGTAAATAAATAGCTGTAAAGCTGGGGTTTGCTTAATACCTTAAGCAAACCCCTCTTTTAAAAAACTAAAGATGGAGAGAGTAGCAATTACCGAAAAAGCCAAAGAACTAATAAAGCAGATACAAGAAAAACATGGAGAGCTTATTTTCCATCAAAGTGGTGGATGTTGCGATGGCTCTTCCCCGATGCTCTTTGAGAAGGACGATATGTATTTAGATGACAGTGACGTTTTACTGGGTGAGCTTGCTGGTATCAATTATTACATGAATCGCGATCAATACGAGTATTGGAAACACACGCACTTAACCATAGATATCACCGCAGGGCGGGGCTCGAGCTTTTCCCTAGAAATTCCGCTAGGCTTTCGCTTTATTATTCATTCGCGCATGCTAAGTGAAGAAGAGAACAAAGCCTTGAACTCTTCTTCCTAATTACAATTTCTTAGCTTTTTGCGCTTAGGCAGATGGAAAGCTATTATAATTTCTCTGCCAGAGCCAACATTTTAGTTTCCACTGCTTCGCTATCCCAAATTTCATGAATATTCGGCATAGCCATAATTTCTGCCATTAAAGCATCTTGCTTTTTCCCTAAGGCAATGGCCTCCGAATAGCGAACCTCCGCAGAAAAAGTTACTAGAGAATACAAGGGTGTCCACTTATTGGGATATTTTTTTGAGAATTTAGCTTCAATTTTCTTCTGCAGTAAGAAATCCTCATCTCCCGTAAGGTCGCGCATTTCCACGAAATTACGCATCGCTAAATCAGCAATCGCATCACCATCTGGCTTGCGCTCTATTTCATAAGCTTTAAAAAGCCCATCCCAGTCATCGCCATACTCATCCATAAGGCGGCTCAGCACCGTACAATCTTCAAAACCACTATTCATCCCTTGTCCGTAAAATGGCACTATTGCATGACTTGCATCACCAATTAAAGCTACCTTCCCGTTGCGGGTCCAAGGAAAACAACGCACTATCAATAAAGACGCATTCGGGTTTGCCTCCCACTCATTTTCAAAGTCGGGCATTAAGGATAGCGCATCGGCGAAAGTTTCTTCAAAAAATTGACCCGCTTTGGCCGTGCTATCTAAACTTCCGAAAGAAGGGTCACCTTCAAAAGGGAAAAATAAAGTACAAGTAAAACTAGCATCGGGATTGGGAAGAGCAATGAGCATATAATTGCCACGGGGCCAGATATGCAGAGCATTCTTTTCCATTAAAAACTCCCCCTTAGGACCAGGAGGTATGGTTAGTTCTTTGTAGCCATGCTCAATAAATTCTTGCGAATAATTAAAGCGATCTGTTCTCACCATAGCGCTTCGCACCGCACTAAATGCACCATCAGCACCAAACAGTAAGTCTGCCTCTACTGCACGGCTTTCGCCAGATGGGTTTTCAAAACGCGCAGCCGCTGTTTCTAAATCAATTCCTTTACAACGTTGATCGAAATTAATAGTAACACCGCTTGCCTCCGCTTCATTCATTAACATGGCATTTAAGCCTGAGCGTGAAACGGAGTTAATTGCCTGTCCTTCTTTACCGTAAGGTTGATAAGACAAGTTTCCCGCCTTATCGTGCATCACACGACGATACATGGGTATAGACATTTCATTTAAAACCTTTTGATCGAGACCCACACCCGCCAAAGCTTTTAATCCGCGATCGCTGAGCGCCAAATTTATCGAACGGCCACCGCCGTAATTTGCTTTACGCGCATCAGGACGACCTTCGTAAATATCTACATTATGCCCCCGCTTAGCCAAGTAAATAGAGAGTAATGACCCCACTAAACCAGCTCCAGCAATGGATATATTTTTCTTTTCCATATTAATCTTTTAAAAATTTTTCTAGCAATTGCCCAAAGTCATAAACATCTGTAAAGGAGTTATAAAGGGGCACGGGGGCAAGACGGATAACATCTGGCTCACGCCAATCTGCCATCACTCCGTGCGCACAAAGCTTATTAAATACTTCTTTACCCTTGCGAGGTACTATCACCGATAATTGACTCCCTCTACGATGTTCTTCTCGAGGAGTAATAACTTTTAAATCTACGCCAGTATTTTTGCGCACTTCGCCCACTACTTGCTCTAAGTAGGCTGTCAATTTAATTGCTTTAGTACGCAGCTGCTCCATTCCCACTTCCGTAAAAAGTTCGAGGCTCGCTAAAAGTGGAGTCATGGCTAAAACAGGAGCATTACTTAATTGCCAAGCTTCCGCTGTTGGAATCGGCACAAACTCGTCTGGCATAGCAAAGCGATTAGTTTTATCGTGGCCCCACCAACCCTCAAAGCGCGGTATATCTTTTTGCATGTGGTGCTTTTCGTGGATAAACACCCCTGAAACACCTCCTGGGCCTGAGTTTAAATATTTATAACCACACCAAGCCGCAAAATCTACATTCCATTCATGCAAATGCAGGGGAACATTTCCAGCAGCATGCGCTAAATCCCAGCCAACCATTGCCCCGGCTCTTTTCCCAGCATCGGTAATACGCGGCATATCAAACCACTGACCGGTGTAATAATTCACCCCACCAATCATCACCAATGCAAGTTCATCCTTATTTTCGTCAATAGCCGCAATAATTCGCTCCTCATCTATCAGCTCCGTTTCCGGATCTGGCATCACCTCAATTAAATGCTCATCTGGCGAAAGACCGTGAAAGCCCAATTGGCTTTTAAGCGCATATTGGTCGCTGGGAAAAGCTTTGCCTTCACATAAAATTTTGGTGCGCTTTCCTTGCGGTTTATAAAAGCTTACCATTAATAAATGTAGGTTAGTGGTTAGGCCATTCATCGCTACCACTTCCGTAGATTTCGCCCCCACTACTTTAGCGAGCTGCTCACTAAAATTCTCATGATAAGCCAGCCAAGGGCGACGTGATTCAGTGTGACCTTCCACCCCGTATTTATGCCAATCTTCTAGTTCTTCCAAAATGAAATCTTTGGTCCTTCGGGCCTGTAAACCAAGTGAGTTTCCTGTAAAGTAAAGTACTTCCTTTCCCCCGTGAGTGGGAAATAAAAACTGCTTGCGGTATTTATGTAGAGGATCTTGTTGATCCGCTTCTAAAGCGCCTGTGGCCGTATTGGGATATATCATAATGTCATTTATTATCGAATTAGGAAATGCGTGCAGCGAAGTAAGCGATTTGGCTAAAAATAAGCATGATAATGGGAATAGATTCAATCCAAAAATTAACCTGAAACTCTTTAGGCTTTGTTTTGAGATTCCTAATCATACGAATACCAATTTCAATCGCCAGAAAAAGGGCCAAGCTAAGCGCCCAGTTTTGACCGTAAAAAAAGAATTGCAATAAAATCCAAACCTGATAAGAGAACAAGGCTAAAACCGACAAGGCTATGGCATTGGCCGTACCAAAAACTTGCGGCACGGTGCGCATAGAAGCATCATCTCTACTTAAATCGCGAATATCGAAGGGGATGGTTAAACCCATAACCAGCAGCGTACGAAAGAGGAATTCTGCCGCGAAAAATCCTTTATCCACAGCGCCCTGCATCCAATATGGAACAGCAAAGGTTAGATAGGTCCACGATCCCGCTATTAAGAACAATTTTAAACCTGGCATCCTGCGTAAGCTGCTAAAAGCGCGATTGGGATAAGGGAAGGCCAAGGGATATAACAAGGCCACTACTAATGCTGGGAAAAGATAATACAGAAGCGTTATGGAACCTAGTAGAAACAATAAAGTAAGGGCAGGCAAGCCCGCAAATAAAGCCCAACTAAAAGAGGTCCAATCAATGCTTGGCATATCATTTTCCTGCCCCTTAGCTTCGCGATAGGTATTGAGCGATTTCACCCAATGCATATAGTTATAGGCACTCATGGTTGCAAAAAGAATGAAACCTGCATAAAGCAAATAATCTAAGCTCAAGTCGGGACCAAAACTTAGGTAGCATAGTGCCGCCGCAGCGAGACCCACCCAAAAGTTGGAACGATATAAGAAGCTTAGAAATTTCAATAAAATGAACGCTTATATTACTAAGGCAAAATTATGCTTAAAGTGCCAAACATAAGAACAGACTATGTGTTACTTTTGTGCGAATATTCACAATTTATTTCGATTCGGATATGAATACTGATTCTTTTGCCTACCGACACATTGGACCTCGTGAGAGTGATTTGGAAGAAATGTTGAAAGTGGTTGGGGCAAGTTCAATAGAACAATTGATTAGCGAAACTATTCCCGCTGGCATACGCCTGAAGGAAGAATTAAACCTCAGTCCCGCTATGACTGAGAACGAATTCTTAAATCACATTCGTGATTTGGCAAGAAAGAATAAGGTGTTTAAATCCTACATCGGTTTAGGTTACCACCCCACAATTTTGCCGGGCGTAGTGCAGAGGAACATTTTGGAAAATCCAGGTTGGTATACGGCCTACACTCCCTATCAAGCCGAAATTGCTCAGGGCAGATTGGAGGCACTACTGAACTTCCAAACTATGATAAGTGATCTTACAGGCTTACCGCTTGCAAACGCTAGTCTATTAGACGAAGCCACGGCAGCAGCAGAAGCGATGGCTATGTTCTACTCTGGTCGTAGCCGAGAAAAGAAAAAAGCAGGTGCCAACAAATTTTTCATCTCTTTCCATTGCTTACACCAAAACATTGAGTTGGTTAAGACGAGAGCAGAGCCTTTAGGTATTGATTTGGTAATTGGAGATCACCGCGATATTAATTTATCGGAAGAGTATTTTGGAGCCTTAATTCAATATCCCGCGGCAGACGGTGAAATTTTCAACTACGAAGAGTTCATGTCTAATGCACAAGATTATAAGGTAGAAGTAGCAGTAGCTGCAGATATTATGAGTTTGGCATTATTAAGCCCTCCGGGAGAATGGGGTGCTAGCGCAGTAGTAGGTACTACCCAACGTTTTGGTATTCCATTAGGTTTTGGTGGACCGCACGCCGCTTATTTCGCCACTACGGAAAATTACAAGCGTTTAATTCCGGGTAGAATTATTGGCCAAACCATCGATAAAGAAGGAAACAGAGCATTACGCATGGCTCTTCAAACTAGAGAGCAGCATATTAAGCGTGATAAAGCGACTTCTAATATATGTACGGCCCAAGTACTACTAGCCGTTATGGCTGGTGCTTATGCTGCTTATCACGGCCCTAAAGGTCTGTTTAATATTGCGAGTAAAATACATTACCACACGGTAACCCTTAGCGAAGGTTTAAACCGACTTGGCTACAATCAGGTGAATGATAATTTCTTCGATACTTTACGCATTGAATTAGGGCAAGTAGACAAAGAGGAAATTCGCAGTAGAGCCATTGAAAAAGAAATTAACCTTCGTTATATCAGTGGCCATGAAATTGGCATCAGCCTAAACGAGACCACCAATTTAGAAGCGGTGGAAGAGTTGTTAGGCATCTTTGCGGAAGCAAAAGACATGGCCGAGCCTAGCCCAAAATTATTGGAGGTAAATGTAATTCCCCCAGACCTAAAAAGAACAAGTAGCTATTTAGAGCATCCGGTATTTAATCGCTACCACAGCGAAACCGATATGATGCGTTACTTAAAATCATTAGAACGTAAGGATCTATCTCTTAATCACAGTATGATTGCATTAGGATCATGTACTATGAAACTAAATGCAGCCACCGAAATGATTCCGCTGAGCTGGCCTTTATGGGCTAATATTCATCCTTTTGCTCCCAGCGATCAAACCATCGGTTATCGCGAGATGATTTCAAATTTAGAGCGGGATTTATCCGAAATAACAGGCTTTCACTCCATGAGTATGCAACCAAATAGTGGTGCACAAGGAGAGTACGCTGGCCTGATGGTTATACGCGCTTACCATCATTCACGTGGCGACGATCAACGTAATATTGCAATCATCCCTAGTTCTGCTCACGGTACCAATCCAGCTTCGGCAGTTATGGCCGGCATGAAGGTAGTCGTTACCAAGTGCGACGAAAATGGCAACATTGATGTAGATGATATTCTAGAAAAAGCTGAAAAGCACAAGGATAACCTAGCAGCCCTAATGATCACTTATCCTTCTACCCACGGGGTATTTGAGGAGCGCGTAAAAGAGATCACCCAGATTATTCACGATTTTGGTGGGCAGGTTTATATGGATGGTGCCAATATGAATGCTCAGGTTGGCTTAACTAGCCCCGGAGAAATTGGTGCTGATGTTTGTCATTTAAACTTGCATAAGACTTTTGCGATTCCTCATGGAGGCGGCGGACCTGGCATGGGCCCGATTGGAGTTGCTGAGCATTTAAGTCAATTTTTACCGGGACACCCTTTGGTAAAAACAGGAGGCAAGCACCCTATCTCGCCCATTTCAGCGGCTCCTTATGGTAGTGGCTTGATATTAATTATAAGTTATGGCTATATAAAAATGCTAGGAGCCGCAGGTTTAAGAAACAGCACGGAATACGCTATTTTGAATGCAAACTACCTAAAAGAGCGCCTGCACGGTTCCTTTAATGTGCTTTACACGAATGAAAAAAATCGTGCCGCACACGAAATGATAATTGATTGTCGCCCCTTTAAAAAGGAAGCAGCGATTGAAGTGACCGATATCGCCAAACGATTAATGGATTATGGCTATCATGCCCCCACTGTTTCTTTTCCCGTTGCGGGAACAGTAATGATTGAACCCACGGAAAGCGAAAGTAAATTAGAGCTAGATCGCTTTGTAGACGCTATGCAGAGCATTCGTAAAGAAATAGCAGAAATTGGCGATGGATTGCAGGAGCAAGAAAATAATACTCTTAAAAATGCACCTCATACTATGCAGCTAATAACCGCTGATAATTGGGATTTACCCTACAGTAGACAAAAAGCTGCTTTCCCTCTTGACTATTTACATAGCAACAAATTTTGGCCATCTATACGTAGAGTTGATGATGCTTATGGGGACAGAAACTTAATCTGCACCTGCGAGCCAATCGAAAGCTATATGGAGGCTGAGGCCTAATAATTATTATCTATACTTTAAAAAGGAAGCTCAAGATGGGCTTCCTTTTTTGTTGCCAATAAGTAAAACTTTAGTTACTTTTGTTAATCTAGTGTTAATACGATAACCCTTAATTTAAAAACATGAAGAAAACAGCTATTCTATTTTTTAGCTTAGTTTCTGCAGTTGCGGTGAACGCACAAGGTCTACCTCAAATAGAGCCTGTGTTAGAACCACAAGATGCACCCGCTAAGCGTGCTATTAAATCTGCGCAAGCAGATAACGGAGCTTCTACTACCGTATGGAGCGAAGATTTTGCAAACGGCCTTCCCACAGGATGGAGCCAAATTGGGACGCCTGCTACGGCCCAATGGGAGTACAGAGGTGCTAGTACTACCCCAGACAACTCACAGGGTTCAAGAGGGGCATTTTCAGGTATTGCGACAGGCGCAAATGATCCTTTATTCTCTACTACTACTTCTAATGGTTTCATGATTTTCGATTCTGATTATCTTGATAATTCAGGTTCTTCGGCTACTATGGGAATGGGTATTGCCCCTGCTCCACACACTGGTCGCTTATTTACCGACACCATTGATTTGTCTATGCACCCACAAGTTGAGCTAGCTTTTGAAACTTATGCTCGTCGTTTCCAATGTAGATGGTTCGTAGCCTTCTCTACTGACGGAGGGGTAACTTACAATGATACCGTGGAATTTTTCTCAGATGCTGACGTAGCTGTAAATGCTTCTACCTTAAATGGCGAAGAGGCTGTAGCTAATGTATCAAGTATTATTGGTGGTCAAGCCAATGTTATTATGCAGTTTATTTTTGATGGAACTCCAGGTAACGCAAATGGTAACGGATACTACTACTGGATGATTGACGATATCGAATTGCGTACGCCTCCAGCAAATCAAATGTTCTTTACTACTTGGAATGGTGCTCCTCCACACGATATGATTTACAATGGTGATGGCGCTGCCTATCCAAAATATGGTATCATGAATACCAATCAAATCGTACCGGTGGAATTTGATGCAAACTTCTTAAACTACGGAACGCAGGCGCAAACCAATGCAACTCTTGAAGTAGAGATTTGGGACGTTACTTCTGGTTCTCCTAATTTAGTTACCACTCTAAGTGCTCCTGGTTGCCCAACTTTAGCAAGTGGTGATACTTGTAATTTCAACAATTTGACTACTCCTACTTGGACTCCTCCAGCACAAGAAGCGTCTTACTTAATTGTATATAAAGCAGTTTCAGATTCGCTAACTAGCGCAACTACAACTGAAGCAGATACTTTTAACTTCTTTGTAAATGATGCTTTGTATTCTACCGATCGCAATACTGTTGATAACTACGTAGGTACTAATTCAGCTACTAGTGATATCATTGCTATGGGTGTAATGTATTCTCTTGAGAATGAAGATCCTTTGGATCCAGGTTCAGGTTTAGTTTACATCGATGGAGTAAATATCGAACTAAGTGCTCTAACTGACAGTACTGCGGATATCGAAATCGCTTTCTTTGACACGACTGGCTTTGCTTATAATGCAGGTTTCCCTGCTGGCGCAACGGCGGCTTTCCGTAAGTCTTTTACTTTAAATGGTTCTTTGGTTGGCACTAATGCTGCTTTTGATTTAAGCACCAATGGTAAACCTCTAGCACTTCCTGCTAACACTTACCTAATGATCGTGAATTTCTTCCCGAATGCTACTGATGGTGTTATCCGTATTGCAAATGATGCCTCTTTCGATCAGCCAGGTTTCTCAACTGTTATGCAGTTAGGAGATGGTAACTGGTTTGGTGGATTTACATCAGACGTTCACGAAGGAACTTTCATTCGTCTTGTAATGGGTGAGCCAGATTCTAGCTCTATCTCTGAGTCTGAATTAGCAGGCTTTAGCGTTTATCCTGTACCAAGTAACGGTACTGGTTACGTAGAGTTTGATAATGGTGGTGATTATACCATTACTATCCTTGATATGATTGGTAAGCCAATCTTTACCGCTAATGAGTCTGTTAACGCAAACGAGCGTATTGACTTTGACATTGCTAATTACCCTGCTGGGGTTTACTTAGTAAACATTAAAGGTGAAGACACTGATAAGACAGTTAAGATTACTGTTCAATAAGAAATACCTTTCTTAATACAGAAAGCCGCTCCATGGGAGCGGCTTTTTTTTTGCTATGCTTTAACACTTCCTTAAGGTCTGTCGCTTACAATGCACAACATATGACAAGCTAGGACCAATATAGGGTTCTAATATTGTGTTTTAAACACCCTATAAAACACAGTAAATGAAAAAAGCAGCTATTCTATGCAGTATCGCACTGGCAGGATTAGGTTATTCTGGAAAAGCCCAAAGTAATACTAGAAAGGCCCCCTTAGCGATCAAGCCCAGTATTTACCAAGCGGATTTAAAGCAAATAAAACGCGATAGAAACCCCCATGAAGTTAATAGAAACTATAAAGCCGAGTCTGCTACAATCTTTTGGAGTGAAGATTTTTCTGCAGGCTTTCCGAATGATTGGCAACAAAATGGATCGAGTGCCAATTCTCTTTGGGAATACCGTGGACCCAGCACTGCGATTAATAGTAATACCGGCAGTAGAGGTGCCTTCGCGGCTGGCACCGGACCTATCCAAAGTCCGACCCGCGCCAATGGCTTTCTGATTTTCGACTCTGACTATCGCGATAATGGTGGTGTAGCTGCCAATGCAGGTAGTGGATCTGCCCCCACACCACATATTGCGCGCATTAACACCGACACCATAGACCTTAGTGCACAGTCTGCCGTTGAGCTGAAAATCAACTCCTATGCTAGACAATTTTTTAGCCGCTACTTTATTGCCTTTAGTAAGGATGGTGGCCAAAGCTTTAATGATACCATTGAATTATTCACTGAAGTAGAAGTAAATGATGGCACCGCTGAAGATCTAGCGCTAAGCTTTAATGTTTCCAATTTTATCGGTGGAGAGTCTGAAGCGATGATTCAATTTATATATGCTGGTAACAAACCTGGCAATAATAATGGAACCGGTTACTATTTCTGGATGATAGATGACATCGAATTACGTTCGCTTCCCGATAATGAATTACGCCTAACCGAATTAAATGGCGCACCACCCATTGATATTACTTTTAATGGCAACCCCGCCTATTCCAAATACGGTGCGGTACAGATAGATCAAAACGTACCAATTTCATTTGACGCCAACGTTTACAACTATGGTTCCGCTACGCAAACCAATGTTAGCTTAGAAGTAGAGATTCTAGATGCTAATGGTTCTAGTTTAAGTACCTTGAGCTCTAGCGGATCTGCTCCTAGCGTACCAATGTTAGACTCTGTTGATTTCACTATTTTAAATACCAATAGCTGGACACCCACGGCTACAGGCACCTACACCTTTATTTACCGAGTTTTGAGTGATAGTCTTGATGCCAACAGCAGCACTGCTCAAGATACAGTTACTTTTAATGTAACCGATAATGTATACGCCGTA
Organism: Croceimicrobium sp.; assembly: GCA_965658965.1. GTDB lineage: Bacteria > Bacteroidota > Bacteroidia > Flavobacteriales > Schleiferiaceae > Croceimicrobium. Next base: position 16,313 of record CBFHVV010000031.1, read on the forward strand.
GATTGGGGAACTTCCGACAACTTCTTCGGTACGCAAAGTTCTGCCTCCGAAATGATCGCCGCAGGAACACGCTATAGCCTAGAGAACGAAGACCCAGATAGCAGCGGATCTGGCCTGGTGTTTATTGATGGAGTAGATATATTACTTAGTAGTAGATGCGACACCACTGCAGATTTGGAAATTTCCATCTTCGATACGGCAGGATTTGAATTTAATGCGGGATTTCCTGCCGGCACTAATCCTGTACTTAGACGAACCTTCGCTTTAAACTCAAGCTTAGTAGGACAGAATACACGTTTCCCTATGGGCGTGGAAGACAGCATTTTTGATAATGTTAGTCAAACCTGGACACCCACTAGTCGACCAGTTGCTTTAAATACAGGCACCTATTTTGTTGTCGTAAGCTTTTTCACTAATGCAACCGATGGCGTTATTAGGATAGCAAATAGTGCACGCTACTTTCAACCGACAGAAACGGCAATTTTCCAAACTTCAGATGGTGATTGGTTTGGTGGCTTTCTTAATAGTCAAACCTTTGAAGCTCCTTTTATTCGCTTAGTAGTTGCCGATGCTCCGCGCTTCGACATCGGTATTAATGAGGAAAGTACAGCTGGCTTTAGCGTTTATCCTAATCCCACCAATGGAATCGGTAAAATTAACTTTGCCGAAGCAGGAAACTATCAGCTAAACCTGTACGATATGGCTGGCAAAGTATTGCTGCATAAAGAAGTTAAAATGAATGCAAATGAAGACTATTCCTTAGATCTTTCGGGATACAAAGCAGGATCCTATTTACTAAATATTCAAGGCGAAAATTTAGTTAAAACCATTCAGTTGCAAAAGCAATAATCGTAGCAAATTAATTCAAAAAAGGCCGCTTCAAAAGAAGTGGCCTTTTTTATTAGTACTAATTTACATCTTAATCTGGTCTAGAGCTTTTCCTTTATTTTCTGGAAAAGTCGAGAACTAAAGACAAAGTCTACGATATCGGCATTGTCGGTTTCTAAAATTTCATCACCAGTGCCTTCCCATGCTTTCTTACCATTAAGTAAGTACAGAATATTATCTCCAATTTCAATAACCGAGTTCATATCATGAGTATTAATAACCGTGGTAATATTATACTCTTGGGTAATCTCTTGCAATAAACGATCAATAACCACTGCCGTTTTAGGATCTAAGCCCGAATTAGGTTCATCACAAAAGAGATATTTAGGATTCATACTAATCGCTCGGGCAATAGCAACTCGCTTTTGCATTCCCCCAGAAAGCTCCGAAGGAAACTGCTTATGCACATTAGGTAGATTGACTCTTTTAAGACAAAAATCAGCACGGTCTCGCTTTTCCGAAAGCGACATATCGCTAAACATACTTAAAGCGAAGGTCACGTTTTCCTCAATGGTTAAGGAATCAAATAAAGCATTGCCTTGAAACACCATACCCATTTCAGTACGCAGTGCTTTGCGCTCTTTATTGGAAAGCTTCCCTAATTGCCTGCCATCATAAACAATCTCGCCTTGGTCTATTTCGTGCAAACCTACCAGGCTTTTGAGAAATACCGTTTTACCAGAGCCACTCTTTCCAATAATCAAATTAGTCTTACCCTGATGAAAATTGGAATCTATTCCCTTTAATATTTCACTTTCGCCAAAAGCTTTATGTATGCGATTAACTTCTATCATTAAACAAGCAATAACTGGGTGAGAATATAATTTGAAATAATAATGGCCACTGAACTGCTCACCACCGCTTTAGTAGAGTTTATGCCTACTTCTATCGCTCCACCTTTAACAAAATAACCATAATAAGCCGAAATGGTTACAATTAAAAAAGCAAAGACAAAAGACTTAATTAATGCATAAGTAATATGGTAGGGGGCAAAATCTACTGTAAGACCATAGAGATAATCATTAACCGTCATTACGCCACCCATTGAAGCAAAATAGCCTCCTAAAACACCCAAGAACATACTAATTACTATTAATATAGGGTTGAAAAACACCAAGGCAATTACCTTAGGAGCAATTAAATAAGAAGCTGGGTTCACGCCCATTACCTCTAAAGCATCTATTTGCTCCGAAACTCGCATACTACCTAAGGTAGAGGCTATATTTGAACCCACTTTTCCCGCTAATATCAGACTAACAATAGTAGGTGAAAACTCTAAAATAATACTCTCCCTAGTTGCGATTGCAACATAGTAATCTGGCACTAAAGGGTCATCTAAGTTAAAGGCAGTTTGTATAGTTACCACTGCTCCAACAAATATTGAAATAACGGTTACTAGGCCTAAACTATTTAGGCCAAGAAGGTCCAAATCGCTAATAAGCGCCTTGTAATACATTCTCCCACTTTCTGGCTTGCGAAAAGTTCGGCCAAGAAGGAGAAAGTACCTACCTAAATCGTTTAACCACTTTAATAAATACATGTCGCGAAAATAAGAGTAATTTTGCGTTAAGCCTCAATAATGAAGAAGACGATTCCAATTATTAAAGTCATCATTCTAATAGTAATGCTTAGCCTGCTTAGCACTGCTTGCCGCAGTATTGAAAAATGCAACTGCCCAGGAAAGTCTAATATAAGGCTGTATTGATGAAGGCATACAAGTATCAAGGCTTGGAACCCTATCTACCGAAAGGGGCATTACCACTGTTAGAGCCACTTTTAAATAAATACCCCTTGCAGGTTCTTGTAGCTAAACCGCGCAGTTCCAAATTTGGTGATTATCGCTTTCCGCAGAAAGGAGGCAGCCACCGTATTAGTGTTAATGGCAACCTCAACCCTTATCACTTCCTAATTACCCTTATCCACGAATATGCTCATTTAGAAGCTTATGTCCTTTACGGCAAAAAAATAAACCCGCATGGGGAAGAGTGGAAAGAGACCTTTAGGCAAAATAGCGCGCCATTTCTTAAGCAAAACCTTTTCCCAAACGATGTAGCCCAAGCTTTCTCAAGGAGTCTGTTGAAAGGTCACGCTAGTTCGGCAAGTAGCTTAGAGCTGATGCGAATTTTAAAGAAATACGATTTTAAAGAAGATAGCAAACATCTACATTTGGAAGAGCTTGCCGAGGGCGCTCATTTTATTCTAAACCAAAAACTATTTCGCAAAGGGGCCAAAAGCCGTAAAAGGTTTAAATGTGAAGAAATTCGCAGTAAACGGTTTTATATGGTCCACCCTTTAGCCGAAGTAGAACAATATACTTTTAAAAATGACTGAATTGAATAACAATTATTACTCATCCGATTTTCGCTTAGGGATAGTGGGCGGAGGACAGCTTGGTAAAATGCTTTTAACTGAAACCCAGCGCCTCGATATTAAAACAAAAGTATTGGACCCAGCCGCTAATGCTCCCTCACGCGTAGGTGCGAAAGAATTTAAGCAAGGTTCGCTGCAAGATTTTGATACCGTTTACAATTTCGGTAAAGACTGTGATGTGATTACCATTGAAATAGAGAATGTTAACACGCAAGCGCTGGCCCAATTAGAAAAAGAAGGTAAGAAAGTGTTTCCTCAGGCAGCAATAATCGATTTGATTAAAAATAAAATCACTCAAAAGAAATTCTACACTACCCAAGGTATTCCCACCGCTCCTTTCCAAAGCTTTGCTAATAAGGCAGAATTGAAACAGGCCTACCAAGATTCAAGCTTAAGTATGCCATTTGTTTGGAAACTGGCAACTGGCGGCTTTGACGGTCGAGGTGTTTCCATTATTCGCAGCGAAAGTGACCTGAATGAGCTCCCAGATGCCCCTTGTTTATCGGAAGCCCTAATTCCTTTTGAAAAAGAAATTGCAGTAATTGTTGCACGCTCAGAGAGAGGAGAAATGAAAGCCTTCCCTACGGTAGAAATGGACTTCCACCCCACCGCTAATTTAGTAGAGTTCGTTTTTAGCCCTGGTAAGCTTGGTCAGGAAATTAGCAAGGCTGCTCAAGAATTAGCAAAATCAATCGCCGAAAAATTAGAACTCGTCGGGATTCTTGCAGTAGAAATGTTTCTTACTAAAAGTAGTGAATTGCTAATAAATGAAATAGCACCACGTGTTCACAATAGCGGTCACCTTAGCATAGAAGGTAATATTTGCTCTCAATTTGAACAGCATTTGCGGGCCATTTTAAATTTACCACTAGGAGACTGCCAAACCATTCAACCGGCAGTAATGGTAAATTTAGTAGGCGAAGAAGATCACACCGGACCTGTTAAGTATCAAGGAATTGAAGAATTAATGGCCATGTCTGGAGTTTATGTCCATTTATATGGAAAAGCGGAAACACGCCCCTTTCGGAAGATGGGACACGTTACCATAATTGCTCCGAATCTAGAGGAAGCCAGAAGCAAAGCAAAAATTGTTAAAGAAACTATTAAGGTTATAAGTATATGAGTGCAGTTGTTAGTATTATAATGGGGAGCAATTCCGATTTACCCGTTATGCAAGAGGCCATCAACATCCTCAAAGAATTAGAAGTGGAAACAGAGGTTAAAATTGTATCGGCACATCGCACCCCGCAGTTAATGTTCGATTTTGCCCAAAATGCACACCAGCGTGGCATTAAAGTGATAATTGCAGGCGCTGGTGGCGCTGCTCACTTACCCGGAATGGTCGCTTCTCTTTCTCCTTTACCCGTTATTGGGGTACCGGTAAAAAGTCGCAATTCCATTGATGGATGGGATTCTGTTTTATCTATCCTGCAAATGCCTGGAGGGGTTCCTGTTGCTACAGTTGCCTTAGATGGCGCTAAAAATGCCGGCATTCTGGCAGCGCAAATAGTTGCTGCTAGCGACACAGATTTATTAGACCGAATTATTGCCTTTAAAAAAGGATTAAGCGAAAAAGTTATTGCAGCAGCTAAAGATTTAAAGTATTAGCCATAGTTTAAAATCTTGGCGGGTCCAATAAATTAAAATCTTCCTCTTCCTCCTCTAGGTCTTGTAGTATCGCAGACTCTGGGAAAGGCGGAGGTGGTGGAGGTGGTGGAGGTGGTGGTAAAAAATTACTCACGCCTATACTATACTGAAGTTTAGCATTTAACTCTGCTTGGGCTTGAGAATTTAGAGCCCTAAAATCCTGCTGATAGTAACGCTTGGCTAAAACATTCCTATAGTCAGAAATACCTTTAAGCACTTCTGCTAGGGCATCAATAACCTTTGTGCTTATAAGAGAATCAAAGGTGAAATTTATAATACCTTTACTTAAGTAGCCCGAAGTCTTGGCGTAATTAGTTGCTACAGAATCGCTATGCCAAACTTCCTTGTCTGGGTTTTCTAAAAATCTAAATACTAGATCTCTAATTTCTTTAAGCTCAGTCGGATCCGAATTTATAAGCAGCCCAGCACGCTCATTACAAATTAGTAGCAGGCAGTTCTTGGCACAGTAGTCGGGTGGTATATCCTGTATCGCATTTTGACTAATAGAGTGCTTTATAAAATCTTCGAGCTGCCCTTTCAGTTCACGTTTAGAATTGAAATCTATTGCCTGATGAAAAAAGCTATGAGGACTTTGCTTCTCAGCACTTTGCGCGAAGAGCTTTACAAAATTTCCACAATTAAATACTAGTAAAACTACTAGCACAATTGAGCCTTTTGAGCGGCCTTTCTGCTGCCGAGACGCAATCAATCTACAAGTTTTTTAATAGAGACATTAAAGGTTCTTTTTTACGGTTTGCTACTGGTATTCTACTACCGTCCTCTAAAATTAGATACCCACCATCGGTTTGCACATATTTTTTAAGGAAATTAACATTTACCAAGTGAGACTTATGAATGCGGAAAAAAGAATATCCCTCGAGCATTGAATCAAACTCCTTGAGTGTTTTCGAAGCCAAGAGGTTCTTTTCACCATTTATAAAAAAGGTAGTGTAATTACTACTACTTTCTAGTCGGATGATATCAGATAAACGTATTACGTGCATTCCCTCTGAAGTAGGAATCACTATTTTTTTGGGGCTATCTGATGCTTGGCGAATATTTTCAACTAAAACATTAAAGCTAGCCGAACGCTTTGGTAGACCTTTACTTTCCTCCACTTTACGTACCGCCCGCACTAATTCCTCTGGGTCAACTGGTTTTAATAAATAATCGAGGGCGCTAAACTTAATGGCCTGAATGGCAAATTCATCGTGTGCGGTGATAAATACTACTGCTGGCTGTTGTACCCTTTCCGCCGAAAGGTGCTGCAATAAGTCGAAACCGCTCTCACCAGCTAAGTCAATATCCAAAAACATCAAATCTGCCTCCTGCTCAGCTAAGAGTTTTTGTCCTTCTGCCACACTGGAACCCATTCCCACAATATCCACTTCGGGGCAAAAAAGATCTAATTTTCCCTTTAAAGATTCCTGAGAATTTTTTTCATCATCGATTATTATAGCCTGTAACATTTTTAAATATTTTGAATTGGTAGTTTAATAATAACTGTGGTTCCACTTGCCTTGCCACTTTCATCAATCTTATCGATAATTTTAAGCGCCACCTCACCCTTAATGGAGCGTTGTAATAAGGCAATTCTGTCTTTATTTATTTGGGTCGCCATGCTACGGTGGCCCTTGGTACTTAATTCCGATTTTTTAGCTGATCGCCCTACTCCATTATCATCAATCGTGCAGCATAAATTATCGCCCTCAACTTTAAAACTAATTTTCAAAAAACCGGGCTTATCGAGGGGCTTTAATCCGTGTAAAATAGCATTTTCCACATGTGGTTGAATAAGCATTGGGGGCAAACCCACATCGTAATCAATTTCCTCATCAAGTTCTAACTCATAGTCGAACTTATCATTAAACCTTAGTTTCTCCAGCTCAAGGTAGTTTTTAAGAATGGAAAGCTCGGTTTCTACAGGATGAACATGCTCCATTGATGATTCAAGGGTTAACCTCATCAATTTTGCGAAATTGTTTAAATAGCGCACTGCTTGTTTGGCATCCTTAACGAAGATAAAGCTACTGATACTGTCAAGCGCATTAAAAATAAAATGAGGATTCATCTGGAGACGCAAAGCTTTTCGTTCCATATCCAAGAGTTCATTTTCCAAACTAAGCCTTTGCTGCGTTTTTAATAAACGATCTCTAATCGTTAATATGGTCAAAGCCAAGATGCCTAAGGTTAATGTGCCGATAAACCACCACGTACGCCAATAAGCTTGCTTAATTTCGAAAGTATAATTTTCCGAAGTGTTTGGCCAAGGCTCCCAAGCATAGCGACTTTGCAATTCAAAAGTATAAGTACCCGCCGCAAGATCAGGGTAAATTGACTCACCAAAATTCGCGACATAATTCCAGGCGCTGGACAGCCCAATTAAACGATAGCGGTACTGAATAAAGTCTTGGCGATATAAGTTTTTACTACCGTAATTAAGCCTTAAATAGTTATGATCGTAAGGCAAGTTTAGCCCTTGAGGCAAATTGTCGAAAGCTAAAGTATCGGTCCCAAACTGTAATAAAGTTTCCTTGGTATTTTGCAGTCTACTAATTGAGTTTAAGCAGGCTTGCCGCGACCAATCAGTTTGAAGGTTAACTATCTCTAAATTGAGAATAAACAAACCTTTGCTGCTAGCGTAAACTATGCCCTCCTCATTGGCCTGGCTACCATTTAAACTAGCATTGGCCTTGATAAAATGTAAGTTTAGAGGTGTACGGCTCTGTTTGGATAAGGAAAGTTCTCGGTAATTTACAATGCCCTTATTAGTGCCTAACCATATATCGCCGCGCCACTTTTGTATATCGCGAATCTCCGCGAAATCTAAATCCCGTAAATTGTAGTGATTCGAATTTTCATTGCGCAAATCGAAAAGTCCATCGCTGGGAGTGCCGATTAAAAGCCTATCTCCCGGCAAGGGCAGAAAAGCGCTAAAATTAAGACTGTCTAAACTCAGGCCTCCCCACTTTTTAAAGGCTTGCCATTTATCTTGCTTATAACGCCACAATCCTTCAGTATAAGAGGCAAACCACAAGCCCCCATTTACGTCTTCTTTTATGGAGAAAACTGTGGCCCTCGCCAAGCCTTCCTCTTGACTAACATTAGTGAAGCGACCGTCGGCAAAGCGGTAAATGCCATCACCAGCACCAAGCCAAAGTTCCTGCCCTTTTGCATAGAGGGAAAAAACAAAGCCATTTAGACCAAGCTTACGCATCGTTTCATTTTCCAAATCGTAGCGATACAAGCCTGCTTCGGTACCAATGTAAATATCATTCTTAAAAGCAGTAAGGCTAAGTATAAAACCCAAGTCAAAGCTTTTTAGCATCTGAAAATCAGAGCCGTAAATCTCCAATCCCCTTTCTGTACCCGCATAATATTTATCCCTAAACTTATAGCTGCAAAACACTCCATAGTCTGATTTCACCTTAAAGCTGGCTAAATCTTCTAGCTTCATAAGCCCTTCGCGTAAAATCAGATAAACCACACCATTAGAGCTGATAAATACATCCTTTATATCTGCTGCTAAAATTCGTTCGGTAAAAGGAATTTTTAAACTATCGCCTGCTACACTGAGGTTTAAGTTACCGTCATCCACATAAATATGAAAAGGTCCACTTTGCGCATAAGCCTTAATGGGGCCGCTAGTTTGTAGGCCTCTGCCAAAGGTCAATTGCGAGTGAATAAAGGCAGTGTCATTAATCAATATACTGTAGGCATTAGCTTTCGCAAGAAAACGCTCCAAGGGCTGCCTCGATTTTTCCCAGCTATTTCCAACTAAACGCCAGAGGTTTTCCCCGTCTTGCACGAGCAAGTGACCATCGAAGAAAATAAAATCATCTAGTTCTGAAGAAGGAGCTGATACAAACTGCAGTGAATCTCCTTTTATTGAAAAAAGTCCTGTATTAAGTAAGAGGTGGTGCTGGCTAAATACTTTTAATTGTTTAATCAGAGCGCCTTCGGGCAGGGGAAACTCATCTATCTCGAAGCCATCATAATGCCATAGACGGCGACCATTATGAAACCATACTTGACCACTAGAATCACATTGCACATCTAAGAGGACTGGAAACTCCTCTAAGCCATAGTTTTCAAAGCTTCGGCCGTCATAACGTAATAAACCCGCTCCTTCCGATGCCATCCAGATATAGCCATCCTTCCCTTCCGCAATAGCATTAATAACTCTACTGGGCAGACCGGCCTCAAGGTCTATTTTAGTAAAGCTGTATTCTTGCGCTAAGCATGTTAAAACGCTTATTAAAAGTGTAAATATGTAAGCCGCTTTTTTGATAGTAGTATTTCTGTTTAGCTTTAATGCTGGAGGGGAGAAAAATACAGAATTTATCTCCCATGGAAAGAATAATCTTTTTAACGTTTTTAATTCCCTTTTGGCTTTGTGGACAGAATGCCTTTGATCAAAAGCCAGATGCACGCTCTTTAGCTTTAGGCGGGTCGGCTCTAGCACGCATCGATTCCTGGAGTAACATAAATAATCCCGCGGCTCTTGCCTTTCTAGAGCAAAACTTTATTAGCAGCTCTCATCGGCAAGTTTTAGGATTAGCCGCATTGCAGCGTTCTACCATAAGCACAAATTTTAAAAGCTTTGGTCGGCAGTTTGGAATTAGTGTAGGGTATTTTGGTTTTGAATATTTCAACCAAAGTAGGCTCATGCTTTCGTGTGGCCAGAGGTTGAGCAAGAGCCTTTCTATGGGTGTACGCCTTGGCACTGAAATTTACCATATCGAAGCAGGTAGCAATGGTTGCTTGCCCTCTAGCGAGTTTTTTGTTTTTGTGAAAACCGCAAGTAAACTGCAATATGGACTGGCCGTTAAAAATCCCTTCTCGCGCAAGCTTTCCAATGATTTAGAAATTAAGCCTAGTAGCTATTCCTTAGGTTTACTTTATCATATAAAAGAAGACCTAAGTTTTTCCTTAGAAGGCGAAAGTGCTTGGCAAGAAAGCATTCTCTTTATGGCAGGCCTGGAATATCAAATAGTCGATGCACTTTATTTAAGGCTGGGTGCCCAATATCAAGGACGAGTAAATTTCAGCATGGGCCTTGGTTTAGTTTTACAGAAACTCACAGTCAATCTCGCCTATTTGCAATCAAATGCTTTGGGCTCAGAGATGTGTTTGGACTTAAGCTTTCCCTTCTAATGCTTAAACAACCTTTTACCATCTTCTTCTGCTTAGCTTTCTTCCCACAACTAAAAAGCCAAGAAACACCTCGCGCAGACCAAGCCCTTTGGGAGGAACAACTAAGCGGAGGCACAGCTGATAATCTCGATCTTTTACAATGGGCTGAACAATATTCGCTTTTCGAGGAAAGTAAGCAAGCACTCAACTTCACGTCCCAAGAGGTACTGCTTAGCCTACCTTATTTGGATATCTTTAAAGTGAATAATATTCTGCAACATATTAATCATACGGGACCTATCTTGAGCAAACAAGAACTAAGCACCATTAAAGGAATTGATAGCACTATTGTGGAGCAGCTACTCCGCGACTTCAAGCTTACGGCCAGAAATAGTAAAGCAAAAATCCATTGGCCCAATGTACTCCAGTATGGCCGACATCAATTAATGCTGCGAAGCAAGATTGGTCTAGAAAAGCGAGCAGGCTATCTTAAGCCCCCCGAAGAGGGTGGCTTTATGGGTTCTCGCCTAGATCAGCTAATTCGATATAGGTTTCGCTATCGCGATAATCTGCAAGCGGCATTTAATCTTCAAAAAGATGCCGGTGAAACCTGGCTGAAAAGTGGGAAAAACCTTGGGTTTGACTATTTCAGTGGCCATATTGCCTTGCGGAACTATGGCTTTATTGAAGAGCTAATACTAGGTGACTTTAATGCTGAATTTGGACAAGGAATGGCACTCTGGTCTAGCATGAGCCTTGGACGTTCCTTTTCAGCAGTAGATATAAAACGTTATGGCAGAGGCCTTACACCATATGCTGGTAGTGATGAAAATCGTTTCTATCGCGGAATAGCAACAAGTCTAAAATGGCAAAAATTACGCCTTGACCTTTTCCTCTCTCATAAAAAAATAGATGGCAAAGTAACATCAAACCTAGCAGGAGATAGCCTTTTTAGTGAAAACTTGGGCGGAAATGGGCTTTATCGCACTTTGGGCGAGAGAAGTAAAAAAGATCGAAATACTCTTAGCAGTCTAGGAAGTAGACTTGAATTTAAAGGCTCCAAACTAGATTTAGGCATAAACTATCGCACAGAAAGTTTAAAAGTAGCAGTAGCTAAGTCCAGTAAATTATATCAAGCCAAAGAATTTAGCGGACAAAGACTGCATAACCTCAGCCTTGACTGGAACTACATCTACCGACGTCTGAATGTTTTTGGAGAGCTGGCTTTGGATGCGCAACAAGACCCTGCGATTTCTTGGGGTTTACAAAGCATTCTGACTGATAATTTTCGTCTTAGTTATCATTATCGCAGTATTGGTCTTAATTACCAAGCAATATGGAATGCTCCTTTCGCGGAAAAGGGCAATGCGGGTGAAAATGGCCACTATCTTGGCTTTGACTGGCAAATTAATCGCAAGCTTAACTATAATGGATTTTACGATCAACATCAGTTTCGTTGGATTTCCTACCGCGAAATTGGTCCCAGCCGAGGCTTTGCTTTAAGAAATAATTTAAACTATCAACTCACCAAAAGGCAAAATATAAATATGCGTTTCGGTTACCAGCAAAAAGAGTCTGTGCTTAGCCAAGGTGAGAAGTTAAGTCACCATAAAACCAGTCAGGTTCACCTCCGTTTGCAGTTGGAAAATAACAGTTGGCGGAAGCTCGAGAGTAAAACTACTTTACAAGTAAAGTCAATACACAATGGACTTCCTAATAGAAGTAAAGGGTTTATGATTGCACAAGACTTTAGACATAGACTGAGGAAGGACGGCTTAAAAATTAGTTATCGTTTTGCCCTCATCAGTAGTCCTAATTATGATAGCCGCCTTTATAGTTATGAAAGAGATTTGTACTTAAGCTTTTCTATACCTGCTTACTATGGAGAGAGCACCCGTTTCTTTATTCTTGCCGATTGGCAAATAGGGCCTAATTTAAAGCTACAGGCTAAATATGCCCTCAGCTACTTTTACAAGACCCTAAAACTTAGCTCTGGCTTAAATGAAATCGCGGGGCCTTTCAGATCTGACTTAGGTATGCAGCTTATATTAAAGTTATAAACCCTTATAAAACCAAAGAGTACAGCCAGGATGACCAAATTTCGTTAAGGCTTTATCCAGCCTCTTGAAGCCTTGTTTTTCATAGATTCCTACTGCTTCTTTAAACTCAGGTAGACTTTCGATATACACTGATCTAAAGCCAAACTTGCTAGCCGAATCAATACACTGTTTCATAAGCGCTCTACCCAAACCTTGTCCTCTGCCTTTTTGATGCAAATAAAATTTCACTAATTCTACACACGCCTGAGGTAGTCCTTTGGTCGGAAAGATACCGCAGCAACCCATAATTTCTCCCTCCAGTTCAGCTACCCAGAGAGTCGCATTTTTAACTAGAAAAAGCTCATGTAAATTATCTGTAGATGGATCAGAATACACGGTACCTTCTTTTTCGGCAGAGTACTCTATAAAAACTTCACGAATTATCTGGGCCAATTTCTTATTGTCCTCCCTCCTAACTTGACGAATTGTAATTGGCATATCTGGCAGAGCGCTCTTAAATTTTTCCTACTACTTTCCCTGGCCTGCTTTTTACTCAGGCCTTAAAGACATAGTCTTGTGACAATTATCAAAATTAGTCTTTTTATTAGCTAGCCCGAGTTAAGTTCAATAAGCAAAAAAGAGAAGGACGGGTAGGCTTTGTTTTTACTGCGAATAAAACTTTCCCAAATCTTAGACTCTAAGCTCAATATAAATAAGCCTATTTAAGGTAAGGCCACAGTGCTAAAGTAAACAGCTTGATTGTTCGAGAGCGGGGCAAAATTTTGAGAATAAAAAAAGGTCAAGCTAAATAAACATGACCTTTCTTAAAATAGTTATCGTATGTCCCTCGCCTGCAAGCCGGGTGGCAGTCCCCTCGGGAATCTGGCATAAGGAGACAATTCGTCAAGATTTAAATCATTCTCTTGACTGCGACTTTTTCGGAGAATATAATTTTGGATCAAACTAGTTGTAAATAAATTTAAAGGGGCCGTTGCGAGCGCAAACCGACCATGCGAAGCAGACATCAATGCAAAAGCTGGTATGGTCCAGTAAGATGTATTTGGCTTCGCGTGGTAAAGGTTAAAGGAATTTACCTTTTCTCTGGGTATACCCATACACAAGGTATCAGCTTCATCTTGGTACACCAAAGCATATATTGAGTCTTCATCTATTGCTATCAGTTCACCCTTTCTTTCAATGATTTTAACCGATTTATCTCCATTAGAAACCCAAAGTTCGATATAAGATCCGTGCGCCGTTGTCCCAAACTCTGACTCAGGCTCCAGATGCTTCAAAGAGCTGCATGCCATAAAAAATAGGCTTAGCAGTAAAAGTGCTATTTTTTTCGTTCTCATTTTGAAGATATTTTTTTTGATTCAACTTGAGAAGACCAAAAAACATCTTCCATTATCAATTCATATTCTTTATAAGCTTTTGCCTCTCTTCGCAAATAGCGCTTCGGATGATTCATCATTTGATTTAACTTGAGTAAGTTCTTATCCCCCAGCCACTCTTTACGCATCCACTCCATATAATAGCCTTTACTATAAAGATGCAGTGCATATTTTCGAGTAGAATCTGGTAAAGCGTATTCCATTTCGAAATAATCACCTGGCATGGAAATCAAGTGTTTGGTGGAGTCTAGTAATTGTGTTTGCGAATACGGATGATTAGCACCGTTTTTCTTTAATCCTTCTGCCTGCAATTTAATAGGCTTCAACTCCTTGCCTAAGCTTGCTAATGCCGCATAATCAATGCGCCATAAACCCTTATTCATCATAAGTTTAACACGAACCCGTGACTGTTTAGCAAGGCCTTTCAACTTCACTATTTGACGATTCATAGCGATGGGACCAGTCTCGTAAAGAGCACTTTGTAATTCCCAAGTCTGAGTATCGTAGTTCCAAAGATGCACCTCCAATTCACCCAGCTGGGATTTTAAACCATTATCGAGTTGCTCGTAAAGGTTCTTTTCGCGTTCTATTTTTGCGAAAATATCAGAAACGTCATCCCCCATATATGCCATAGCGCTGTAAATAAAATAGGTGGTCATCAAAGATTGTCTAAAGTCTAATACCAATCCTCTCTCGCCTTCTAGTTCTCCCCCTGAAAACTCCAAAATAAGTTCCTCCTTCGAGGCTAAGTTACCCGCATCAGCTAGAGAAAAGTACTCCACTTTATCACTTTCTTCTAGGGAGCTTAAAACATCCTGACCTTCAACGGTAGCGCTTATTGGTGATACTTGCTTAGAACTAAGATAGAACTCCTTATCGCGAGTCATTAAGGCTTTTTCTCCATCCTCAATTGGTAAAGCCCAAAGCTCCACCGCTTTTAAGCAATGCGTTTCTTGCGCTTCATTCTTCATGGTTAGCTTAAAATTGCCCGACTGAGTTGTCGTCATCAAGTCGTCCACATCTCCGTATTCCAAGGAAGGAGCAATCGCGTTAGAAAAGCCTTCTCCCTTCGCTTTAAAGACGCTGCCATCTTCAGTATAAAAAGTTGGGCAAGAACCAAAGCACGCTTTTGGATTCGCTATGCAAGCCACCGTTGCTGTAACATTAAGAATAGCAAGTGGCACTAATGCCATCAGACCATCCTCAAGCTCTAGGTCTTCGTTCATTTCGTAAATCAAAACACTATCCATAGCGAATTGCAAATCACCTTCGCCAATTACCTCACGGTTGTAATTAAAGCGCTGTCCCGAACCAGAGACAATCCCTGCAATCGTATCGATTTGCCAATTTTGAAAGATAAATATTAAACCTCCGTCTTTCATATGAGCCTTTAAGGCTGGTTTTATCTTCTCATCTTTCGTTTTAGTGATGAAGTCCGCAGCCTTTTCGTACTGAAATCGAGGGACGGATGGACCTTTGCAAGAGTAAAATAGGAGAATTATAGAAAGGAAAGAAATTGTTACTACATTTCGCATATTGATCGGTTTTACTGGTTTTATGCCGTGAAATTATCAATATTTTATCTAGATCGTAAATTACCACACCCCTTTAAACGTTTAAATGAATCTCAAGTCGTTTCTATTCTTTCTAATCTCAAGCTTCCTATTACCTGCTCAAAACAGCGACTCACTGATTATCGCCGATAACTTTAATTTTAGAATGGAGCTTAATCGAGAATTCTCAGACAGCTTAGAGTCTCCCTTGAAAAAAGCCGATAGATTATCTTTTGAAAAAATCGATTTCTGTCCTCTTCAAATAGATCATGCGATAAAAGCGCACATTGTACTAATAGACACCGCCAAGCCTTTTGCCATGGCTACAACTACTGGGCGTCCAGCAATATACCAGAAATATGCACTATTAAAGTTTGAGCTCAAGAATGAAAAACATGAATTATACATCTACGAGAATCACCGCTTAAAGAGTGTAAAAGGCTACGAGGATTACCTT
>CBFHVV010000032.1:0-31477 GCA_965658965.1 Croceimicrobium sp.
TTGCTTCCAAGCCGTTTGCATTACGCGGTGAAATGAAACCGCGGAAACGTCCCAGCCTTTCTCTAACCAATCGTAATTTAAGTCTGTATAATGCTTGCCTTTACGCACATTTACGCTCATTCCTATGCTGTGAAGCACAAAATCTAGTTTGCCACCTAAAATCTCTTGCGATTTAGTAAAAAGGTTTTCCAGATCCTCCATATTAGTGGCATCGGCTGGAATAATTTCAGAGCCTGTACTAGCCGCTAAATCCTTAATTTCTCCCATACGCATGGCAATGGGAGCATTGGTTAAAACAAATTTGGCTCCTTGAGCATGTGCTTTTTCAGCGATTTTCCAAGCGATGGATTCACGGTTTAAAGCACCGAAAATAATTCCACGTTTTCCCGCTAGAAGGTTATTAGACATAACGTTGTTTTAATTAGATGGACAAAAATAGCTTTTCTAATGAAGCTACCCTTACTGCTCCGCTAAAAAGTCGCGTTCTGCAGAAGTGAGAGACTCTTTACCCTGCCTTTGCATTTTTTCTAAAATACGGTTCAATTCATTTTCTTTTTCAACTTTTGAGGCACGAAAACGATCATCAATGGTTAAAGCTTCATCGCCTTTAGCCATTGCTTTAGAAAAGAGCATTGGCTTAAAGAAAAATACTGCTAGCATAGTTAAGGCTGGCACCAGAATATAAATTATGGTAAGGGTACTCTCCTCAATTAAATGCGGATCTAAAGCTAAACAAACCAGCAAACCTGTTATTGCACCGCCTAAGTGCGCCTCATGACCAATGTTATCATTTTTTCTACCCATTCCGTAAAGAGAATAAGCGATAAATCCAATTCCATAAATCCAAGCTGGAAAATAGAAGGGAAGAAAAATAAAGGCCAACTCCATTTCTGGATAAATAATAATAGCAGCATAGATAATTCCACTTATCGCTCCCGAAGCACCAACCGCTCTATATTCTGATTCTCCCCTGTAGAAGATCCAAGAAAGAAGGTTTCCACCGATCAGACTTAAAAAATAAACCACTAGGAATCCTACAAATCCTAAGCCTCTTTCTACTGCTCCACCGAAAATAAAGAGCGAAAACATATTAAAAAAGAAGTGAGACCAATCTACATGAATGAAGCCTGCGGTGATTAACCGAAAGTACTGACCCCTATTTAAATCTTGAATACGCAATTGTAGGCCTTCGAACCAGGCCGTATTTTGAAATGCCATATAGCTGAGCCCGGCATTAATTGCTAATAAAATCATTCCGGCAGTTTCCAATCTATCCATTACGATTTTTTCTTTTTAAGGATTACACCAAAGAGAAGACCTGCTAAGAGGCTCACTAAAAACCCAATTGGAAAAATCTCACTAAAACTCGTGCTCAAACGATAAAAAGCATTTGACCGATACATTTCCATATTCGTTTTTTCAAAGTCTATTATCTTATCTATAGTTTGCGCATCTGCCCCTGAGGCTAATACTAGATTTTGCCGATAATCAAAATATTGTTCGGGGTAATTGGGAATATAGTTGGCGAGCAAAAACTCCCAGGATATAACATAAAGAATGGAAGCAATGAGACTTATATAGAGCCCCGAAACAAAGGATTTGGCAAAAGTAATTTGCCCTTGATAAAAAGCATCAGAGATTTTCTTTATCGCAATGAAAATTAAAGAAAAAGCAATGAGCATACTTATAAAGCCCCGCATTTCGCTTCCTTCAAAATTCATAGCGGCTCCTTGGGCCGGAATAGACAGAAAAAGGCTTAAGCTAACTATTATGCCCGCAGCTATCCCGTAAGTCCATATCAGTTTTCTCATCTTTCAATTTAAGGGCTAAAACTAAGGTTTCTCGACTAATTTAGATGAAGCTTGGGGCCATAATCAAAATATTTTAATCATGGATTAAACCTTTTTGGTTTCAAGCAATCTGATTAAAAAGTTCCAAATGAAAAAACTAATCAGCCTCAGCCTATTTCTACTTCTATTTACTGCTGCCTGTAAAGAAGACAAAGATCCAACAATTATCAACCAAGTACCTATTAGCAGTAGCCTATTAGACTTACCTAGTACTCCTTTTAATTATTCATCTCCTACTTTGCCAAATCATTACCTGCAAGGTCCTGTGGTGCAAGCAGATAATACGCCTAGCTTTAACCCAATAACAGATCAAGGGGCCACCTTAGGCCGAGTTCTTTTTTACGATAAGCTCCTGAGTAAAAATGCAACTGTAGCCTGTGCCAGTTGTCATCAAAGTATGAACGGCTTTAGTGATCAAGCCGTTTTAAGTAATGGCTTTGAAAACGGTAAAACTGGACGTCATTCTATGTCTTTAGCCAATAGTCGTTACTATGCCAATGGACGTTTTTTTTGGGATGAGAGAGCAGCGAGCTTAGAAGAGCAGGTCCTTTTACCTATTCAGGATGAAGTGGAGATGGGAATGTCAATTGATAGCGTAATAGTCCGCTTGAAAGAAACCGATCACTACCCTATTCTTTTTGCCAATGCCTTTGAAAACGCAGAGATAAATAGAGTAAATATTAGTTTTGCCTTAGCCCAATTTATTAGAAGTATGATTTCGGTATCTAGTAAATACGATGCCGGGCGAAGCCTCGTTAATAATCCAACTGATAACTTTCCCAACTTTAGCCAAGTGGAAAACCGCGGAAAAGCTTTATTCTTTAACCCTGCCATTGGCTGTGCTGCCTGCCACGGTACTGATGCTTTTATTGCTCCAGCAGCAAGAAATAATGGTTTAGATTTAGATAATAGCGGTGACCTTGGTGTTGGTGGAGTAAACGCCAACACTAATACAGAAGGTTTATTTAAAGTAGGATCTTTAAAAAACATTTCTTTTACTGCTCCTTATATGCACGACGGTAGGTTTAGCACCCTTACTGAAGTAATCGAACATTATAATTCAGGAGTAAAAGACAATCCTAATTTAAGTGCTCCATTAAGATTACCAAATAACGGAGTAAGACGTTTAAACCTTAGCGAAGCAGATAAAATAGCATTAGTTGCCTTTCTTGAAACCTTGAGTGACACCACCCTAATGAATGACCCTAAATTTGCAAATCCTTTTACTGAATAAAACTTATCTCTTTTTGGAACGCGAGTAGCGTTTTAGCTTTTTTTCACTCCACCACATTTCAAAGGCAAAAGTAATTACCAAGAAAAGTAAAAACACCGCCATGCTAATTGTTTCTGACTGCCGCGGCACCAGGTACCATAAAGCGGCAATCCCAAACTGATAGAGTGCTAGACGTAAAAACATAGGCGGTAGAAGCGATTGGGCATAATTCCAATTTGCACGATTACGCATGGAGCGATCGGTGCGATAACCGTAAATGTGGTTTTCCTTTTTAGCTGGAAATAAGAATGTTATTAGTGCCACTAAGAGAAGGAAGAGCCCCAGACCCACAAATAAATAAAATGTAATGTCTACTCTCATTTAAGGCATAGTCGATTGGTTAGTTGAGCTAGTAGCAAAGATAATCTTATACTTCAAAACTGCTTAACAATTTTAAGATGGAATATTAATTCTTCTAACAAAAAATAAATTAAATAGAATTAAAGCTAAGAGCCTTAAGAAACGCTTTTAGTAATATATCTTTGTGTATGGCCGATTTAAATATTCCAAAAACAAATACAGAACGCGTTGTAATAATTGGCGGGGGTTTTGCCGGATTAAATTTAGCGCAAAGTTTAAAGAACAAAGGAAAACAAGTAGTTATGTTAGATAAGCATAACTACCACACCTTCCAGCCCTTATTATATCAAGTTGCAACAGCCGGGCTCGAGCCAGACTCTATCGCTTATCCAATTAGAAATATATTTAAAGATTACCCAAATTTTTATTTCCGCCTAGCCAAGGCAGAGCGAATCGATAGTGAGCAGAAGATTCTCCAAACTAATATTGGTCCTATTTCCTATGATCGCCTAGTTATTGCTACCGGCTCAGAAACTAACTACTTCGGCATGAAGGATGTAGAGAGCCAAAGCATGCCCATGAAGTCGGTGCCTGAGGCATTAAATCTCCGTAGCTTAATTCTCCAAAATTTTGAATCCGCTTCTTTAACAGTGGACTTAAAAGAGCGAGAGCGATTAATGAATTTTGTTATTGTAGGTGGTGGTCCTACCGGTACCGAACTAGCCGGAGCTTTGGCTGAATTAAAAAGTCATGTGCTTCCAAATGACTACCCTGACCTAGATTTCAGAAGAATGAGCATTCACTTGGTAGAGATGGCCGATAAGGTTTTACCCCCAATGAACAACTCCTCTTCTGCGCATGCTTTAAAATATTTAGAAAAGCTCGGGGTTCAGGTATGGCTGAATACAGCGGTAAGTGGCTATGATGGTAAAACCGTGAAAACCAATAAATCGGAACTACCTGCATCAACCTTAATTTGGGCAGCTGGAGTAAAAGGAAATATAATAGCCGGTTTAACCGAGAAGGAAGATTTTGATAAAGGGCGCTACCTTGTAAATGAATTTAATCAAGTTGGACAAAACAAAGATATATTCGCCTTAGGGGACGTTGCATCGATGAGCACAAAAGACTTTCCAAAAGGTCACCCTATGCTCGCACAAGTGGCAATACAGCAAGGAAAAAATTTAGCCCAAAATATAATTCGCAGCAGCAAAGGCAAAAACTTTCGCGCTTTCCGATACAATGATATGGGGAGCATGGCTACCGTCGGTAGAAATAAAGCCGTGGTGGAATTATACAATAAAATTATGTTGAGCGGTTTTCCGGGCTGGTTGGTTTGGATGCTCGTACACCTAATAAGCTTAGTGGGCTTCCGCAATCGCTTAGTAGTTCTCTTAAATTGGTTTGTCAATTACTTCAGTTACGATCGTAAAATTCGTTTGATTATTCGCCCTTTCGAAAACTTTCAGGCCAAACAAAAGGCCTAAGCTCTTAATTTCGAGACTAAAATTTTTTTAAATATTCTAAAACTTTTCAGCGTACTGTAAATTAAGCTTCGCTCTGAAACTGCTTGCAGCTGTCCCAGAATACCGACTTTTTTCCACCATCCATCGAGAAAAATAGAGCTTCTTGGCAAAACTCTTATTATTCGACCAAATTTATACTACTGATTTTCAGTAATGTAAATTTTTATATGGTACTTTGTTTTGCATAGTACTAATACATTGACATATCTTTGTATTGCAAAACAAACACAAAATGAAAAGACCCGTAATTAGCCTTCTTATTTTAATCCTTACTGCAAACATCTTGTCAGCTCAATCAAAAAACGAGATGGAATCGCTCTTTAATCGCGTTGCCAATCAAGGAGATAATTTCAACTTTAGTATTAGTCACAACCTCATTAGTGATTTAGACTTTGATTTCGATTTTCAAGAGTTTACCGAAGAAATGTCGGGTCGTATTGATCGGATTCGTTTTTTGAAGTTTGAGAACTATTACCGCGGTCTAGAAAGTGAGAAAGAGTTTGTTGAGCAGATGTTGCTCTGGGGATATCGACAAGCTGAAACACCCCCCAGTTGGGAGGAGGACGAAAATGGGCAATTAATTCTGCTGCGAAAACCTAATGGTCAAAAAAGCGAAAACGCAGCGATTTTGCTTAATGATCCCAATAATCGAACTGCGATTTTAATCGTCTTCAGTGGCGATTTAATATTTAAAACCAATTAAAAATGAATTTAGAAAATGCCAAAGCGCAAATGCGCAAAGGTGTCTTGGAGTTGTGCATATTAAATATGCTCAATCAAAGAGATGCTTACGCTTCCGAAATTATTGGTGAACTAAAAAAGGCTGAACTTATAGTGGTTGAAGGAACTCTATATCCACTACTCACTCGCTTAAAAAACTCGGGGATATTAGCGTATCGCTGGGAAGAATCCAGCTCTGGTCCACCGAGAAAATATTATTCTCTTACGGAGATTGGAAAAGCGGCGCTAGCCGAGTTGTTAAAAAGTTGGGAAAGCCTTAAAGCGGCCGTAAATCAAAGCATTCAAAAAGAAATCAAACCACAATCATGAAAAAGACATTAACTATAAATTTGGGAGGTTTTATCTTTCATATTGATGAAGACGCCTTCAATCAACTGGAATTATATCTAAGCACCCTACGGAATCAGTTTTCGCACAGTAGTGAAGGTGATGAAATTATTACGGATGTTGAAATTCGTATGGCCGAATTATTTCGAGAAAGAAATAATGAAACTAAGGAAGTCATCAATACGGCAGATGTAGAGGCTGTTATTTCCATCTTGGGCAAACCAGAGGATTATTTACATGAAGAAGATTATGCAAATGCCGGGCAGAGCTATAACCAATACCAATCGTATTCTAAAAAAATACACCGCGATGTAGATAACCGAATTATTGGTGGTGTGGCTGCTGGCATGGCCGCTTATTTAAACATCGACTCCATTTGGACTCGTTTGCTATTCATTGCTCTTTTATTTACCGGATTTGGACTTCTTCTCTATGTAATTCTTTGGATTGTGGTTCCTGGTGCAAGAAGCACAGCAGAAAAACTACAAATGCGGGGAAAGCCTGTAACCCTCAGCAATATTGAAAACTTTGTACGCGAAGAGGCTCAAGCTGTAGGGGATAGTGTTAAAAACATGGGCCGTAAAGCGCAAAACTTCAATTCTAATTCCAATTCACTAGCCAATATAATCTCAAGATTTTTCAATGGGCTTTTTGAAATCATAAAACTCATCCTCAAATTCGTTTTTAAGGCGATTGGCTTTGTTTTTCTGATTGGCGTTTTCATCGCCTTAGCTTCTTTGGCTGCTACACTTTTAATAGGAATAAACCTCGATGACACCCATTATACTTGGAGTGAAGTTGCCAACCTATTCCAACTGGTATCCGCTAATAACAGTATTTACAATTCCATTACCTTAGGTTTTAGCCTTTTTGTTTTAGGACCGCTATTTCTGTTGGTTTATTACGGTATTCGCTTAGTTTTTGGTGTAGATCCATTAAACCGTGGAGTGCGCAGAGGCCTTGGGTTTTTATCTCTAATCGGCTTAATCATTTTAGCCAGCTCTGCTTATCAGTTAGGAGAAAGCTTTCGTGCAGAGTCTAATTATGTAAATGAGCAGAAACTAGAACTACCAAGTGATAGTTACCGATTAGAAATCCTAAAGGATGAGGTTTATTACAGTTTTTATGAAGGGATAAATTCAGACATCTGGACCGTGAAAAATGGTAAAAGTTATTATCAAGGAATCACTCTGGATATCAAAAAGAGTAACAAAGACCATACTTACTTAGAAACTGAATTTAGCAGTAGAGGATATAATAGAGAAGATGCTCGTAAAAATTCGCAAAACCTAAACTACATATTCAAATTGGATAGTAACTCTCTAACTTTCAGCAACTATTACAGTATCACAAAAGGTAGCTTTTACCGATTACAAAAAATTAAGCATATTCTTTACATGCTGCCTGGCGACACGATTTACTTAAGTCCCGGAACACAGAACTTAATCTACGATGTTAAAAATCTTAACAATTATTGGGATTACAATATGGATGGTCACTATTGGACTATGACAGAACAAGGCCTACTTTGTGTAGACTGCGAGGATAGTGAGGAGGTTTGGGAAAATTCGATCGAAGTAATTGAGACTGATATCGAAGAGAATGCTAAGACTAATACCAAAGTACGTATTGAAAATGATTTATTAATTATTGATGAAACTGAAGCAAGTCTTAATACCTCATCTCGGGAAAAAATTGGCGCCATAAACAGCCTGATAACAAGTAATGAAACAGCTTACTTAATCTAGGCCTGGTGCTAAGGTAACTTAGACTAAGTTCAAATTAAGCATAAATAGTCTTGAAGCCTTAACAATATTATACTTCCATTGTAATATTATACTCATTAAAATAAATGATTATGAGTGATTCAGGAAGAAGACAGTTTATTGCAAAATTTGGTTTATTGAGTTTAAGCGCCCTTTCGGCCACTACTCTGCTGCAGGCATGTGGAAATGGAGAATCACCTGCAGAAAGTTCTGCTTCACCCAGTCCAAAGCCAGCTCCTAGCCCAGCACCCGCTGCTGCAGAAGAGGAAGTAGTTGAAAATATTGATTGTTCAACCTACAATGAAGGTTTAAGCGAAACAGATCTGAAAACAAGAGAAAGCTTAGGCTATATTATGGAAAGTGAAAAAGCAGATCAAAACTGTAAGAACTGCCGCTTTTATAAGCCTAATAAGTTTAAGGGCGATTGTGGTGGTTGCCAACTTTTTGCAAACGGCGCAGTCGCTTCTGGTGGCTGGTGTAAATCTTGGGCTCAAGCCGAAGCTTAAAGCAAAAGACGCTTTGTAAAGTTTAATCTAAGAGCTCCTCAACTTTAATTTTGAGGAGCTTTTTTTATACCAAAACAAAAAAATCCTCGAGACCAAGGGCCAGGTTTACTTGTTGAGTATCATTCAATGAAACAGCTACTAATCATTCTTTCCTTAATTCCATTACTTGCGCAATCCCAGTCTGAAAAAAGTTTTCAGGATACCCTAGAAGCACTGAAGCACCGCAATACAATCGATAGTATTTATACCTAGCATGAGTTTCATGAAACAACCAAAACTCTAAAGATTTCCACAATATCCATTCAAGCACATAGTTCTGACACAACAAGCAAGCAACATCAACTTACCTGTGTGCAAAAGGGGCTTAAGGAGCTAGGTTATAAAATAGCCACCTTTCAAAATGGAGAGATACAAAAGCTATTCTATTATAACAATACCAAGCAGTTAGAGTCAATTCTCCATTTTTCCAAAGGCACACCCTATCGTGTTGACCTCTATGATGAGAAGTTACAGTTAGACTATTATTTAAAACTTGAAAAGGGAAAGTGGATGAACTACAGCTCAAAGAATGATTGGCAAGCAAGTGACGATGGTTGGCAAAGCTTTGAGATGATAAAAGCAATGCTTTTAAAAAGATAGTTTCCAACGTCTGTTTTATTCTTCATCACTATTCTTTTTAAATTAAGAGATGCGCTGCCTTTATCAAGATCGACAATAAGAATATCAAGCGTAACATATAGCACTTTCTAAGCCTACACGCTCTCTTACCTTTGCAAAAGAAAAATAATAGATATGCCAACAATTAACTTAACAACCGAACAGTTTAAAAAAGACGTGTTCGACTATACTACAGAAAAAGAGTGGAAGTTTGCCGGGGACAAACCCGCCATTATTGACTTTTACGCAGATTGGTGTGGACCTTGTAAAATGGTCGCCCCACTTTTTGAGGAACTAAGTGATGAATTTGCAGAGGATATTGTCATTTATAAAGTAGACACTGAAGCTGAGCAGGAGTTATCGGCAGCTTTTGGGATTCAAAGTATTCCTTCCATTTTATTTATTCCCAATGAAGGGCAACCGATGATGTCAAAAGGAGCTATGCCTAAACATCAATTAAAAAAAGTTATCGAAGAGGAGCTTTTACAAGCTAAAGCCTAATATCTAACTTTTCAAGATTTAAATATTAATCCGCTACAAATTAAGCCTTGTAGCGGATTTTTTTTTGCAGATTTGTGTTCTAACTATTTATTCAGCACATGACAAATAATGGGAATGCTCAAAGTGATTTATTAGCAGTTATTCAACAAGCTGCAATAGGTTTGATTGTAGCTAACAAAGAAGGTGAGATCAAACATATGAATCAAATGGCTGAACAAATGGTTATGCCGCTTTTCATGCAAACTGGTTTAGAGCCATCTAATATTGTAAATCTCTTGGAGATGATTGCTCCGGGTATTGCAAAGAAGATTAATGATTTCCCAGAAAAATCTGGCTATATTCTCACGCAGCAAAAACAAACGGTAGAGCTAGAACATGAAGGACAGAAAATGGTCCGTCATTTTTTCTACTCAATAAATAAAGTTTCAGAAGAAAGTGTTGTTTTTAGTTTTGATGACATCACAAACTACCACGAATCACAAGAAGAGCTTAGTAGGCTTAATCAGGAAATCGCCATTGATAAAAGTAAGTTTGAAATGGCCGCTGGAGTACTACATGATATCGGAAACGCAATAGTAGGAATTGGCTCTCATCTGAGCAGATCAAAAAAAATGATCGCCGAAAATGATCAAGGTACCTTGATCAAGTTAGAGAAGTTTTTAAGCAGTCAAGAAAAAGAAATTGGAACCGCTATAGGAGAAGCTAAAGCAAAAGCACTGGTTAACTTAGTGCAAGGTTTGGTAAGCAATCAGGATAGCCTAATAAAAGGCCTAGAGAGTACCATAAGAGAGCAAATGGGCATTACAAGTCACATTAGCGATATCCTCAATATTCAAAGGCAATACATTGCCACTGGCGAAAGTAGACCACGTGAAGCTGTTAATCTGCGAGGCATCGTCTATGATGCTCTTGCCATTTTATTAGCCAGTATTGAGAAACGTGAAATTGAGATAATAAGCGACCTCCCCGAGAATATACCTAGTTTTATAGGAGATCGTACAAAGTTGATTCAAATTGTAATTAATCTTCTTAAAAATGCTGTTGATGCAATTGACAGTAACCCAGATGGGAAGAAACAACTGGAAATTCGCCTTTCTGAATCGGAGGAAGAAATCCAGCTTTTAGTAAAAGATAGCGGCGAAGGATTTGATTCTGAAAGAAAGGACAAAATGTTTACCCGAGGATTTACCACAAAAGAACAAGGTATGGGTATTGGTTTAGCCACTGGCAAAACTGTAGCCGAAAGTCATAATGGTGATTTAGTACTAAGCAGTGATGGCAAGGGAAAAGGAGCTACTGCAATCTTAACCGTGGCTAAAACTAGTTAGAAAAAAGTATGAAAGAAAAAGATAACCTCAATACAAGAGTCCTTATTATCGACGATGAGGAAATGGTGCGTGATAATATTGAAGAAATTCTCGCCCCTAAAAAAGCTGCTAAAAATGAGCAGCTTTCATCCGCAGCCGATTTACTTTTTGGTGAAGATGAGGATAGCTCTGATGCTGTAATTTCCGAAAACCGGACCTTTCCTGATTTTATTGTAGATAAAGCCGTAAATGGTAAACAGGGTTACGAAATGGTGGCTGCCGCAGTGCAAGAAAACAGCCCTTTTGCCGTAATTTTTCTAGATATGCGCATGCCCGGTTGGGATGGCTTAGAAACAGCCAAACGCATTAGACAAGTAGATACCAAAGCGGAAATCATAATTGTCACTGCCTACTCCGATCATAGCATAGACCAGATTGTTCAACAAGCGGGAAAAAATGTTGGCTATCATGTAAAGCCTTACAACTCCGAAGAGATTCTGCAAATTGCCACTAAAGGAGTTAACGATTATAATAAACTTAGAAACCTAGAAGACTTAATTGCCACTACTGGCAAAATAAGTATTGGTGAGATTCAGTTAAATAGTTTATTGAAAAACATTTTCGACCAGTTAGCGCGATACATTGGTACTGAAAATGCAATAATGGGCACACTTACTGAAGACAATAAATTAGACTTTATCTTTAAAGTAGGTACCATTGAAAATGAGCTTAACGAAGAGGCCTTATTAGGTTTAATAAACCAAGCTCGGCACAACGAAAATAGCATCTTGCAAGAAAAAAATGTTGTTCTTGCTATGCTGAAAGACTATCCAGTCTTTGCCGTTTTAGAGCCGAATGAAACCTTAAAGACAGAGAAGATTTATCTTATTCAACTTTTCATTCAAAATGCCACTCAAGCCATTGAAAATGCGCATCTGCAAGAAGCCTTACTAAAAAAAGAGAAACTGACTGCCGCCGGAAATGCCTTAGGAATGCTAATGCACGATTTGCGTACTCCGATAAAAAACATTCCTCAAATTACCGACTTCTTACGCGAAGATGGAGCTAATAAAGAACTGCTAGACTTACTTGATGAAAGTAGCCAGCAAGCATCCGATATTCTCGATGACTTTTTAGACTTCGTGCGAGAAGCGCCTATCGATTTTGTGGCAGTGCCTTTGCGTGAAGTTGTGGAAAATGCAATTAAATTAGCCAATAATCGTAAAAAAATTGAGCCAATAACGCTTGACGTCAATCTAGATGGCAAGGCTAATTTATCTGGCGACCCCAGCAAACTGAAACGACTTTTAATGAATATCATTTCCAATGCTGTAGATGTTCTTTTCGATTTAAAAGTAGAAGAGCCGAAAATCACTATTAATGCTGAAATTAAAGACAGTCATGCCTGCCTTGAAATTAGTGATAATGGCCCGGGCATTCCAGAAGACCTATTACCCTTTCTTTTTGAACCCTTTACTACCAAAAATAAAAAAGATGGAACCGGCCTAGGCTTAACTATTGTAAAGCAATATGTTGAAGCACATGGTGGTGAAATAGTGGTAGAAAACAATGGCGGCGCAATTTTCAAATTGAAATTGCCCTTACACAAAGAGTCCTAATTAGTAAATTATAGTGATAAGCCCCCATTAGAAGCTTCTAATGGGGGCTTATTTTTTTTGATCTCATTATGCTTTTGCCGCTCGCATATCATCAATAAAACGATCCACAACTTTACCTAAGGTATGTTGCATAACAACAACTTTCCACCATTTAGGCTCCTCCTTAAAGTTATCTGAAACTAAACGATAGCGCTGCGGAATGCCAGCAGGGATTTGATCTGCCTGCATACTAACAATATTTAAATGTGGGTTGCGATAGTAGTTTACCCCCAGCTCATCTAAGGCTTCGCAAAGCTTGTCGGTTTCTGCAATCAATTTTTGCATCATCTTGGTCCAACCTTCGGGGCCATGAATCATTAAAATCATCCAAATAGAAACAGCTTGCGCTCCACTCCTACTACCCACCATGGTATAATCTAAGCCTTGTACATAACTGGCCTCTGTGGTAGCAGAATAATGCATCCAACCTTTTCGAATTAAAAATACGCCCGTACCATAAGGCGCCATCAACATTTTATGCGCATCCATAGTAATAGAAGTAACCCGAGGATTACTAAAATTCATTTTACTATTTGCATTGGTAAATGGATAGATAAAGCCGCCAAACGCGCCGTCTAAATGGATTTTATATTCCAAACCTTCACTTTCCAGTGCATCAGCCAATAAATCTACATTATCTACCGATCCAAACATGGTGGTGCTCATATTAGCAATGGCTACTATGTATTTAATGCCCTCCTGTTTCGCTTTCGCTAGATGCGCTTTTAAGCTCGTTTTATCAATTTCCCGATTCTTCTCGCCTACGGGAATAGCCAAAGCCTTTATATTCAATAAATTGGCACCTTTATAAAAACTATAATGACTGTCCTCACTGAAAATTACGGCAATCTCGTCCAGCTTTGCTTTAAACTGTGATCGGAAATAATTGCGGTAGATCCACATTGCTTGAATATTTGCCTCAGTTCCACCCGGAGCAATATAGCCATCAATAGATTTGGGCTCGGCTTTCATGATATCCTCAGAAACAAGACGAATTAATTCCACCTCTATTCTTTGCGTTCCTCTAAAAAGGTCTTCTCCCTCATCTTCTGCCAAAGTATGGCAGCCAATGTGATTGGGATTATTAATGAATGTCTTTAAAAAAGGGGCATTTTCCAAGAAATCTGCGTCTCGGTAAAATTGTTGCGTATCTAAATAAGTACCAGGAATTCCTAAAATAAGATCGCTATCATAATTACGATTAGCATCCAAAGCACCAAAAACGCGCGTTTTAATTTCGTCGCGACTAAGTTTTTTCCAAATCATAGGACAAAGGTAGAACCATTGTCAAATTTATTGACTGATAATTCTCATTTTATCTATGATTTTAGCCTCTTCCGAAGGAAAGGTTACCTTCGCCAAAATTTTAAGATATGCCCTTAAAAATTTTAGTCTTAAGCAACTATCGCAGTACTATCACCGTTCGTCCTGAAGCGGAAATTTTTATTGGACTGCAAAAGGCAGGACATCAAGTTACTATAATGACTTATGGGGATAGCGAGTATGTTAAATCCTTTGAAGAAGTTGGTATTAAAGTAATTGATTTCCACAGTCAGAAGAAATTAGACAAAAAGGAAATTAGTTTCATTCGCCAAGAAATTGTAGCCGGTGATTATGATGTAATGCATCTCTTTAATGGACGCTCTATGGTTAATGGCATTCAAGCGGCTAAAGGCACTAAAGTTAAGGTGGTTTTATACCGCGGTTTCCAAGGGCATATTCATTGGTATGATCCTACTGCCTATTATAAGTTTTTACACCCGCGGGTAGATGCGGTAATGTGTAATTCCGAAGGTGTAGCAGAGCATATTGCCCAGGCTTCTATCTTTAGTAAGCCTCGCTTAATTACGGTAAATAAAGGTCATCGCTTAGAATGGTATAAAGATGTGCAAGCTTTTAAGCCCAGCGACTTAAATCTTCCGGAAGATGGTTTTTATGCCGTATGTGCAGCCAATAACCGCCGTATGAAGGGTGTACCCTATCTCCTCAAAAGTTTTGCGCATCTGCCCCCCGAGGCGAATATTCACCTTTTACTTTTAGGCAAGGATATGGAGACGGAAGAGAATAAAAAGATTGTGGCCTCCTTAGCTAATCCTCAAAATATTCATTTTTTAGGTTGGCGTCCCGATAGCTTAAGAATCGTGAAGATGGCCGATACCTTTATTTTGGCCTCCTTATATGGAGAATCGATTACCAAATCTGTTTTAGAAGGGATGAGCCTAGGCACGCCTGCTTTAATAAGTGCCATTCCGGGAAACCGCGAATTAATTGAGGACGGAGTATCGGGTTATGTGGTTCCCAAGGCGAATCCAGAGGCGATGGGAAAAGCGCTATTAAAGATGTATCAAGAACCAGAGAAAACAAAAGCCATGGGAAAAGCTGCCTTAGAGCGTATTAAAAATCGCTTCAGCAGTGAGATTACCATAAAAGGATACGAGCAAGCTTATTTGAGTTTGGTGGGAAAGGATGCTTAAAACCTCCCTCTTCCTTAGAGAACTGTTATTATTTTATGCCAGCTAATTTTTACTCCTATTCAAAATCTGGATACAATAAGTAATTACGGCGAATATTCTTAAACTTTGCTAAATCCGCTTGCCACGAGGCATGAATATCGGCAGGCTCTATTCCTTGTTCTATTTGCTCTTGCAGTTTTTCGGTACCGGCTAGCAGAGTAAAGAAAGAAGTGAAAAAATTTGATTTATCTGCTGCCATCTTATAGGACTCCGTCAACCAATAAAGGTATAATTCGCCTGAACCGATCAGATAATGCTCGGAAAAATCGGTAAGTTTAAAACCTTTGCAAAGTTCACCCTCGTATTTGGGATTCATGGCCCCTTCGCGATCTTGGGGAGTAAATGTGGTATTATACTCGGTAAACCAAGGCGCTCCCATAATTTGAAAAGGCCAATCTGTTCCACGGCCTACACTAACTTTAGTTCCTTCAAAAAGGCATAAACTAGGATAAAGACTAATGGCATTGGCATTAGGCAAATTTGGCGATGGCTTTATCGGTAAGTCATAAAATTTGGAATGATCATAATTCTGGCAAGTCACCACTTCCAAATCGCATTGCACACCACCACGCAGCCAGCCTTCTCCATTTACCATTTTGGCATACTCTCCAACCGTCATGCCGTGCACAATGGGAACAGGATGCATTCCTACGAAAGAACGATGTTTTAAATTTAATACCGGCCCATCTACATAATATCCATTTGGGTTTGGTCTATCGAGAATCACCACTTTTTTATTCAGTTCTGCAGCTGCCTCCATTACATAAGACATAGTGGAGATATAGGTATAAAAGCGAGCGCCTACATCTTGAATGTCAAAAACAATGAGGTCTATGTCTGCTAACTGCGCAGCACTTGGTTTTTTATTATTTCCGTACAGAGAAATAAGCGGTAAATTCGTTTTGGTATCGCGACCGTCCTTTATCGTTTCTCCCGCCGAGGCGGAACCCCTAAAGCCGTGTTCGGGGGCAAAAACCTTTTTAAGGTCAACATTATTTTTTAATAAGAAATCTGCCAAATGCTCACCTTGTACCACTGCCGTGTGATTGGCTACCAATGCCACGCGCTTTCCATATAAGAGCGGTAAATAAGCGCCTTGTCTTTCGGCTGCTGGAATTATAGCTGCCTCAGAAACTTGCGTTCCTTGCGCTTTTATTGGTGAATTTACCAGCGCTAGCGCTAGCATTATAGTATATTTGAAGCCCAATTTCAATAGCCGCATTTCGCTTGAAGTTTGAATTATTTATAGCCCAACGTATTATTCGTAATCGCTCTGCAACCCGCAAGGTAGCTAAGCCGGTACTGAATATTTCCATTTGGGCAATTTCTTTGGGCATTTTAATCATGATTCTCGCCATTTCTACTGGCAATGGATTAAGAAATGCCATCAAAAACAAAATAACCGGATTTGGCGGAGATATTCAAGTGTTGAATTATCAGCCCTCCCCAACTTATGAACAAAGCCCAGTATTACTAAGTGATACCATAATTAAAGGTATCTCTAGCCTTGAAGAAATTAGCTTGATTCAGGCTTATGCTCGCAAAGCAGGGATTCTGAAAAATGATGATCTCTTTGAAGGAGCAGTATTGAAAGGCGTAGGTCCTAAGTATTCTTGGAAGTTCTTTGATAAGTTTATTACTGCTGGCCAGATCCCTAAATTTAAGGAGAAAGGGTACCAAGATTCCGTTCTAATTTCTGAAAAATTAGCTTCAACTCTTGATTTAAACTTGGGCGACCAATGCGAGATGTATTACATCAGACCTAACAAAGCGCCCTTGCGCAGAAAATTTACTATTGGTGCTCTTTTTAAAACGGACTTTGAGGAAATTGACGCTTCTTTTTTAATTGGCGATATAAATCATGTGCGCCGACTAAATAACTGGGAGGCAACGGAAGTTGGTGGATATGAAGTCTTTTTGCACGATAAATTTGATGCAGATGAAGTGAGTAGCAGCTTACGTGCCAGCTTACCTTTTGAGTATGATGCCCTTAGTGCCCGTCAATTAAACGCCCAGCTTTTTCAATGGCTTGATCTATTCGATCTCAATATTGTCATCATCCTAATAATTATAATATTGGTTGCCACCATCAATATGTCCATTGCTCTGCTCATCTTAATTATGGAGCGTACTACTATGATTGGATTATTAAAGGCCATGGGCGCCAGTAACTTTACTATTCAGAAAATCTTTTTAATAAATGCGACGGTACTTATTGGCAAAGGACTTCTCTATGGCAATATAATTGGGATAGGCTTGGCATACCTTCAGCAAGAATATGGATTCTTAAAACTAGATCCAGAAACCTATTACGTAAGTGTGGTTAGTGTTGATATAAACCTTTTACACATTGCAAGCATTAATATCCTAACGGTGGTAATTTGCCTACTTTGTTTGCTTCTTCCCTCCTATTTAATAAGCCGCATTGCGCCCAATAAAGCAATACGTTTTGATTAGCTTTGCGCCTCAAAATTGAAAATATCTCTATGCGTCCGATAAAAAAAGTATACGATAATATCCTCGAAACCATTGGTAATACACCGATGATTCGCATGAATCAAATTGTGGAAGACTTCCCTTGTGAAGTCTTAGCCAAGGTAGAATACTTTAATCCTGGCAATTCGGTAAAAGACCGTATGGCTTTAACTATGATTGAAAACGCGGAGAAAGAAGGTCTTCTGAAACCAGGCGGAACAATTATTGAATGTACTTCGGGAAATACTGGGATGGGCCTAGCCCTAGCCGCAATTGTGAAAGGCTATAAACTAATATGTACCTTAAGCGATAAGCAGAGTAAAGAGAAAATGGACGTTTTACGTGCTATGGGGGCAGAAATCCATGTTTGCCCAACCAGTGTGCCGCCAGAACACCCTGAATCGTATTACTCAGTGGCTGATCGTTTGCATAAAGAAATCGAGAACTCTTATTATCCCTACCAATACGATAATCCTGGCAATGCCCAAGCTCATTATAATAGTACCGGCCCCGAAATTTGGGAACAAACAGATGGTAAAATAACGCACTTTGTGGTGGGCGTAGGTACTGGCGGCACCATTTCGGGTGTTGGCAAATATTTGAAAGAGAAAAATCCTAATATCAAGATTTGGGGTATCGACTCTTATGGTTCGGTTTTCAAAAAATTCCATGAAACAGGAGAGTTCGACGAAAAAGAAATTTACAGCTATATCACCGAAGGTATTGGCGAAGACATCTTACCTAAAAACGTCGACTTTTCGGTTATTGATAAATTCGAAAAGGTAAGCGACAAAGACGGTGCTTTAGCCACCCGTGAATTAGCCAAAAAAGAAGGATTATTCCTAGGCTATTCCTGTGGATCTGCTTTCCAAGGTTTACGTCAGCTTAAGAACGAACTTAAAGCTGATGATAAAGTAGTAGTCCTTTTTCACGATCATGGCAGTCGCTATGTAGGAAAAGTGTATAATGATGATTGGATGCGCGATCGTGGTTTCTTAACTACTGAAGATAGCACCGCTGGTGATTTGGTAAAAGGTCATGCCCATTTGCCCTTAGTTTCGGTTGGCCCAGATGAGGTTATTGCCCAAGCGATCGCCAAAATGAAGCAACACGGAATATCACAAATTCCGGTAATAAAAGATGGTAAAATGGTTGGCGCCTTAGACGATAGTAAACTCTTCCAAAGTTTATTAGCCGACCCGAGTTTAACCGAAAAATTTGTGAGCAATATTATGGAAGCGCCTTTTCCAATTGTAAAACATAATGAACCGGTAAAGAGTGTAGCTAAACACATTAACAAAGATGTTAGTGCTATTATGGTTTCTTTGGAAAATAGTGCCATGCACATCATTACCAAACAAGATATAATTAACGCTTTAAGCTAGTGCCAATTTATCTAGATCAATGCCAAAGGGAAGTTGACATCCCGTCCAAGCCATTACGTATTGTATCTACGGTTCCTTCCCAAACCGAATTTTTATCTGCTTTAGGCCTTGATGAATACCTGCTTGGTATAACAGCTTATTGTGTACACCCAATACATTATTTAAGGGAGAAGGTAGTGATTGGTGGTACTAAAGATTTACAAATTGAAAAAATAAAAAGTCTCAAGCCCGATTTAATTATTGCTAACAAGGAAGAGAATATCAAAGAGCAGATTGAAGAATTAGCCAAGAACATTCCAGTTTGGTTAAGTGATATTAATACGGTTGATAATGCCCTAGAAATGATGACCTCTCTTGGTGAAATTTGTCAGGAAGAAGTTAAAGCGCAGAAAATTATTTCTATTATTCAAGAGAAGCGACAATCTCTAGGCCATCTGCCGAAGCGCAAGGCGCTCTATTTTATTTGGAAAGATCCTTATATGGTAGCTGGTCCAAATACTTTCATTTCGCACATGATGACGGAAGCTGGCTTTGAAAATATTGCCCCCGATAATGAGCAGCGCTATCCGAGCTTAAGTATGGAAGAAATTAAGGCCCTAAATGCAGATTCAATTTTATTAAGCTCGGAGCCTTATTCCTTTACAACTGGTGACAGCCTTGCCTTTTGGGATGATAAAAGTAGCGTGCAAATCGTAGACGGGGAATTATTTAGTTGGTATGGCAGTCGCATGATTAAAGCATTTGAGCGCTTTAACCAGCTATTAGCTTAATTCTACTTAATTGGTAAAGCCTTCGAACGATCTCTTATTTCTTCGATTTTTAAGATAACTCCACTTATCGGCGAAACTTTTACGGTTTCACTATTAGCCTCTAAATAAAATATATAGGAGCTATTTTTACCAATAATTTCTACTTTGCTCTCTTGGCCGTTGATAAAATACAATTTGTCATTGTAGATTAATTCTTTAACTGCAATCCGTTTCTTAAGCTTATTACCCTTGCCATAGCCAGTGCCAACATAAAAACCCACTAAAAATAAGGCTATCATAAATAGGGTTAAATTGAAAAAAGAGCTTCGCGCTTCCTCATCATTCATCCTTGCAGGTAATTTAAAAGACTTTTTCATCCAGCCCTTCTCTCTTTGCTTGGCAAGCAATTTCGGGAGTAAAAAAAGACCCAGGAGTAAAAAAAGAAAAACAGCGAAACCGGCAGTACTAGAAGTCATTTTCGCAATAGGACTAATTAAGATATCTAAAACATCCGAGTAGTTTAAGATATTCACTCCCAACTGATTATAGTAAAGACTTTCGTTTAAAATACCCATTAAAATTAGGTAGATATAGCCTAAAGTAACAATGCCTTGGATTTCTTGAAAGGATTTGAGCTTTTTCATAGCAGCAATGTAAGTATCACATGAATTAACTCCTATTGCTATTTGCAAGCTAAACGCAATAAAAATCTAAGAATCAAAGAAAAAGGTGCTGAGCGGCTTGCAGATCAGGTCACTATGTAAAGTAAGCCTGCTACTGATTTTGCATTTTAAATGGCTCAAAAATAAAGATTAGTATTGTTCCTATTAATGACTAATTCCTCTCCTCAGCTTCCATAGATTGTAACTAAAATACCAATCCTTGGCCTTCCAACTATAGGTCCTTATCTTAAAAACAGCTATCCAAGATTTAAAACTAATGTGCTAATAATCTTTTCACCATTCCTGGCCCTTCGTAAATAAAGCCAGTATATACTTGCACTAAAGAGGCACCCGCAGCTATTTTTTCTTGGTAATCAGCTGCAGAATTCACGCCTCCCACCGCAATAATTGGTATCCTACCCTGCGATTTATCGTGCAGGTATTTAATGACCTCGGTAGATCTATTTCTTACAGGCTTTCCACTCAAGCCTCCCATTCCAATGGATTCTACCACTTCTTTATCGGTGCTTAAACCCTTGCGGGAGATGGTCGTATTTGTGGCAATCAGGCCATCAATTTTTGTTTCCTCCACTATTTCGATGATATCATTTAATTGGCTTTCCGTTAAATCGGGCGCAATTTTTAATA
This sequence comes from Croceimicrobium sp., assembly GCA_965658965.1. Classification (GTDB taxonomy): domain Bacteria; phylum Bacteroidota; class Bacteroidia; order Flavobacteriales; family Schleiferiaceae; genus Croceimicrobium. The sequence goes on from CBFHVV010000032.1 coordinate 20,845, forward strand.
GAATCGGGCGAGGCAGAGTAAATTCCGCATTATCTGCTTTGAGAGCGACCAAAAGTGCTTTAAGCGGCTCCTTTTCTTGCAATTCCCTTAAGTTTGGTGTATTGGGAGAAGAAACATTAACCACAAAATAATCCACATGTGGATGCAGCGCCTTGAGGCAAATTCGATAATCTTCTACCGCCATTTCATTAGGTGTAACTTTATTCTTACCAATGTTACCGCCAATAATTACTTTATGGTTTTTCCGCTTACGCAGACGACTAACTAGCGCCTCTACTCCTTCGTTATTAAATCCCATACGGTTAATTAAAGCCTCATCTGCCGGAAGGCGAAAAAGGCGTGGCTGCGCATTGCCAGGCTGGGCCTTAGGTGTAACGGTTCCTAACTCAATAAAACCAAATCCATAATTAGCCAATTCGTCGAACAGCTTTCCATCCTTATCAAAACCGGCCGCTAAACCTATTCTATTTGGAAAGCTTAAGCCAAATAAATTCACCTCTTCAGACTTCCCTTGCGGCATAAAGAGACTTCTGTTTATGGCGGAAACACCGGGGATTTTATGAATGGTTTTTACTAAAGAAAAAGTAAAGTGATGGGCCTTTTCTGGCGGAAGCCTGAATAAAAGTGGACGTATGAGGCTTTTATACATGAACTGAATTTGCAGCAAAGGTAGAACAAGAGCAAAGATCTTTGCAATATAATTTCCTAATTAATAGTTCCGAAATCCAAATTCACTCGGTTTATTTAGCCTGAAAGCTAACAATCCAAATAAGCTCAGAATTTGAGCTTCAAACTATTCTTGAAACATGCCTTGGTAAATGTTCTTTATGATCCGATCATCCAAATCATCGAGGTACTTAACCCCGGTATTTCGGCCTTGAGAATAGAAATCGATCCACAAGCAGTCTTCTTGAATTTTTTGCAATTCTAGCACGAGCTTGCCTTCTGTATACTGATTTATAAAAATAAACTTAGAGCGTGGGTTCACCTTTTTAATGATATTCATAGTCTCTTCAAAAAAGCTCAAGTCTTGGTCCTTTGGCATGCTAAAAGAGCGGTCAAATCCATTCTTCCAATCAGGCCTTTTATCGTGCTCTTGAATTACGGTAAATACAAAGAGTATGTGAGCATCACTCCTCTTTAACAAAGTCAAAAAACGTTCTGTAGTTCTTTGATAGTAGCGGTACTCCACATCAGACTTTAGCGGATTTTTATGGTTGAAGAGACTGGAATGGTAGAGTGAGTGACCCGCCTTATTTTCATTGACTTGAAAAATTAGTTCGGTATTTAAGAAAGATTTAAAATTATCTTGAATGGCGTGTCCCACAATAGCCGGACTAGAAAAAATCCAATCAAAAGGGTAAGAAGCCTTTTTATTCCCCGTTTCTTTTAAATACCAAGCACTATTGCAGTTTTCACCCAATGAAACTTTTTCATAAGGAGCATCGGAAAGCCAATTTGCAATTTCCTTTTGAATAGCAAGCGATTTATCAAGGATCTCCTTATTCTGTTCCAACTGCTTTTCCAAAGAGTTGTTAGCAGAAATAATCTTTTTTAAGAGGCTCATTACTTTAAGCTTCACTGTCTTAAAATTTAGTTTTTACTTACTTCAACAAAAGGGTCCTAAACAAAAAAAGGGGGTTCTGCTTTTTAATACTCGTAGCCAAACAACTTTATTTCCCGAGCAAAAATCACTTTGATAAGCGCAATAGATTTCTCGTCTAAAATATCTCGGTAGTTTTTCACTTTACGTACCTTAGATTTAGCTTTATAAGGAGGCAATTGCAGAGGCTCAGAAAGCTCTAACTTCTTTGTGAGATCCAAACACATTTTATCCATTTCCTCATATTTATAAACCTGATCTACTGCCTGCACACCATTTATGGAGTAAAAATCATAACTCTGAAATTCACGTAAGCCACCCTGCGTTAAAAAATCATAAACACTTTTGAACTTTTTATCGCCTCCTTGCCAAAAGTAAAGCGACACCACCTTATCGAAAGGATTGCGGTCTACGGTAAACTTATAATAGCTCTCCCAAATGTCTTGCGATACATTCTCTTTGATCTCGGCACATGGGATATGATTATAAAAAGCTTTGGGCTTACGCTTAGCGATAGATTTTAAAACATCTAAGGCGCTGTATTTACTTAATGGGATGGTATAATTTTGAGCAGAAATATTGGCATATTCCTTTCTATAAGCTTCATCCTCTTTAAGAATTGGCGTAATTATATCATCCTTACCACAAATTTTACTCAGCGCAATTTCTAGAGAAGTCCCTGCCGTTTTTTGCGTTTTCACAAAAATAAATTTGTGTTTATGAGATATAATCATTTTTAAAATCTTGAATATTAAAAATCCGACGGTATTGGAGAGAGCTAGTTTGGTCCTACAGATTGAAATTTTGCAAATATCGAAAAAATGAAGCGCTTAAAAGGGTGCTTTGTTCAATACCGAAATACGCACTTTCTTCTTTTTCAACTTACTATTATTCAGGGTCTCTGCCGTTTGATGCGCTTTTTTTCGATTTACCGCAACATAGGCACAATCTTGTTTCAGTTCAATATACCCTAATTCGTCAGTATTAAGTTTCCCTTGTTTTAAGAATAGTCCCGCTATATCGCCTTTAGAAATTTTGTCCTTTCGCCCCCCGGTTATAAATAAAGTCTCCCAATCTGTAGGCAGAGGTTTCGGGTGACTGCTAATTTCAAAGCGCTCTTCCCCTTTTATAAATAAGGGTAGGTTTTCGCCCTTTTCGGAGATGAGATAAGCCACGCCCTCGCTATGCATACGAGCAGTTCTGCCATTACGGTGTGTAAACTCTTCTTCCTTATAGGGTAACTCAAAGTGAATAATAAAGTCCAATTCTGGCACATCAATCCCCCTCGCAGCAAGATCGCTGGCTAATAAAATTCGGTTGGTGCCATTGCGAAACTGAATTAAGGATTCTTCCCGATCGCGTTGATCCATACCTCCAAAAAAGCAAGTATGACTGATTTTTTGCTCTTGCAGCCACTCGCTCACATCCATAAGAGTTTCCTTTAAATTAAAGAAGACAATTCCTCTACCTGGCTGGCTGGCATTTAATAGCTTAATTAAAAAACGTGTTTTTTCTTTGGGTGGAACTTGTAGTTGCTTTAAACCCAAGCGAGAGGATCCCTGCTCACTAAAGTTCAAAACTTCAGGATCTTTCATTCTTACAAAGCCCGGAATCTCTCCCCTGTCCGTAGCAGAGGTTAAAACTTTACGCTCTAATTTAGGCAGTGCATCAATTATTGCTTTCATCTCCTTTTCAAAACCTACTTCCAAAGATTTGTCAAATTCATCTAAAATTAAACTATGGATATACTTGGTTTCGAAACTTTGGCGAGCGAAGTGATCCGCTACTCTTCCAGGAGTACCAATTAAGATGGCAGGCGGTTGCTGTAATTCCAGCTTATCCTTACTCACACTGCGGCCTCCATAAATGGCATTAATTTTAAAGCCTGTTCCCATTTGACGACTAACCTGCTCAATTTGAGTGGCTAATTCGCGCGAAGGCACTAAAATAAGTGCTTGCACTTCTTCTAAATCTTTATCTAAGAATTGTAAGATCGGTAATAAGAAAGCTAGCGTTTTACCCGAACCAGTGGGAGAGAGCAAAATTAGCTCGGAGCTATTGCTAATACTTTCTATTGCTGCTAGTTGCATTTTTTTTAGATGCTCAATTCCGAGCTTTGCTAAAATTTCCGATTGATCTTTATTCATTGGGCAAAGCTAGCCAAAGATTAGGTGACTATTTTAATAAGCTGAAGGGGAGTAGAAATAAATTAATTCCTCTAATTTTGAGCGCCTAAAAATCCTCTTAATTAGGAAATGAAGAAGAAAAAGCTCATAAAATTCTTGCTAAAACTCGTTGCATTAATACCTAACCGGCACAAGGTTGTAGCTGCCCCTGATAGCTTAAGCTGTAAGCCTTTTTATGTGGTTACATGCGGCCGCAGTGGCAGCACGCTTCTTGCTTCTTTACTAGATTCACATTCACAAGTTTCGGTACCACCAGAAGAGTTTGTTTTGGCCAACTCAGTGGTTAAATATAAAATGTATAACCACCTTGAGTGGAAAGATTTAAGCGGACTAATTTGCGCGGAGTTCTTGCGAGCCAAAGGCACCATGGATTGGAAACTACAAAGTCCCCAAAATTTAATTCAAGACCTGTACGATTTAAAGTCTGAGGACAAAAGCTTTGAGAAAATTATAGATTCCATCTTTTGCGCGTACCTTGAGCAATGCGGACAGAGTGGTAGCACTTGGGGAAATAAGTCGCCCATGCTAACCGATAATTTTGATATTATTTATCCGGCAATTAAAAAGAACGCTCGTTTTATTGGTTTGGTTAGAGATGGCCGCGATGTAGTTTGCTCTTATTTAAAAAAGGATAAAGACGTAGACGCAATTTGGGCCGCCAAAAAATGGCAAAATAGCCTAGAACACATTAGCCGCCTTGAATCCACACACGGCAGCGACAGCTTTATGCTCATTAAATATGAGGACCTAGTAGACAAGCCCACGGCTATTCTGACTGAAATACTAACTTTTTTAGGCTTTGAGTTCGAAGAAAGTATGTTAGACAGAGGTGACTATCTAGGTAAACTTGGCAGAGCTGGTAAGTTAGAGGCTTTTCAAAATGTTGCCAATCCAATTTCCAAAAGCAGTATCGGCCGCTGGAAAACAAATCTAAAGGAAGAAGATTTAAAACTCGCAATGCCTTTTCTTAAAGAAGGACTCTTAAAATTTAACTATAAATTATAGCTATCCAAAAGCTTTTGAAAGTCCTTAGCGACTTGCGGTGCACAAAATCTAGTCCGAATGTTATTAGCCATTTTTAGGCGATCAAATTTTTGGTATTCATCTAAAAGTTGATTAAGCGCAAGGGCTAAGGCCTGAGGCCCATCGGGTATTAAATATCCATTATGCTCATCTACAAAATCAGTTGGGCCACCTTTATCGCTAACAATAACGGGTAAGCCAGCCCCTATTGCCTCGGCGGTAACAACCGAAAAACCCTCAAAGTGACTGTGCATTACGTGCCCAATCCCGCGTTCTAGCCAAGATTGTTTTTCTACTTCGTTAACATAGCCTTCGAAAAATACTTGTTCATTCAGTAAATTTAACTGAGTAGCATAAGCTTCGTGTTGAGGCCTTTCTGGGCCATTTCCAATAAAATGAAAACTAAAATCCGTACGTTGCTTGGCTAATAAGGCTATACCATTTAAAATACCGCTAATATTTTTCTGATCTTCTCGGAGGGAAGAAATATGCAGGAGAATCGGTTTTCCGTTTGTCTTTACTGGAAATGTTTCTGATGGTTTAGGGCCGAAGTCTACCACATTAGGCCAAACATGGGTATTGCTTCCTAAGTTAAACCTCTTAAAAGCTGCAAGCATTGGTTGAGAACACACCGTATTAAATAAAGCTCTGCGATGAACAAAAGAGCGCAATAGCCTACCTAGCTTCGGTGCTTTTTCTACTTGCAAGAGGTCACGTAAAAACAAATCGAGATGCTCTGTTATCACATAAGGTACTTTCGTGCTTAAGCTTAAATACCAGGCATAAAACCCAACAGGAAATAAAACATTCGCATGAATTAAGCCGAATGCTAAACCCTCCTTTCTCAGGCCATTGAAACCGAAGTGTATTGCTTTTAAAAAGGCCCAATTATCTTTTAAGCCTTTCTTATTAATCGGGTACTGCACTACTCGAATTTGTAGATCCCCTTCCTTCTGGTCTTTAATTTGGTAAGAATCAATACCTTCTTGTCCGTGCGCATAGAGCAGTTGTACTGGCTTGATTAAAGCTAAGGCTCGTGCATGTTTCAGAACAAAAACCCCTTTAGTGGGAGCATTTGGCTCGGGTAACCAACTCGCTAAAAATAAAATTCGCTTGGGATTCATTTCCGATTCAATAATAGGCAGCCAAAGGTAGACTTGTTAAATGAAAACTAAAACCAGAATTGATGAATAATAAGAGCGTGTAGGAGCTCTTTTAAGGAAGCATGCCAAACCCTTATTAATTTAGGTACTTTCGTAACCCAATATTTCTATATAAACAAATGGTTAATATGGGTGAAAGGCCCAAAGGAAGTAACTGATTTATAATCTCCGTGAATAGGAGATTTCTTTGAGCTTTTTTCACAAATCATCATTAAATAATGTCTTAGCCCTTGGTAATCAAAAGCCCTCTCCTAAAAATAAGATTTTGGTTTAGTCTCTTCTTAAGCTTCTTTCTTGGCCTTGCCAATGCACAAAGTGACACACTTATTCCACTGGATAAATCTGCTCATCAAAACGATAGCCTTCTGCTAATTTATCAGCAACGAATAAATGCAATTCAAGACCAAAACAAAAATGACTCTCTAAAAAAGCTTGAATTAGAAGATCAGCTTCAAAAGCTTAAAACCACCGATAATATTCAAAAAGAAGAGTTGATAATGCAATTGGTCACTATTGAAGCAGAGGCCAAATCTCGCTTAGCGCGGAAAAAGTCCAATATTGAAGCTCTTAAAAAGAAAGTTACCGGTTTCCCCGTACTCGGAGCGGGTTTGGATACCCTATTTTACATCTACACTAAAATTGGTGCTTATAATGCTCAGGAAAGAGCAGAACGGGTAAGTGCCAAAATTCAAAACCTCTATGACGATGATTTTTTAATCCTTGACTCGATTCGTTGGGAGAAAAACGAGAGCGGTGTGGATCTTATCTATTTAGATAAAATCATCGGTAGCATTTCAGAAAGTGATGCTTTATGGGAAGAAAAGAGCAGTGAAAACCTAGCAGAAGAGCGCGTTGAACTAATTAAAGATTCTATTGTAAGCACTCGGGAAGACAATAGCTTACTTAAGGTTTTAGTGCGAGTTCTGCTGGTGATATTAGTGATAAGCCTTACCTGGCTAGCCCTAAGACTAGTTAGCAAGGGACGAGAGCGACTCCAAAGCCTTTTAAATGAAAAAGAAAGTGATTGGTTTCACGACTTATCATATCAGGAGTACACATTTTTAAGCGTTGCCCAACAACTGCAGGCTTTCGGTGTAATTATAAAACTTTTTCAGTGGCTTATTTATGCCCTTTTATTTTATATCGCATTACCGATAATTTTTAGCATATTCCCATTTTCAAGAAATTGGGCTAATGCCCTTTTTCAATTAATATGGTCTCCTTTTAAAGGGATGCTTCATTCTATATGGGATTATTTACCAAACCTCTTTAGCATTATTGTTATCTACTTCGTAATGAGGTATGTAAACCGGTTTATTAAGTACATTTTTAGTGAGATTGAGGAGGACAAATTAAAAATAAATGGTTTTCATGCTGATTGGGCCATGCCAACCTATAGCATTGTGCGCTTTTTGCTTTATGCCTTTATGTTTATTTTAATATTCCCTTACCTACCTGGTTCCGATTCACAAATTTTTAAAGGGGTATCTGTCTTTATTGGAATCCTTTTTTCACTGGGTTCCTCTTCGGCCATTGCTAATATGGTTGCAGGATTAGTAATTACCTATATGCGTCCTTTTAAAATTGGAGATCGTATTAAAATTGGTGAAGTGGCGGGGGATGTATTAGAGAAGACACTTTTAGTTACGCGTTTACGCACCATAAAAAATGAGATAATTACCATTCCAAATTCTGCCGTTTTAAGCGGAAATACTACAAATTACACCAGTGCGAGTAAGGAGTTAGGACTGATTATTCACAGCAGTGTTACTATAGGTTATGATGTGCCCTGGCCAAAAGTTCATGAAGCCTTAATTGAAGCTTCAGCAAGAACAAAGGACCTCATTCAAAGCCCCGAGCCTTTTGTTTTACAAACTAGTTTAGAGGACTTTTATGTGGCATACCAAATTAATGCCTACACGCGTGAAGCTCATAAACAAGCATTAATATATTCTGAGCTGCATCAACATATTCAAGATATTTTTAATGAACGGGGAATAGAAATTCTCTCACCTCATTACCGTGCTGCCCGTGATGGCAATATGACTACTATTCCAGCTACTTATTTGGCTCCTGATTATGTAGCACCGAGTTTTTCCATTAAGACCAAAAAATAACAATCATTACGAATAGGCTATTAGAACTTAAGACTTAAAAGCTTAATTAATTAGCGAACTAAACTAAGGTAACCTTCTTTACTGCCTTCATAGGGTAAGCCATTAATTTGCCCCTTATATTGAAGCTTGTAAAGATAAACCCCGCCTTTCGCTGCCTCGCCTTTATAAGTTCCATCCCAAAAATCAGTACTGCTTTTATTTTCAAAAACTAAAACTCCCCATCTATTAAAAATTTGAATGGAATGAACCAAGTCTTCGCACTGGTTCTCAATCCTAAAGCGATCATTTAAACCATCTCCATTGGGAGTAAAAGCATTAGGCATTAAAAAGTTGCATTCGCAACTTACTCGACTAAGGGAAAAAGAATCAAAAGCGCTGCCACATTCTTGAATGTACTCTATTTCGTAAATCCCAGGTTCAGAAATAATTAATTGATTATTAAATAGAAGTCTTCCGTTGACTGACACTTCTTGAACTTCTTCAAAATTCAGATCAAAGTCTATCGAATTAAGCTTACAGACAATTGTATCTGGAATGGCTGCCGGTTGGATGATTGAATCATAGTAAACTTGATAAATATTCTCGACGGTGTCGCATTCGTTGTAAACTTTTAAGCGATACTCAGCTGCAGAATTCACCCATTGTTCGGTAGCCCCAGCTCCATTAGACCAAGAAAAGCTCAAGAGTGGATTAATCGAGATACCTATAAGTACGCTATCATTACTTTCGCAAATATTAAAAGTTTCCAAGGGAGATGGATCTGGCAATTCTACCGGAAAATTCACTTTGAAGGTATCTGTAACGGCATTACACGAGCCGCTTACTCTTAAGGTGTAAACCCCAGCCTGATTGACTTGGATTTGCGGAGTGTTAAGACCATTCGACCATTGATAACTTAATGAGGGGTTTAAACGCTGCCCAATAAGCAAGGAAGCTTGGCAGCTACTAGTATCCCTAACAATAGGATTTAAAAGTGTATCGAGGCTAATAGTCACAAAATCAACAAATGAGCCACAAGGCTCTTGATAAACCGTAAAAGTAAAAGTCCCAGCAGTGGAAAAAGTGCGCCCTTTGGTAGAAATGCCATCAAACCAAAGTATACTATCAATGTCATTATTTGAATAATCCAGAAGCAGACTGTCACCATTGCAAATAGCTGTGTCTAAAAAAGTTGGGACAAAAGGAGTCCTAAGGTTTAGTTGAATCGTATCTACAAGAGTGTCACCTCCCCTAATTTGCCTTAAGGTATAGGTTCCTGCATTGGTTATCTTTCGCAGTGTATCTGTGCTTCCATTATCCCAGAAATAATCAATGTTGGACCTACCATCCAAATTAAAGTAAAGACTATCTCCGAGGCAAAGTGTTGTATCTAAAGCATAAGAAACCAGTGGCGGAAATGGTGCTTGTGATACAAAAATTGAATCCACTTGCACTGGATTAAATGCGCAATCGAAAACTTGTAAATCATCAACTCTACCTTGGTAAAATTTCTGATTCCTCTGACGACCTACCGCAATCACTAATTTATTGTAGGCACCGGAACTACTGCCATTGCTAGTGGAGGTCTCGGCTGCCACTTCTACCCCATTGATATAACAAAAACCACTATCTGGCCTAGAAACTAAAACCAAGTGATACCATTGATTAAGAGGGACCGAGCTCAATAATTGTGTTGAGTTTCCAGCAGTTCCTGCTAGTAAAGTACCATTTGAAACTCGGGAGCCAAATGATCCATAGGTTAAAGATATTGCGTCATGGGTGAAGATCTGATTTAACCCTACACTCCTTTCGGGATAAAACCAAATTGAAACTGTGCGAAAGGGAATATCAAAGGTTGAGAAAGTATTAATATAGTCGTTTGCTCCGTCAAAATACATAGCCCCATTAGCTTGGTTAAAGCGATCTACCGCGGGAGCTGCCCCGCCATAAACGGTACCATGGTTTGCAAATCCACTAGAATCACCTGCATTACCATTTAAGGGATAATGTGCTAATAAGCTGCATTGACCGAAGGTGGAGCCAGACCAAAAGATTAGTGCTATAAAAAAAAGTGTGTTTTTATAAAAAAATGATAAATGACTATAAAAACTACTTAGCCCAAACATAACAAGCGAAACCTAAAATAATAAGGTTCAAATATAAATAATAGTTTTTTTTATATCCTAAATCAAGTCTTTAAATAACATCCCCTTAATTTTTCTATTTAGGGGCAGACATTATCTCAAAAGGAGGTTCCTGCAACTTAGGGATATCTTTGTAAAATAAGCTCGTAGATGCAAAGTGGACTTCTAAATTTATTGCATCTGCCTTAGCAAGGTCCAGTAACAGTCCTGTACTTCCCTCACCTTTAGAACCGATTAGTTTCTGATCCTCAGTTATAAAAACTTCCACTCTACTCGTGTCGGACAGCATCTCAAAAGGAACTTGCACATCGTTTACAAATACCTTTTCTGGTATGCCATTTTTTTTAGACGGAAGCTTAATATTGAGGTAGAGCTGTTTACTGCCATCCGCAGGAGAGTTTGAGAAAGTGTGATAACT
>CBFHVV010000033.1:0-31011 GCA_965658965.1 Croceimicrobium sp.
TTCCTTACCGCAATGCCTACCCGATCAGCATCAGGGTCAGTTCCAATTACCATATCCGCATTTTCTCTTTCCGCTTGGGCTAGAGCCATGCTTAATGCTTCCGATTCTTCGGGATTGGGTGAAACCACTGTAGGAAAGTCACCATCAGGCTTGGCCTGTTCCTCAACAATAGATAAATTTTCGAATCCTGCATTTTTCATTGCCGGCGGCACAAGGGTAATGCTGGTACCATGTATGCTGGTAAATACAACGGATAAATCTTTCTTTCCCTCACTCGTTAGGCTTAGCTTCTTCACTTCCGCTAGATAAGCTTGATCAACAGCCTCACCTATCACCTCAATAAGATCTTCTTTAAAATCATATTTCACCTCACTGGCTTGAACCGCTCTTACTTCATTAATCACCCCTTTATCATGCGGCGGAACTAATTGACCGCCATCGCTCCAATAAACCTTATACCCATTATAGGCAGGTGGATTATGGGAAGCGGTTAAAACTATTCCACTTTGGCACCCTAAGTGACGAATTGCGAAAGATAAGGCCGGAGTGGGTCTTAAATCTTCATAGAGATAAACTTTAATGTTGTTGGCCGAGAAAACCTCAGAAACCTGACGAGCAAAGCTTTTCGAGTTATGACGGCTATCGTAAGCAATAGCCACTTTGATCTGCTCCGAAGGAAACTGTTTTTTCAAATAATTAGCTAATCCTTGGGTCGCCGCACCTAAAGTATACTTGTTGATACGATTGGTACCCACGCCCATTATTCCCCTTAAGCCGCCAGTTCCAAAATCTAAATCTTGGTAAAAAGCATCCATCAATGCATCTCCGCCTTCATTAATTAATTTTTGCGTTTCTGCTTGTGTTTCTGCGTCGTAAGGAGCATTTAACCATGCTTCAGCCCTTTTCAAAGCGTTTTCCATTTTATAGTTTCTTAGTTGGTTTCAGGATTGATGCTTGATGCACCCGATAATTCAGTTTTTGTGATTTTTGGACTGCCTTTATAGCGAATTTCAGAGGCCCCTGAGGCTTCTACGGATAATTCACGGCTAACATTGATCCGCGCTTCACTTGCGCCACTTAAATTTAAACGCATATTACGTACCGCCAAGTCAAATAACTTTAAGTCGCTTGCGCCAGATGAGCTAATGCTTACCGTACGTGCGGATCCTTTAAGCTCTAATTCTGATGCTCCGCTTAGTTCACAGCGAAGTTTATCATAATCCAATAAAGCTTTTACCTCTGCCGCCCCGCTAGATTCTAAGCTTAAATCATTACCGCTTATGGTGCCTTCACTGCGAATACTTACGGCTCCAGAAACTTCTATTTCTTCAAACTCCTGACTACTGAGGTGAATTTCTAGCTTTTTATAGTGTCTGATATTTTTTGTGGTACGAATCATTAAGCGATTCCCTCTTACTTCAGTTTCAATTAATTCGTGAAGATTCTCATCCGCTATAATCTTAAGTCCGGTTTCGCCTTGTACAAGAATAATTTCCAGCATGCCACTTGCCTCGATTTCATTAAAAGAAGAAACTTGTCGCGCTACTTCTTTAACATCGCCATTACCCGAAACACCTATCATACAGGAGTTTAGGCTAAAGCTTAGGAGAAGAATACTGAGAATTGCTTTCATGCTGATATAATTTGCCACTAAATTAGGAATAATCGCTCGCTAAGCTCGATTTCGACTTAGATAAATTTAGGCTTTTGCAAGTTTCAAGCATAAAAAAGCCCGTAGCTTTCACCACGGGCTTTAAAGTCTAATCTTTTCGCTTAGTTGCTTAGATTAGCAAACTTGGCTTCCACAAAATTGGTAAGGTCTTCACCGTGAAGTAAGTTTTGCGCTAACATGGCAAGACTCTTGGCCTCATTAATCATCTCTTTTTGTTTAACCGCATCACTTTCATCTAAGATCCGTGAAATTAACGGGTGATTTGTATTTACAATTAAGTTATACATATCTGGCATATTACCCATTCCCATCATGCCACCGCCTCCGGTTGCACTCATCTCTTTCATGCGACGCATAAATTCAGGAACAGTAATAGTAAAGGGTGATTCACTAGAATCGAGTGCTTCAAGCATCACGGTATAACTAGATTTTTCCACGTTTTCCTCAATCATTGGCTTAAGCTTCTCTTTCTGCTCTTCGCTCAATAAAGATACTTGCTCCTCCTCTTTGGGAATTAACTTATCTATGGCCTCAGAATCTACACGGGCAAAACGAACTTTTTCATCTCCCCCTTCTAGCTTTTGCATCAAGTGACTTACCAAAGGACCATCTAAAATTAGAACGTCGTAATCTTTATTTTTAGCCTTCTTAATAAAACTGTGCTGAGCTTGCTTATCTGCTGCGTAAAGCACAACCAAATTACCTTCTTTATCAGTTTGGCTTGGCTTTATTTTTTCTAAGTACTCTTCGAAGGTGAAATAAGCATCATCCATATTTTGGTAAAGTGCAAACTTCTTAGCCTTATCAAAGAACTTATCATCGCTTAACATTCCGTATTCGATAATCATTTTGATATCGTTCCACTTGCTCTGGAAGTCTTCACGGTCTTTCTTAAATAGGGAGCTTAATTTATCGGCAACCTTTTTGGTAATGTGACCGCTTATCTTTTTAACCGCACCATCTGCTTGTAGATAAGATCTAGATACGTTTAAAGGAATGTCTTTCGAATCAATAACCCCATGTAACAAGGTTAAAAAGTCTGGTACGATACCCTCTAAATTATCGGTAACAAATACCTGATTTTGGTAGAGTTGAATTTTATTACGCTGTAAGTCCATATTGGGCTTAATACGTGGGAAGAAAAGTATTCCGTTCAGGTCAAAAGGATAGTCAACATTAAGGTGAATGTGAAACAAAGGCTCCTCGAAAGTCATAGGGTACATTTGCTTGTAAAACTCACGATAGTCTTCGTCACTTAAATCTGCTGGGGCCTTCGTCCAGGCAGGGTCGGTAGTATTGATAATATCGGCAACTTTTTTCTTAGTTTCCTTCTTATCATCACCTTCTCCTGTGGTCTCGGTAATTTCTTTTTCACCAAACTGAATGGGAACGGGTAAGAACTTGCAATATTTAGTCAATAATTCCCGTAAACGGCTTTCCTCAAGAAACTCTTCGCCATCTTCGTTAATATGTAAAACGATGTCCGTTCCGCGGTCCTTTTTGGTCTCATCTTCTTTTAATGTAAACTCGGGAGTGCCATCGCATGACCAATAAGCACCTTTAGCGCCTTCGGCATGAGAACGCGAAAAGATTTCCACCTTTCCAGCTACCATAAAGGAAGAGTAAAACCCTAAGCCAAAATGACCTATAATGGCAGCTCCATCTGTCTTATCTTCATATTTTTTCACAAACTCTTCTGCGCCAGAAAAAGCCAGTTGGTTGATGTATTTATCTATTTCCTCAGTAGACATACCTACACCACGATCGGAAATAGTAATTTTCTTCGCCTCTTTATCTAACTTAATTTGAATGGTCATATCGCCTAGTTCGGCTTTCGACTCTCCAATTCTAGAAAGAGTTTTTAATTTCTGACTAGCATCAACTGCATTAGATACCAATTCACGAAGAAAGATTTCGTGATCTGAATAGAGGAATTTCTTAATAATCGGAAAAATATTATCCGCGGTAACATTAATCTTACCTGAACTCATAGTGCCATTTTTATTGTTAATAATAGGCCAAAAGTCAAAGCTTATACCAGAGCTTCTAAACTGACAAGATTTCAGTTTAGTAAAAAACTGTAGTTTCTGCTAATCCCTGATAAAGGTCATAGTTCACCGAAAGTGTAGCCCCTAATATTGCATTCAAATTAAGAATTAGATACTATGAAATATTGTAGCGCCGAGGAGGCTGTAAAAGTGGTAAAAAGCGGTGATCGTGTATTTGTACACTCCGTTTCCATGGCTCCCCAGCAATTAATAGATGCTCTTACCAATCGTGCAGAAGAGCTAAGCGATGTAGAGATGATTCATTTGCACATTGAAGGTAAGGCACCCTATGCAGACCCTAAATATGCTAAGTCATTTCATGTAAATTCTCTCTTTATTGGCGCCAATGTGCGCAAAACTATAGCCGCAGGAAATGGCTCATATACCCCAGTCTTTTTAAGTGAAATCCCTAATCTTTTCAGACAAAATATTTTACCTATTGATGTTGCTTTAATGCAAGTTTCACCTCCCGATCAACATGGCTATTGTTCTTTGGGGACTAGTGTTGATAGCAGTTTGGCAGCTGCACAAACTGCCAAACACGTTATTGCCCAAGTTAATCCACAGGTACCGCGCACCCACGGCGACGGGCTAATTCATTTTAGCAAATTTCACTCCCTGGTAGAAGTAAACACTCCTCTTCCTTCCGTTAATCTTCCTAGTCCAACGGCAGTAGAAATGGCTATTGGTAAAAATGTGGCCTCATTAATAGAAGACGGTTCTTGTTTGCAAATGGGTATTGGTGCTATTCCTAATGCGGCTTTAAGCCAGATGCATCACCTAAAAGACCTAGGTATTCATACTGAAATGTTTTCTGATGGCATTTTAGATCTCGTAGAAAAAGGAATAATCAATGGCTCTAAAAAACGAGTGCATCCAGGTAAAATCGTTACTGGCTTTGTAATGGGGTCTCAAAGGCTCTATGACTTTATTGACGATAATCCTCTCGTAAACATGCTTGATATCGCTTATGTAAACGATACTGCTGTGATCCGAAAAAATGAAAAAGCGGTTAGTATAAATTCAGCCGTTGAAATTGACCTTACTGGTCAAGTTTGTGCAGACAGCATTGGCACTCGACTTTACAGTGGTGTTGGTGGGCAAATGGACTTCATTCGTGGAGCTATGTTATCAAAAGGTGGTAAGCCCATTATAGCTCTACCGAGTGTAACACGTAAAGGAGAAAGTAGAATTGTACCGTTCCTTAAAATGGGTGCTGGAGTAGTAACTACTAGAGCACATGTGCGCTATATCGTAACAGAGTATGGCATTGCCGATCTTTATGGAAAAACTATAAAGCAGAGAGCCATTGCTTTGGCAGAAATCGCCCATCCTAATCATCGTGAGGATATTTTAAAACAATTTTTCGATGCCATCAATAGCTAGCAAGCTAGATCTTAATCGAAAGAAGCGATCGTGGCATTAGAGTTTTAAAGTTCTTGGCCTTATATTAGGGCTTTATATTTGCGAAACTAAAGAGACAGGACAAATGAAAAATACGATTATAACTGGTGTAGGTCATTATGTACCCGAAAACGTGGTAAAAAACAGTGATCTACAACTGATTATGGAAACTTCGGATGAGTGGATTCAGGAGCGTACAGGGATAGAAAAGCGAAGATGGGTTGCTACCGATAGTGATGATACTACCTCTACTATGGGAACTAAAGCCGCCCGAAAAGCTATTGCAGATGCAGGCTTAGAGCCAAAGGATATCGACTTTATAATTTTCGCTACTCTCTCACCCGATTACTATTTCCCTGGTCCTGGCGTAATGGTTCAGGAGCAATTGGGATTAGATACTATTGGGGCTTTAGATATTCGCAATCAATGTTCAGGTTTTATTTATGGCTTATCCGTGGCCGATCAATTTATAAAAACGGGGCAATACCAAAACATACTTCTAATTGGTAGTGAGCTACACAGCGGAGGTTTAGATAAAACTACCCGAGGACGCGGGGTATCTGTTATTTTTGGCGACGGTGCTGGTGCTGTAGTTCTGCAGGCGAGCGACGAAAAAGGCAAAGGAGTATTAAATACTAAATTACATTCGGAAGGAAAGCATGCCAAAGAGCTAGCTCTTATTGGTCCTGCCACTACACATTGGGTAGACGCGATTATCGAGGAAAATGATCCCGAAGATCTTTCTTATTACCCTTACATGAATGGTAATTTTGTTTTTAAACATGCCGTTACGCGCTTTCAAGAAGTAATTCACGAAGCTTTAGCCGATGCTGGTTTAAAACCGAGTGATATTGATTTACTCATTCCACATCAGGCCAATTTACGTATTAGCCAATATGTTCAAGCCAAGATGGGCCTAGCACCTGAAAAGGTATTTAATAATATCATGAAGTATGGTAATACTACCGCTGCCTCCATCCCTATTGCTTTAAGTGAAGCTAAAGCGGAAGGTCGTCTTAAAAAAGGAGACCTTTTATGTTTAGCTGCTTTTGGTAGCGGTTTTACCTGGGGAAGTGCTTTAGTGCAGTTCTAATAAGTCTTAGTTTATTATTAAAGGCGGTATTGAATAATTTCAGTGCCGCCTTTTTTCTTTAATGATGTCATCATTCAAATGGAGAAGATCTTCAGTTAAGCTGCTGCTCAATCACTTTATGATTAATAAATAAATTCAAAGATTATAAAGTATTCCCGTATTTAATTGAAAAACGCCGAAAGAATGAAAATCTAAGTCTTGCCTAATTTGATAGCTATATGAAGGCGCAATAAAGCAATCCATATATTGGTTAATTCGGTAATCAATGCGCATGGTTAACTCTGGGGCCAAATAAAAGTTATAGGGTAACGACTCTGGTCCAAAATAAACTTCTTCTCCAAGGCCATTTTTATGATTGGTACTTTTAAAACTTTGATTATAAGCATGGCCAAGGTTTAAGCCTAAACCCGCATAAATGTCAAAGTTTTCGGTATCACCAACTTTACGAAGAAGCGCTAAATTAGAGTTAACAAAATAATAAGACCTTTCACGCCAACTAAAGTACGGGCTGGTATATCGTGACCCTGCATAATATTGGAGCTGTTTCGCCCCAAGCTTTAAATGCTCTAAACCTAAAATATAAAGCCACTTGTCATTCTGGTAATTATAGAGAATCCCGAAATTATAATTGAAAACAGGCTCAAAAGCATCAAAGTTTCTATTCGATGCCAAACTAGATGCTGAAACTTGGGTATAAGCGCCAATCTGAGATTGAGAGAGCAAATGAGTACTCAAAAGAAGTAAAATAGCTAAATATCGCATGCTACTAACACATTCAAAATTGTAGAGAACAGAAGTGCTAGTAACCTTAAGGCGCTAAGCGCATCACTGTCCACTCTTGCCCCCCTTCAGTTAATACAAAAGCAAAACGGTCGTGCAAGCGCGAAGATCGTCCTTGCCAAAACTCAATTTTACTTGGCATCACGCGGTAACCACCCCAATGAGGAGGTTTAGGCACTTCACTGGGATATTTTTCTTTGAGCTCTTCTGCTCTATTTTCCAAGTACTTACGAGACTCAATAATTGTACTTTGCGGCGAAACCCAAGCCCCTAATTGAGAGCCATGCGGACGGCTTTTAAAATAAGCCGTGGACTCCTCTTCACTTAATTTTTGCGCTACTCCTTCAATTCTAACTTGTCTTTCTAAAGTTGGCCAAAAGAAGTTTAAGGCAACTTTTGGATTAGTAGCAATTTCTTGTCCTTTATCACTTTCGTAATTAGTGTAAAACTCAAAGCCACCTTTATCCACACCTTTTAACAATAAAACCCTAGCACTAGGTTGCCCTTCTATGCTTACAGTGGAAAGCGTAAAAGCATTGGGATCTTTGGCTCCAGTTTCATTGTAGGCTTCGTACCACTTTAAGAACTGTTTTATGGGGTCTGCCTCTAAATCTGATTTATTAAGCTCTCCAGCATTATAATCGATTCTTTCATCTTGCAATTTTTCTTTCATGGTGCTGCCGAATTTTAAGGATGGAAATTTAATTTTTCATTACAAAGTTACCGATAAGCTTAGTATCTTCGGGTTAATATGAGTGACAAAAATCTAGCTCCTGCCAAGGGAAAAATTCTTATTGCTGAACCTTTAATGGGCGACCCAAATTTTGATAGAACGGTAATATTTCTTACCGATCATAATGCAGAAGGATCAGTCGGTTTTATCCTAAATCGTATGGTAGATCTCAGTTTCGACGATTTAGTTCTAGACTTCCCCTCTTTTCAAACCAAAATTGGAGAAGGCGGACCAGTACAACAGGATAATATGTTCTTTCTTCATTCCAAAGGCGACTTATTACCAGGTAGCGAAGAAATTATTCCTGGTGTTTACTGGGGAGGAGACTTTGCTATTTTAAAGGACCTCGTAAGCCTTGAGCTCATTGGCTCCTACGAGATTCGTTTCTTCCTCGGCTATAGCGGCTGGAGTGCTGGTCAACTGGAGGAAGAAATGAAGCAAAAAGCTTGGCAAATAGGCCCTGGAAATGCGGACTTAATATTTAATAAAGAACCCGAAACCATTTGGCCTAAGGTAATCGCCAGTTTAGGTGGCGAATATCCTCTATGGCAAAATACGCCACTAGACCCTAAGCTAAACTGAGTGCGAGATTAACATTAATCTTTTTTAGCATCGCTGTGGCTTTTTCATTCGAATAGCTCTTCTTGCGATATTGTCCTACCCACTGCAGCCCCAGTATACTATTCGTAAGCCAAACTTCATCGGCTTTCTGTAATGCAAAAGGAGAGAAGTTTTCTTCTTTAATTTTAAGATTCAACTGTGGTGCGAATTCAATTACCTTTTTTCGCATAATTCCTTTTAAGCAACCACTTTCTAAAGGCGGTGTGATCAATTCATCTCCTTTAAGGATAAATATATTTGAACTAATCGCTTCTACTACTTCCTTACGCTCATTTATTAACAGGCATTCGTCAAAGTCATTCTCCTTTCTAAAAATACTTGCTATCGTGTATAACTGCGCAGAAGTAGATTTTATCGTGCTAAGCAGACCACTGTTTTTATAAAAATCTTTGAAAAGTTCAATATTGAGCCCCTCTTCATTTATTTGGTAGGTATTATCAGGAAGCTCTGAAGTGGTAATTAAAAAATCTACATTATTGTCCTCCGGAGTATAAAGACCGCCGGCTTTCCGCACTATCAAAAGTTTTACACGGGCAGACTTTTCCGAAAGCTTATTAGACTCAAGCGTTTTACGGATTTCTTCTTCTAGGTACTCAGGGCTAAAACTCATGGGAATTTCCATGCGAACAATACGCATTGAAGCCATTAAACGGAAATAATGATCCTCCCAAAAGTTAAAGCGATTATTGGCAAACTTTAAGGTTTCAAAAACTCCATCACCATAATTTAGGCCTCTATTATTAAGGTGTACCCCTAGATGCTTATTGCGAATGATCTGTCCGTTTAAATTATAATCCATCTTCATTTTTTCGATCGGGCAAATATATAAAGCTAAGAGCGATTAAGATTATCGCTTTGAGTTTTTAATACGAAGAGTGGAGATATGCCCGCACAAGCGAAAGGGTAAAGCTTAATAATTTAAGATGGCCTCTTTGAATAAGAATGAAATTTGGTAAAGCAGAGCTTTTGAACTTCCTTATTTTTTTAGTAGAGAAGCGTAGAGGTTGGTCTTAAAGCTTCTAATTAATCTTAGCCTTTCCACTAAGGAAAAAGGGCTTCTTATTTATAAAAACAAAAAAGCCCGAACCTTGCGGAACGGGCTTTAGTGCTAGAAAATTTTAGTTCTATTTCTTAACGAAACGTTGCACCGCTTCGCCTGCATTACTTTGCACTTTTATAAAGTAAACACCTGACTTTAATGATTCTACGTTAAGTTCATTATCGCCACTTTTTAAGCTACCAGTTTTAACTACTCTTGCAGTAGCGTCGATAATTTGGTAAGATTGTAAATTTAATGTCGCATCACTAACAGTAAGAATTAAACTCTTAGTTGCTGGGTTTGGATAAAGATCCATGCTCGCATTTAAAGCAAATTCTTCATTGCTAACAATATTCATAGAGTTAATCATTCTAGGAGTTACATATCCTAAAATAGTATCTTGATATGTACGACCAAAACTTGGAGACATATTTGGATTTCCAGCTAAACCTGCCATATGATAAGTAATTACCGGTGGACCTGCTGAAAAAGTATCAGTTGCAATCGGACCCGCTGGATCCCACCATTGCCATGGAGCACCAACATTCGTAAATAAACTAGCTGATAAAGGCTGAATTACTGGGAATAAACCCTCTGCATTATTAACGGTAATCGTATCAAATGGAGCTTGGAAAATGTAATTGTAAGTAACTCCATAACGAGCTCTTGCCGCTAAAGTGATCGGATCATTATAGGTCTGACTAGTAAAAGAATTGTTGTTTCCTAAGGTATTAGCTTTAACCATAAAAGTGTTTGCACCAGATACGTCAACCACATCATCTTGAGTAGTAGGAACCACTACCGTACCTTCTCCAAATGGAGCAAAAGGATCACGAACACAGTGGAAAGAAATCATGGGAGCATCACCTGCTTCCAACCAAGAGATATCAGCCAAAGCACCGCCCATGTTTACACACATAGCGATATCGGTTGACTCACCGTTGTCAGCATAAAGGTTTAATAAACCATTTAAGCCTTCAATATTACCAACTTGATTTGAGTCTACGAAAGAGTTACCCGTAGCTGGGTTAATGAATTTTGCGATTTCCACTTCTGCCCACTTATCTAAAGTAGTGTAGGCTAGAGCTACATAACCGCCTGAACCCTCACCAAAAAAGATAACTTTATCTTTATCAATTCCTAAGTTCGCTGCGTCTGCTTTAGCTACACGTACTAATTCTTTCATATCATGAATAGCACGATATACTGCATTTAAAAGTTGTGCACGACGAACAAACTGATTTGGATCTAATGGATTCCAACCTAAACGATAGTTTGCTGCGATAGCAACAAAACCGCGTTTTGCTAATTTCTCACACATTACAACAGCAGAACTGTCATTTTTTGATCCGTTAATTCCACCATTAATGCCAGGAGGTAAAAAGTTTCCTGTATGAATGTAAATGGCTAAAGGACGGTCGGTAGCATTATCACCAACGGGACTGTAAACATCCATTTTAAGATCTGCTACCTTTACATCTGATGCAGGATCTGCGGGATTAAAGAACTTACTTGGAATTTGCTGTCCAGTAGCAAGAGCTGTCTTAATCTCGGTTACATCGGTTGCAACCTGCGCGGGATTTGAAAAATCAGAAGTAAGAAAGTCGATATTTTGTGCGTACGATACGTTCGCATTAACGTTAACTTGGCTGAATACCTCGGTGGTATATCTCTGCGCCATAGTCACTCCTGAGAATGCTAAAAGAAAGAATAGTGTTTTTTTCATCTGCTAATTGTATTAATGGTTCGAAATTACGGAAAAAATCAACGTTTATGGTCAAACTCATAAACTATCGAAAAATAAGCTAGGCGGCCAACACGAGGCCCACCATAGACTTGAAAGACTTGATTATTGAGTAAATTAGAAGCACCTAATTTAAAAATAGAGTGCCAAGAATCTACACTATAACTTACCTGAGCATCTAGAAGGTCATAACTATTTATAAAACCTGTAAACTGCGGTGAACCTTCAAAACGAAAACCTTCAATCCACTTATAAGTTACAGCAAATCCCATTTTATTCTTAGATCCCTTTTTCAATTGGTAATTTCTTCCGCTTAGACTGAGGTTAAATTTATTCTCTGGTGTGTTAAAAGCGGGAATAATTTCATCTTCTGAACCATCTTCAGCCAGTTGATCTTCGTAAAAAGTCTCGGTGATAAAATTTCTACCCGGATTAAGATTTATACTGTTGTAAGAATAGTTTCCTCCTAAAGACAGATGATCATTAATGTAATAGTTTATACCAGCATTAAAGCCTTGAGTGGTTACTAAACTCTGAGCATTGGCCGCAACGCGGTAAGCCCGCACGGAACGCACAAAATCTGGAACATTTTGATCAAAAGTTAGATCTAAGCCAAACTGAAAACCAATAAAACTGGTATACCAAGAATGAAAATAATTTACATCAACAAATACTCGTTTAAACCACGATCCTCGGTAACCAATTTCGGCAGTAGTTACCCGTTCTGGTTCAATTGGAGCCACATCAAAGAAGGTAAGATTGTCTCTATTTAATTGTGATTGTGAACGATAGAAGTCGAAAGACTCGATTGAGACTAAATTATTATAGCCATTAATATTTCCAAGCAGAACAGCGCGGCCTACATCATAACGTAGGTATTGGTCTTGAAGAGTAGGATTTCTAATTGCACGTCCTAAACTGGTTCTAAGGGTGTGCTTGGAGTTTATATTGTATACTAAAGAAAAGGCCGGCGAAAATAAATAATCGAAGTTTTGATTTTTATCCATTCTAATCGTCGCACTCGCTTTTAATACTTCACCGAAGAAATTACTCTCCGCTCCATAATAAAGGCCAAACTCTTGGTTAGTTATGGTTCGATATTCCTGGCTAATAACATTACCAACACTATCTGTAACAATTGAGCCTGGAATTATCTCATCAAAGATATTACCGCGAGAGTTGGGAGTATACATCCTGAAATTACCGCCCATACGCATCTTAACTCTGTCTGCCACAGTCAACTGGTATTCCCCCATAATATGGTATAATGCGGAACGATCATAAAAGCGAGAACCCCCTTCTGTAAAAGTGCGACTGGTCACATCATTAAATAAAGAATCATATTTTGCCGTACCAGGGGCAAAACGACCGGTAGAAACAATATCCAAAAGACTATCATGAAACCCTGCTAGTAATTCGTTATAGTCGCGTAATATATCTTGATACTCGTTGTAAAAGAATGCGGAATCAAAGGTAGGACTGGCTACGTTAAAGCCCGCTGCATCCTGAAAGGCTTGATTAAAACGAAAAGGTCTTTTCCATGCGGCAGCATAATTTTGATTCCAAGTTGCTTCATCGCCTAGCATGATATCGTTCATCTTGAAAGCAGTTAAAACTGCATCATAACTATTACCTGCGTCCTCGTGAGTTGCATAAGCGCGTACAAAAAACTTATCCTTCTTTTTTACTTCTGCAATATTCTGCATGAAGCGAATACCATTAAGACTAAATCGATTTTCTCCCTGATAAACGGTGGTACCCGTACCATAATTTAAGGTATAACTAAATTGTACATCTTTTTCCGTGCGATAAAAGAGGCCGATATTTCCTTTAAAATTACGTGTGTCATAGTCTACCAAGTTCGGTTCTTTAAAACCTGGGCGGTAAAAAGTTCCTAAACCTGGTACATTATTAAATTTCACATCTGTAAAACTGCCTCTTTCATTATTGGAGGCTAAGCTTTCGTCTCCATAAATATTCACAGCGTCAAAACGTCCGGGATTGTCGGCCGCTACGTCAGAGCCATCAATAGGATCATAATTATCTGCTTCCCAGTCATCTGCTCTTAGATAAAACAAGTTTATTTTAAAGGCGAAATCTTCTCTCTCCTTATTAAATAACTTAAAGGCTTCTGCATAGCGCACGGAAGTTTCGGCTAATGCCCTCTCCCCCATTTTAAAACTTGCGGAAAGCCCTTGAAAACGAAAAGGATCTTTTGTAGTCATGGAAATCACTCCATTAAAAGCACCTGGTCCATAAAATGCGGTAGAAGCACCAGCAATAATATCTACATTAATGATATCTAATTCATTAGCTCCTAAAAAGTTTCCTAAAGAAAAGTTTAGGCCAGGAGCTTGGTTATCAACACCATCGATAAGCTGCAGGGATCGCACTGGAGAAGTTGAGTTAAAACCACGGGTATTAATTATCTTAAATCCAATACTAGCTGAAGTAAGATCTACTCCTTTTAAGTTACCGAGAGCTTCGTAGAAATTAGCGGCTGGGGTTTCTTTAATCGCCAAATTATCAAGCGCTACAACGGTAAGTGCAGACTCTCGTTGTTTAGCACTTAAGCGCTGTTCCACTACATCTACTGCAGCTAACATTTCACTGTCTTCAACTAACTCTATTTTTAAGGGATCCTTTAAGCTTTTTACGAGCACCTCTTTCTTTTGGTAACCTATAAAAGTTACTTCTAAAGTTAGTGGTAAGGTCTTTTTACCCAAGGCTAGGGTAAAATTTCCGTCAAAATCGGTGGAAGTACCAGTAGTAGTGCCCTTAAAAATCACGTTTGCCATGATGACTGCTTCCCCTGTACCTTCGTCTACTACTCTACCCTTAATCTCCTGAGCGACAGAATAATGCCCCACAAGTATCAAGGCTAAAAAAATCAATGTATTCTTCAAGTTCCTTCAAAATTGTTATCAAGCTCCAAACTAAGCAATTCTTCTTTAATATTGGCCCAAGATATAGCCGCATATTTCTATTTTTGCCCACATGATAAACGGGAAAAAAATTGTGGTTGTTCTTCCTGCCTATAATGCAGAGAAAACCTTAGAACGTACCTATAAAGAAATACCTTTTGACATAGTTGATGAGGTGGTTTTGGTGGATGATAATTCAACTGATGATACTATTGGCGAAGGAAAGCGTCTTGGTATTAAGCATATTATTCCCCATGAAAATAACAAAGGTTACGGCGGTAACCAGAAATCATGCTACAATAAGGCTCTAGCTTTAGGTGGTGATATCGTTATCATGCTTCACCCCGATTATCAGTATACGCCTAAATTAATTGAATCCATGTCTTACCTAATTGCCAATGAAGTTTATCCGGTTGTATTAGGTTCGCGCATA
This sequence comes from Croceimicrobium sp., assembly GCA_965658965.1. Classification (GTDB taxonomy): domain Bacteria; phylum Bacteroidota; class Bacteroidia; order Flavobacteriales; family Schleiferiaceae; genus Croceimicrobium. Next base: position 14,492 of record CBFHVV010000033.1, read on the forward strand.
TTAGGAAAAGGCGCCTTAAAAGGAGGGATGCCATGGTATAAGTATTTGGCTAACCGTATACTTACGCTTAGCCAGAATATTTTAATGAACCAAAAGCTTTCTGAGTATCACACAGGCTATAGAGCTTTTTCTAAAGAGGTTTTGGAGAGAACCGATTTTAATGTAAACTCCGATGACTTTGTTTTCGACAACCAGATGCTTGCACAGATTTTTTATGCAGGGTTCGAAATTGCTGAAATTACTTGTCCTACCAAATACTTTGAAGAAGCAAGCTCGATAAATTTCAAGCGTAGTGCCATTTACGGATTAGGTGTACTGAAAGTATCTTTCCAATATCGCTTAGCGAAGTTAGGAATTATCAAGCCGGCTTATTTATCCTGAGCCGACCGCAGGAAAAAGTAAAAGCCATTTTTAGTGTACAAGAGCTCAGCATCAGGAATTTCCTTTTGCAGAGCTTCCACCTTGGTTATTTTGGTGGCAATCAGAACATCCCGGTCAATATCACCATGAAATAACCATTCGCGATTGGTCGCCTCAGGCTTGTCATAATCTTCTATACGAGCATAAAACCAAGGGATGTAACTTTTGTATCCGTAGGTACTTACGTAGACCTCTTTTCCCTGTTGATTTTCGAAAAACTCTACTGCAGCACGTTGACTAATGCGCTCAATCTTCCCAATAAAGAAGATTAAGCCGGCAAAGGTCCAAATTGCAGTTCCAAAAAATAATACACGCGAAGAAAAGATTGGATGCTTTTGGTGGTAGAAAGTATAAATTAACAAGATGCTTAACATAATCGCCGCGGGAATAAAGTCAAGCCAAGACCAAGGAACTTCTGCGGATAAGTTAGCCATGGCAAAAGGATCTTTTTCAAAAAGAAATTTAATTTCTTCTAAGTTTAATCCTGCCCATGGTAAAAGAGCCGAAACAAGGCTGATTATTATCCCAATGCCTAAAAGTAAAACCAGCATCCAGCGCGGACTTTTACGGGGAAATTCACTCATCTGCCAAAGGCTAAGTGCCGCCAAAAAGCTAATGGGATAGTAAGCCATTGAGCTGTAGTGAATGATTTTTGTGCCTACCAGAGAAAATAAAACTAAAATAACTACCAAAAGGATAATCATCCACTTTTGAAAGTCTGCTATTTGGGTATGAATACCTTTAATTCTGCCCAATCCGCGTAAAGCGAAAACACTAGCAGGAAAACAACCTAAAAGTAGCACGACGAAGTGATAACCTGGAAATCCGCCATGGCCAGCATCGTTAGTGGTAAGAAGCTCCCATTGTCTTATGGTAAACTCAATTAAAAAATCTGGACCATGCAGGGCTGCATCGATACCAAACCACAGTAAGAAAACCATTAATGCCGTGGCCGAATAGATTATGAAATTTTTGAGGCTTAAGCCGAAACGAAATGAATGCAGCGCAGCATATACTAAAACTGTTAATAGTATTATTAAATAGGCTACTGGTCCTTTGGTTAATATCGCTAATCCTACGGAGACTCCCCCAAGTACAAGATAATACAGAGCTGGACGAGCCAGAAAAACTCTATTGATATTATTCGTTTTCCATAAAAAATGAATTAAAAAGAAAAGTCCATTAAAGATGAAAAAATTAAAGAAAGGATCAATAATCCCGCTTTTGAAATATAAGAAAGGTAGAATACTACCAAACCAAGTGAGCGCCCAGAGATAACCGAATTTACGATCAACTAAAAATTTACCGCTGATATAAAGAAAAGGCAAAACAATAATCCCTAGAATAGCATTGGGCAAGCGGGCGGCAAACTCCCCTATTCCAAAAACAGTCATAGCCAAGGCTTGCAGCCAGAAGAATAAAGGTGGTTTTTCCGTAAAGCGCTCGTAATTTATCTGCAGCTGCAGCCAATCTCCCGAAACTACTATTTCTCGCGCTAGCTCGGCGAAGTTAATTTCGTCCCAATCAAAAAGGTGGACTCCTCCAATAAAGGGAAGAAAAAAAACAGTGGCAATAAGCGCCCAAAACCAGGTGTTTTTATCAAAGTATTTCATGATCTGTCAATCCACTTCTTATGCCAAAATTGGGCTTTTAAACGCTGTGACCAAAAAACTGCGAAAAATGCAATCAAGGTTCCCAGTATCGCTCCGGCAGTAACATCTCGTAAAAAATGTAAAGATAAATACATACGTGAATAGGCAACACTTATTGCTATTAATAAGAAAACCGTTTTTAGGCGCCAACTAGCAACACTAAGTGCGATAACACCCCATGCGGCAAAAGCTGCTGTAGTATGACCGCTAGGAAAAGAGCGATAATAATGTGGCTTTACCCCAGGTATTTGCCTCAATTCTACGTCTATTAATTCAAAATACTTGATTGGCCTGGGCTCATCCTTATAGATCTCTTTGAGCACGCCGCTAAGAACTAGAGTTAAGAGAGAGGCCACTAAAAGTGAGAAGCTAAAAGACCGCTTGAGAAATAAGGCAGGTATTAACAAAATGGGGAAAATGATCCCATCGCCCAAATAGGTCCAAATTGGGAAAAACTGATCTGCCCAAGGTGCATTCCAACTATTAATAAATTGGTGAATTTCGGTCTTGCTAAAATTCGCCAAAAAATAAGCAGCCCCAATGACACAAAGTGCTACCAGGGCTAAATATGCTCTATGTTGACGAAAAAATGCCGTCAAACTCATTTTAAGAACCTATAGTATGGAGTAATTGATGTATTTGACTATCCCAAAGAAGCTTATCCTCCTCTACCTCGTCTTCTTCGCTGTGATCTACAATAATAATGGAAGTATCGTTGGTAAGCTCATCTACTTCGATACGGAATTCGAAAAAGTACTTATTTCCTTCTTGTTCATCCTCATCCCAACGAAATCTAATAAACTGATCTTTCTTTTTGCCGATGCGAAAAGCATCTCTTTCATCGCCATCCCATATAAAGGTAAATTTATCACCACGAGAGTTAACATCGTCAGAAAACCATTCTGACAAACCGCTAGGCGTTGATAAATAGGGAAATAACATAGCTGGTGAAGCCTTAACTGGAAATTCTAACTCGAACTTTACTCTATCTGACATTTGCTTTGTGTAACATTGCTTTTACTTCTCGCAATATATAAAAAACTAAAAGTGAAAAACTAGTAAATTTCTCTTTGCTAAAATAGAATTGTGTTTATATTTGCCGCCCCAAACGGCGAGGTAGCTCAGATGGTTAGAGCGTCGGATTCATAACCCGGAGGTCGCGAGTTCAATTCTCGCTCTCGCTACTAAAGAGATAGTCAATCACGATTATCTCTTTTTTTTTGTCCAAGAATGTGAATTATGCCAGTCATGCTAAGAACCGAGGTTTCAGATGGCAAACCAAAAGGACTTGATGGAATTTAGCCTGAAAAAAGCAAGAGCCACATTAAAGCTGCCTTTACCTCCTTGCAGGCCAACTAATTTCATGAAGATTGCTAATGAAGATCTATATCAATTTCTTTTTTTGGAGGTTTAGCCAGGAAGATTGCTTTAGCTTAAAAAATAAAATTACTCCAGGCCTCTTTTCAGTGGACTCCCTTCTTTAATAGTATACAAGCGATAAAGATTAAGTTCTAGATCAAAAGGTACTAAACCTTCAGGAATTTTTTCGCCTTTTTTGTACAAAGCAAATCGTTGTTCCCTTTCGGGAGGGAATTCGGTTCTTAATGTGTCAAACTCAATTTCGAAATAACGCATGAAATACGATTTCGGTCCCCAATCCTTAGTCATAAAGTTTAGACTGCAAGTAATTAAATGACCATTACCAATGCTGTTACCAATTTTATATACATCCTCTAAAAGTTCTTTGTCACGCTTAGGGGTTCCGGCGAGCAGAATGCTTAGGCCAATGACACTTATAAATGTGACTAAACCTATGACTCTAAAAATTGATTCTTGCTTTTCTGAAACCCGATCGCGAATATCTTGGATAGCTGGTAACATAATTATTGCAAGCGCTAATGCAATAAATGGATAGGCAGGACTAATATAAAAGCCTCTTTGAACCTTGGTAAGCATAATGGGTAATATACCCGCTAAGCCCAAGCTAAAAAGAAATAAAGCAGCCTTTAAGTTAGTTTGTTTTAATTCCTTTCTACGCATCTGCCAGAGCGCAAAAGCAGATAGAATAAGAGGGATAATTAGGTTCTGGAGGAAGTCTGAAACAATATAAAACCTGCTGTCGACCGTTGGGTTATCTCCTATTCTTTTAAATAGGCGTGCTTCAAGGTAAAAGGTCATGCTACTTCTACTTTCTTCAAAGAGAAATAATAAGCCAAAACAAAAGCCAAAAGTTAGGGCAGCAAGCCCAGTGTAAATAAGCATCTGCTTAAAGCGAAACTCCTTTTTATTAAAGAACCAGTACAGAAAGAAAATTGCTAAAGGGAATAGGCCCGGCACACCTTTAATCATAAAAGCCAAGAAAAGCATCAAGCCACTTAATGATGCATATATTAAAGATTGTGGAGGTTTTTGAATCGCTCTAATGCCAAAAAATGAAGCTGCCAAAATAAAAGCAGTCATAGGGTTTTCCAGCATATTATGCTGATAGGTCCACATAATAATGGGGAACAAAGTGTATATGAATATTGGAAGTATGACATACCTAGACTTAGCCGGGGCAAATAAATTCCAAATTTTAGTGATTAAAAAGATGTTTATTAAGTAATTAAATAAGATGAAAAACCTCTCCACATAAAGACTTGTTCCAAATATTTTAAAGAAAACTGCATAAATCCCAAAGCCAAGAGGGGTCTGCTCATTGAAATTAAACTGCGGAAAGTTTACATAATATTTATTGGTAAAGTAAGGCCTCCAAAATGTGCCTAAACCTTCGGATAGGTTCTTACCAACCGCCGTATATTGGGTAGCATCCATAAACATCCCATCCATAAATAGGCTAGGAAGAAACAATGCAAGTGCGAGGCTAAAAAAAAGTAAGGAAAAAGCAGAGTGGCGAAGCATAGTTTTTTCAGCGACTTTTAGAAGTGCGAATCATATAGCGTCCGGTACCAATCAAAATCGCCGGAATTACTAAATGTAAGACCCAAATTAATAATTTATCCATCTCACCTTTCATTTGCATCTCATCTGGATCAGCCTTGTATTTTTCCCACATAATGGGAAGTTCAGTATAAATCGTACTTGCTTGACGCACTAGGTCAATTAAAATAACGATGGAAACGATTATTAGAAGATAACCTAGGAACTTTTTCAAAATGACAATTTTAGTTTTCGCGAAGATAAAGCATTATCGATTAAGAGATTAAATGAAAATCAAGCTTGTTTTTTACAGGGCGGGGCCAAGCAAACTAAATATTCCCGCTAACTATCAATGCACCTTGAATTTTAGCGTCGGAAGTCACCCACTCCCCTGTTGCGTTGTAATTTTAAATCTTGTAAAATAGAGGACTTAACCCTGATCGTGAGCATATAAGACTGCTGAAAGCCAAAAGGAACCCAGGTACAACTTAAATCCCAACAATGTAAATCACGATGGAAATCGAAAGTGGTAAAGGTGAAATCATTGGCCTTTAGATCATAGCCCGTTCTAAAACCTATTTTCCAACCTTTACTTAAATCAAAATCTGCCGAAAGGCTAACAGACTGATTAACGACAGCTTCAGCTACACCAGGCTTACTAAAGCTTAAATTGTAATTTAAATTTAAAGACCAAGGAACACTAAAATCTACATATCCCGGTAAACGGTAATAATCCACATCTCCTTCGGTAATCCCTAAAGCAGAAGCTTGCTCTGCCTGCCTTGTCTTCTCTTCTTCAGAAGCCTCCGTATTTTCCTCTTTCTTTTTTTCCTTTTTAAAGCGGTTGGCGTCTAGGCGAGAACCTAGTGTAAAACGCTGGCTAGTAACTCTAACAAGACCGCTACCATTATCAATGCTGAACTGATTTATTCGTCTATTCGACTCTGCATCAAAGGCATAAGGATCTAAAGTCGCATTGTAATTTATATTTACAAAGTTGTTAAATATGGTAGAAGAAGCCGCTAAACTGATCGTGCTTAATTGAAATTCTTCGGCCGCCATATTGTAAGAGCCGTTCATGCTAAGACGTTCTAAAATTTTGACCTTTTGCACGCCAGTAGAATCTTTATCGGAACGGATTTTTGCTTCTAAAGTGTTTTGTACCCCAAAATTCACATTCCCTTGCCTTCCGGCAGATGCAGAACCATAAACACCTCTGGAGTAAGGATTGACTAAGGTGGTATTTCCTAATGTATCGCTTTGCACCTCTTCAAAGTAACCCCAAAAAGGATCAGAAAAATCTGGTCGATAGCTTAAACCAATTCTTGGCGTCATTACGTGTCTAAAGGCTTTAATAAAACCTTTATAGCGCCACAAACCGTATAACTTGGTCGATAAGTTGGCGCTCGCATTAAAGTCACGGTTCGCAAAAAAGCCTGAAACTGTATCTACAATTTCCTGTCGGTTAGTTTCTTCGTTAAATGCATATTTTAGTTTATTTGGATACCAACGCTCGGTAAAATTGATGCTGGGATTCAGTACAAAATACTTAAAAACCTTATAATTTGCGGCAATGGGAATGTTGTGTTGGATTCCCATGCGACTGCTATCTCTAAATACAGTTTCCGTAAAAACTGGGCGATCCATTCTGGTTTGAATCTGATTTTTCGCATTAGTGGTGTATGAAATCCCAATTTCTTCATACCACTTCTTGCTTCCGCTAATACCCCCTTCCGATTTAAAAGGAAAAAATCGATTTACGGAGAAGTTCACCTGCGGTAAAGTAAGTGTCAAATCTTTACTTTGGTTGTTTTGACTGTGATTTAGGGCAATATTTAAATTGTAAGGTTTGTTGGCCCAGCGGCGGGAAAAGCTGATGGATGAGTTTAAACGGTTTTGTAAAACTTGATCGGGGTTAATACTAGTTACCTGATAAAATTGTGTTGTGGCAATATTAACATTGGCACTAAAGCGATAAAATGGATTGGCTTTTGGGTCTTGTTGGTGATTCCAGCTGATGTTAAAGTCGCTGCGATTATCAACTGCACCGCTCACGAAAGGTCTAAACTCTTCTTCCCCAAAACGCAATAAGTTATAGCGCGCACTTAAACTGCCCGAATATTTATAGCGTTTTTTATAACTACTAGCACCCTGCAAACCAAATCCACCTTTGGTGTAAATATCTCCTGTTAAGGTTAAATCGAAATAATCGTTTGCGGCCCAATAAAAGCCACCGTTTTGAAGAAAATAACCTCTAAACTGAGAGCTACCATAACTGGGAATTATAATCCCTGATTTTCGCTTATCAGTGGTAGGGAAAAAGCCAAATGGCAGCATTAAAGGGGTCGGCACTCCTAGTAATTCTAGGTACGCGAATTGCGTAACAACTTTTTCACCAGGAATAACTTTGGCTTTAGGAGTGTGTATCGCAAAGTGTGGATGTTCGTGGCTGCAGGTTGTATAGGAGGCATCTTTTACATAAAAGGCCGATGAACCTGTCTTTTTAATTTTATCCCCATGCAAAAAACCCTCTCCTTCTTGGGTAATCATTTTATTAATCCGCGCTTTCCCAGTATTAAAATTATAGCGCATATTATCGGAGCGATAGGTCTTTCCTTTTTCAGTAAATAAAGGTTTTTGCTCAATTTTACCTGTCGAGTCGGCTAAACCAGCGGCATAAATTTCACTGTTGTCAAATTCAATACGGATATAGCCTGCTTCAATTTTCATCTCGCCGTATTCAATTACGGCTTTATTATAAAGTTCAATAACACTGCCATCGATGGATTTGGGAATACTATCTTCCGCATTGTAAACAATATCATAGTCGATAAAAGACTTAGACTTGGGGGCAGTTTTTTGACGATTTGAGTCTAGGGGATTGTAAACTTTTAAGGTATCCAATCCTTTTTTAGAATTTTCTTGGGAGTTTGTAAGACCCGAAAGACTGTCTAATGAGGCACTGGCACTATCTTGCGCTTGACCATAAGACCTGTTAGCAAAGCCAACAATGACAGTTAATAAAATGATAATCTGAAAGCTCGATTGACGCAATATGAAGATAACTTTGCTTGTTATATTTATGGCAATGCAAAATAGCGGCCAAAACTAATCAAAATTCAAACTATTGAAGCTAAAACAACTCGTATTAATAACGTCTTTACTTTTTTCTAGTACTTGGGTTGAGGCACAAAATACGCGCTCCTTCGATGGAATTAAGACGGTGGTACTCGATGCTGGTCATGGTGGCCGCGATCCAGGAAACCTAGGAACCCGCCGTTATAAAACGGTTGAGAGAGATATTGCCTTGGCTGTAACCCTGCGTCTCGGAGAATATATTGAAGAATATTTACCTGAAGTTAAAGTTGTTTACACCCGCCGTGATAATACCACGGTAACCCTAGAACGCAGAGCAGAAATTGCCAATGAAGCCGAAGGAGATTTATTTATTTCGATTCATTGCGATTCTTTTCAAAAGAGTTCGGTGCATGGCTGTAGCTCTATTGTTTTAGGAAAAAATCACGGAGACGAAAACCGTATTGCCCTGCAAGAAAATGCGGTAATTATGCTGGAAGATGATTACGAAACCCGTTACAATGGTTTTGATCCCAATAACCCAGCTAGCACCATTGGTCTGAATTTAATGCAACAGACCTACTTAAATGAAAGTATTGAAATTGCCAGCCTTATTCAAAATCAGTTTCGGGAAAGGGTGATGCGCAAAGATCGCGGCGTTAAACAGCAACCTTTATTTGTAACTAGTAGAACGGCCATGCCAGCTGTTTTAGTAGAGTTGGGCTTTCTAACTAACCCAGAGGAAGAAGATTTCTTAAACTCGGAGAAAGGACAATCTTACCTTGCCTCTGCCATTTATCGCGCTGTTCGCGACTTTAAAGCCAATCAAGATCTACTTCTAGCTGATGCACTTGATAAGCAGAAATTAGGACCAAAGAGCCAAGAAGAGACCAATTCGCCAAGCCCAGAACAAAAACCAGCGCCAATGGAAACGGCTCCTATTAAAGTAGAGCCCCATAATAATAAGCCAAAACCAGCAGCGACCAATTATTCTGATGGAGTATTTTTTGCCGTGCAAATATTAACTAGTTCCAGTAATAAAACCACTGATCACCCTGTTTTTAAAGGACTTAGAGACATAATAAAAGTTGAGGAAAGCGGCCTTTATAAGTACTTAGCAGCACCGACTAAAAGTATTCAAGAAGCACAGAAATCAGCTTTAAAAATGCGTTCCATGGGCTTTAAAGGTGCCTTTGTAATCGGCTTGGAAAATGGTAAAAAAATAAGTGCTAGCGAAGCACGCCGAAAGCTGCTATAAATTTTTCATCTTTGCGAGTCTTATAAAACAGTTTCTAGTGAAGATATCACGAGAGTTTAAAGTAGGTGCAGTAGCAATTATTGCCTTAGCCAGTCTCTATTGGGGAATCGCTTTTTTAAAAGGAAGCGACCTATTAAAAAGTAAACGACTGATGTATGCCGTTTACGATCAAGTAGATGAGTTAACCAAGGCACGCCCGGTTAATATTAATGGCTTTAAAGTTGGCATGGTCGATAATATTGGCTTTATGCCAGACGGATCAGGTAAATTAGTGGTAGCCCTAAATATTACCAACGACATTGAAATTCCGGTAAATACCGTAGCGCGAATTTACAGTTCCGACTTAATTGGTAGTAAAGCCGTGGAATTAGTAATGGGTGACGCTCCCACCTTCGCTCAAAATGGTGATACCCTTTCTAGTAAAATTCAAAGAAGTCTTACTGAAGAGGTAAATGAGCAGGTAAAGCCAATAAAAGAAAAAGCAGAAAAATTACTAGGCTCTATTGACACTGTTTTAACCCTAGTTTCTGGCTTTTTAAATGAGCAGTCCAAAGAAAGTTTCACAAAAACTTTTGTAAGTATTCAAAAAAGCTTCGAAACCTTAGAAAAAACGATTACCAAATTAGATCGTGCAATGGGCGAAAGTGAAGACGATTTGGTACATTCAATCGAGAATTTTTCTAAAATCACTTCTACGATTGAAAGCAATGATGAAAAAATAAATTCAATTTTCGCCAATTTAGAGTCCATTAGTGATACTCTAAGCGCCGTAGAGTTTAATCGTTTGGCTAATAATCTTAACGCTACTTTACAGCAAACAAATTCAATAATGGCTAAAGTGGATAGCAGCGATGGTTCGGCTTCTAAGCTCATTAACGATCCAGAACTTTATCAAAACTTGGTAGAAGCCACCGAGCAGTTAAACTTAATCCTTCTCGATTTAAAGTATAACCCTAAAAGATATGTCAACATTTCCTTGTTTGGCAGGTCTGGTAAGTACGATGAAGAGGAAAATCTTGAAAAAGAGGCGGAAGCCAAAAAGAAGCGAGAGGAAAAAAAATTAAAACCCTAAGCCATGGAGATGCACTTTGGAATAGCGAACATCATTTTTATACTAAGTCTCTCAGCAGCTAGTTATTTTTTCGTAAAAAACTTTTCAAAAATTTGGCGTAATATAAACTTAGGCAAAGCTATTAACCGCAGTGATCGTCCCAAAGAGCGCTGGAGCTTAATGGCAAAGGTAGCCCTAGGACAAAGCAAAATGGTAAAGCGAAAAAAGGTAGCTGGCTTTTTCCATGTATTAATTTATTTAGGCTTTATCCTCATAAACATCGAAGTACTTGAAATCATCATCGATGGAATTTTTGGCAGTCATCGCATCTTTATGCCTCTGCTAGGTCCTGTTTATGATATCGCCATTCATTTCTTCGAAATCCTCGCGGTTTTAGTACTCTTAGCTTGTGTTGTTTTTCTTTACAGAAGAAATGTGAACACCGTAGATCGCTTTAAAGAATTAAAGGGATGGTCTAAAAATGACGGGAATAATATTCTGGTAATCGAGATTGTTCTAATGCTTGCCCTTCTATTTCTCGGCGCTGCGGAAGCAAATATCCAAGGAAATGGCGTAGATGGTTGGCTTGTTAGTTCTCAGTTAGCGCCACTTTTAGCGGGACTCGATCAAGGAACGCTGCACATTATTGAAAGAGGCGCCTGGTGGTTTCACATAATTGGTATTTTACTCTTTCTAAACTACCTACCCTTCTCCAAGCATTTTCACGTTATTATGGCTTTTCCAAATGTATGGCATAGTAAGTTAGAGCCTTCAGGACAGTTTAGCAATATGGAAAGTGTAAAAAAAGAGGTGGAAATGATGATGGATCCCAGTGCTGATCCTTTTGCCGCTCCTGACCCAGATGCAGCGGTGGAAGAACCTTCTCGATTTGGAGCAAAGGACGTAATGGATCTAAACCGGATTCAATTAATGAATGCCTATTCATGTACAGAGTGCGGTCGCTGTACTGACGCTTGCCCAGCCAATAAAACTGGGAAAAAGCTCTCGCCTCGCAAAATAATGATGGATACCCGCGATCGCCTGCAGGAAGTAAGTGCAGTAGTTGACGAACACGGCGAGTTTAAAGACGATGGCCGTAGCCTTTTAGATGATTTTATTAGCCGTGAAGAGCTTTGGGCCTGCACTACTTGTAATGCTTGTACAGAAGCTTGTCCAGTAAATATTGATCCAATGTCAATTATCGTGGAAATGAGACGCTACCTGGTAATGGAAGAGTCCGCTGCTAACCCATCATTAAATACCATGATGACTAATATTGAGAATAATGCTGCGCCATGGGCTTATGCTCAAGCGGATCGTGCCAATTGGATAAATGAATAAGATATGGCTACAGACAAAAAGATTCCCAAACTAGAAGAATTAAAGGTTAACGGCGAACTCTTAAGCCCTACTCTACCCGATGGTGTTAAAAACTACCTGATCGATATTGACGGAACCATTTGTGATGATATTCCTAATGAAGAACCACAGCGCATGGCTACTGCCGAGCACTATCCAGACGCATTAAAGACCTTAAATGGTTGGTTCGACGAAGGGCATATTATTTACTTCTTTACCTCTCGTGAAGAACAACACCGAGAAATTACAGAAAAGTGGTTAGAGGAGAAAGGCTTTAAATACCATGGCATGCTAATGGGTAAGCCGCGCGGTGGAAATTATCATTGGATTGATAATCATTTGGTGCGTGCCACCCGTTACAAGGGAAAGTTTACAGAATTAGTAGAAAGAGATGTGAAGATTCAAGTTTTTGAAAAATAAATTCATCTATATAATCCTAATTTCCGCTTTGTGGGCCTGCTCTAAAGAAAGTGAATTAAAGCTGAGCTTAAGTAGTCAAATACTTAGTTTTAAACCTAACTATAGGAATCCACAAGCTTTTAGTTCGGAAGGCGATACAGTTTTGCTTCAATTTTTAGGTGAATCTAGTTCTTTCAATGAAAGTGGGGCTCTAAATGGGAGCTATGGTCCCTATAAGGGCATCGATAAGCTTTTATTGGAAGAGGAAAATTATAGTATCGGTTCCGATAGCTTAGGACTTAAATTTAACTATCAGTTTCGTTGTGCTTATCAAGAAGATGCAAGCAGTCTCAAATACGATTTTCTATTTATCAAATTTCAGGATAGCCTGAGCGAAATGAACCCGAGTTTAAGTCTGCGTTTTGATGGAGACACTAGCATTTCCCTTCTTAATAATAGCTATTATAGTGATTCACTTAAAATAGAAGATAAATACTTTTATGGCGTAGTTGCTAATCAGGCTAGCAATGGAATGGCCGTTTATATAAATAGTTTTGGGCTAATTGGTTTTACCACTAGCACTAATAGAACATTTCAAATAATTAATTAATGGAAACAACGATCAAGGTGCCAACCATGGCAGAAATGACGGCGGAAAATAAACTACCCGAAGTACTATTTTGGGTAGGTTGTGCAGGAAGTTTCGATGATAGAGCTAAAAAGATTACTAAAGCTTTTGTAAAAATTCTGCATCATGCAAAGGTTTCCTTTGCTGTATTAGGTACCGAAGAAAGCTGCACTGGCGATCCTGCTAAAAGGGCGGGCAATGAGTTTGTATTTATGATGCAAGCCATGCAGAATATTGAGATCTTGAAAGCCTATGAAATAAAAAAGATTGTAACTACCTGTCCACATTGTTTCAATACTCTAGCAAATGAATACCCAGAATTAGGAGGCAATTTTGAGGTGGTACACCATACTACCTTTATCAATCAGCTTTTAAAGGAAGAGCGAATTAGTATTGAAGGCGGATCTTTTAAAGGTAAAAAAATAACCTTTCATGATCCTTGCTATTTAGGACGGGCTAATGGTGTTTACGAGGCTCCGCGTGAGCTTATTAAAAAGCTGGATGCTGAACTTGTTGAAATGCGACGCTGCAAAAGCAATGCTTTGTGTTGTGGCGCAGGTGGAGCACAAATGTTTAAAGAACCCGAACCTGGTAATAAAGACATCAATATTGAACGCACGGAAGAAGCTTTAGAAACGAAACCCGATTTTATTGCAGCCGGTTGCCCATTTTGTAATACCATGATGACGGATGGCGTTAAAAATAGTGACCGAGAAGGTGATCTTCCGGTATTAGATTTAGCAGAAATGATTGCTCAAGCAAAAGATTTATAAAACTTTATTATGTATTTTTCATTTGAATCTCTTAACGATGATTCTCGGATTTGGATTTTCCAAAGCACCAATTACCTTGAATTTGAAAAAGTGGAAAGAATATCTGCCCGCTTAATGAACTTTCTAAATGATTGGCAGGCCCATGGTCAAGACTTGAATGCAAGTTTTACTATTATTCACGATCGCTTTATTGTGGTGGCCCTAGATGAGGCTAGCTATCAGGCTACTGGTTGTAGCATTGATAAATTAACCCACTTTATCCAAGCTTTGGAAAGCGAATTAGCTATCTCCTTATTGGATAGGACACAAATTGCTTTTCGCGATGAAAATCAGTTAATAGAGATCGTTCATATGATGGACTTCCGAGCAGCTCTAGAAGCAGGGGAAATTGACCAAAATACCGTGGTTTTTAATAATTTAATTGAAACCAAAGGCCAGTTAAAACGTCATTGGGAAACGGTTCTCACAAACAGTTGGCATAAGCAATGGCTTCCTATTGCTTAGGCATTACTAGGTAAATACTCTTGTAATAGACTAGTAAATTCGTCGTAAATATTAGAGGATGAGGCAATTATCTCAGAACCAAAGAGGTAATTGCTTTCTCCTTTAAAGTCCGATACCTTTCCGCCTGCTTCTTGTACCAGTAATATGCCCGCGGCAACATCCCAAGGGCTAAGGCCATATTCGAAATAGGCGTTAAACCTTCCACAAGCTACATAAGCTAAGTCCGTTGCGGCAGAGCCCATGCGTCTTAAGCCGCGGGTACTGGGATATAATTTTGCGAGAAAGGCATTGAACTCCTGCATTCGTTCGAAATCGTAATAAGGAAAGCCCGTGGCAAGAAGCGAATCTTTGAGGTTTTTCTGTTCTGCCAGCTTTATTGCCTGCCCATTTAGTCTGGCACCGCCTCCTTGATAAGCACTAAATAATTCATCTCTGCCACATTCGTAAACTACGCCTAGTTCAATCGCTTCTGCGGAAGCAAGCGCTATACTTACAGCAAAAACAGGTACATCGTATAGAAAATTAGTGGTGCCATCTAGTGGATCAATAATCCAATTATATTCCTCTCCTCTTTTTTCTGAAGTACCTTCTTCAGCAATAAAACCAGCACCCGGCACCAAGTCTTTTAAAGCGGAAACTATCATTTTTTCCGCTTCCTTGTCTACATAAGATACTAAGCTGTTTAAGCTTTTAGTTTCAATCATATCGCTGCTTACGGCTTGCCTTTGCTCTAAAATAAAACGGCCCGCTTTTAAAGCAATCGCTTCTACAGAAGTAAGAATATTCTCCAGCTCTTCTCTTTGCATCTAGTAAGGTTTAGTTATTGAATGTTGGTTTTTTTACTAGCCATTACTTTCTTAGGCCAATACAGGAATATCTTCAAGGTAATCGAAACGCACAAAACCGTCCTCATCAATATTGGTAAGTTTTACTCTGGCCTTTTGGTTAACGAGGTGCGGGTTCCATGGACTTTTTACCTTCACGTAGTTTTCAGTAAAACCAGTTATAAAGCCTTCCTTCATATTATCTTCAAAAAGTACCGAACGAGTAGTATTTAATTGAGCTTCGTAAAAGGCACGGCGTTTCTTCGCACTAAGCACCCGCAGCATTTTCGAGCGTTTTTTGCGAATATTGTAGGGAATTTGTTCTGACATTTCATCTGCTTCCGTGTTCGGTCGCTGGCTATAAGTAAAAACGTGGAGATAGCTAATTTCCATCCTATTTAAAAAATTATAGGTTTCCAAAAAGTCTTCCTCACTTTCACCTGGGAAACCACAAATAACATCGACTCCAATGGCAGCATGCGGCATTAATTCCCTGATGCGCTCCACTCTCTCTGCATAGAGTTCGCGTTGGTATCTTCGCTTCATCATTCCCAATATTTTATTGCTTCCGCTCTGCAAGGGAATATGAAAATGCGGCACAAAACGCTTGGATTGCGCCACAAAGGCGATTGTTTCGTCCTTTAAAAGATTGGGCTCTATCGAAGAAATACGAAAACGATCTATTCCCTCTACCTGATCTAGCGCCTGAACTAGGTCGAGGAAGGTATGCTCGTGCTTTTTATTACCAAACTCCCCTTTGCCATAATCGCCTATGTTTACACCCGTAAGAACAATTTCTTTGGCACCAGCTTCCACAATTTCACGAGCATTTTGGAGTACATTTTCCAACTTATCGCTTCGGGAAATGCCCCTTGCTAGCGGAATAGTACAATAAGTACATTTGTAATCGCAGCCGTCTTGAACCTTTAAAAATGCGCGGGTACGATCGCCAAAAGAATATGCTCCGACGTAGAAATCTGCTTCATTAATTTCACAAGAGTGAACCTCGCCCTTATCACTTTTAGTGAGCGAATCTAGGTAATCGGTAATCTTAAATTTCTCTGTGGCTCCTAAGACTAAATCTACACCTTCAAAAGCCGCAATCTCTTCTGGTTGTAACTGTGCGTAACATCCTACCACCACAACTAAGCCGTCAGGATTGGCCAGATTAGCTTTCTTTACCCAGTATTTACACTCTTTATCGGCATTGTGCGTTACCGAACAAGTGTTAATTACGTAAACTTCTGCTTTTTCGTCAAAATTCACCTGACTAAATCCGTTCTCTTTAAAATCACGGGCTATGGTTGAAGTCTCTGAGAAATTCAGTTTACAACCGAGAGTATGAAAAGCAACATTTTTTCCATTCAATTCCATGCTGCAAAATTAAGTAATTATGCTTGATTCAAGCTAAAGCGCATGCAGACTCCTATTGTTTAGCTGAAACAAAAAAAGCGTCAAAACACAGGGATTTGACGCTCTTAAAATATTGATGGTATGCTTATTTACCCGAGGCAAAAGCAAGAATTTCATCAGACAATGGACTTTTACTACTGCCGTAATGCTCTACCCATTTGCCATTCTCGTCGATTAAGAATTTTGTTGAAATTCCAACTAACACGCGCTCCGTCAACCCCATTCATTTTTTCCTCTGTTAACCA
>CBFHVV010000034.1:0-30629 GCA_965658965.1 Croceimicrobium sp.
TTCCTCCTTGTTTGGTAATTCATGGCGACCAAGATCAGCTCGTAAATGTGGAGCAGTCGCGTCGTTTTGTGGCGCAGATGGATAGCCTAAAAGTGGATTATGAATATCATGAATTAGCCGGAGTGAACCATGCGTTTATTGGTGCTACAGATGCTCAAGGCGATAGTGTGCAAAATTGGATAAGCCGTTTTATAATTAGTCAGTATCGATGATAAACTATTTAAAAAAATACCAAAGTAGCGCTTTGGCCTATCCCCTTTTTCTGGGCTTTTTGATACTTGTGGGCTCCGCCTGTAAAAAAGAAAATGCTCCAGAAAATAAAGGGCCTAATCCACTAATTCCTAGTGCCTCAAAAAAAATATCCGCACTAGATTTATCTTTTTACCCCGCGATTGCAGGCAGTGGCACCGTTTATCGTGATTCTTCAGGTGAAGAGATTGAACTACTAAGGTTTATAAAAGACCAAGGTGTTAACACAGTGCGCTTGCGATTATGGCATTCCCCAGAAGGCAGAAGCTCTAGTTTGGTGGAAGTAGATAGCATGGCCAAGGTTTTGAAAAGTAAAGGCTTCAAGGTTTGGCTTTGTTTGCATTATTCAGATAGCTGGGCAGACCCTGGTGAGCAGGCCATTCCAGAGCTTTGGCAAAACCTAAATTATGCTCAATTGCAAGATAGCTTGACTGAATATACTGCCAAAGTAATGCGCCAAATTGCACCAGATATTATTCAAATTGGGAATGAAATTAACTCAGGCATTTTGCATCCTTTCGGCAGAATTAGTGATCAGCCGCAACAATTTAAAGAGCTATTAAGCTTGGCGATTCAAGAAGTTAGACGCATTGATGCAAACTGTAAGATTATGTTGCATAATGCTGGGCTTTCTAATGCCCAGTGGCTTTATAACGAATTAGATAGTTTGGACTTTGACATAATTGGTCTTTCCTATTATCCCTTGTGGCATGGTAAAGATTTATCTGTCATTGAAAATAATTTGCATCAATTGGCACAAAATTTCTCTCAAGATATTTTATTCGCTGAAACCGCTTACCCTTTTACCTTAGACTGGAACGATTGGACCAATAATGTAGTGGGCTGGGATGAACATTTAATTTTACCAAACTACCCTGCAAGCCCGCAAGGACAAAAAGACTTCCTATTAAAAATTCGGGAAATGATTTTTGCAACACCGCAAGGAATAGGCTTTTCATATTGGGGAGGAGAATGGCTGGCTTATCGTGGCGATACGGCTACGGATGGCTCTTCCTTTGAAAATCAGGCACTTTTTGACTTTGACCATAAAGCACTACCCGCTTGGGAAGCTTTTGACCTAAGGAACTTTTAAAATTTAGTCCCAAGGGGAAGCACTATTTCTTTAAAAAACTAAAATAGGAAAAGGCATAAAGTCCTAAGCTTAGACTTAGAAAAGAGCCTCCCCCGATACCTGTAGCAAGATCGGCTTCTGCGTAGAAATAACTGTAGAGTAAATAGCTACCCATAATCAAAAAGAGCAAGGACATTATGCGGATTAGTAGTTTCATTGCTGGCTAGAATAGCTTTAAGAGAGCGGCCAAATTAGGGTTTTTCTAGAGGAAAGGTAAAATATGAGCAGCAAAGCTTAATAAGGTCTTTTTTTCGGTTAATTTTGCCTCCAATCATGGAAATTGATATGGAAAATACACAGAACAACATGTCCGAAAAAAATAGGGATATGGAACAAGAAAACCTTAGCACCGCGGAAGGAACTAATGACACTAATAAGCCTCTTGCTGAGAACGAAACTTCTGCAGAAGCGGCAGCAGTTAACACAGAAGCCTTAGATAGTGCAGATACCGCCGAATCGCCTAAAGAAGAGGAAGTGAAACCCGAGACTATCAAGGTTGAGGATGACGACCTAGAGAAGGAAGATGACACGAAGGAGATTGAAAGTGATGAGGACCATGATGAAGAGCATCCGGAAGATTTACAAATGCCCGATTATGCTAGTTTTAGTCCAGAGGACTTAATCAGCAGTGCCGAGAAACTGGTTAAAGAGCAACCTATACAGAAGATAAAAGATCATATTGAAGGGATCCGCAAATATCTTTTAAAGCATCTAAATGAGGAGCGCAGCCAAAAGCTAAACGAGTTTATTGAGCAGGGTGGTGTGGAAATGGATTTCGAATTTATTCAGCCTTTACGAGAAAAATTCCGTCCTATCTTTCAGGAATATCGCGCAAAGCGCAAAAAGTATTACGATGATCTAAGTGCACAACTAGATTCGAATTTACTGACCAAAACAAATTTAATTGAAAAGCTTAAAGAAATTGTAACCAAGGAGGAATCTATTGGCGACACCTTTAAGGAATTCAATGCTATACAAGAAGAGTGGCGTAATACGGGTCCAGTACCACGTAATAAGAGTAATGACCTTTGGCGCACCTACCACTTTCACGTTGAGAATTTTTATGAATTCATAAATATCAACAAAGAACTTCGCGACTTAGACTATAAAAAAAATAAGGAAGCCAAGCAGCAACTTATTGAGCAGGCCCAGGAAATTCTAAACTTGGACAATCTAAAAGATGCCTTCAGTAAGCTACAAAAACTGCATAAAGAATGGCGTAGAACGGGTCCCGTGGAGCCAGAAAGCCGCGAGCCTCTCTGGGAGGAGTTTAGTGCGATAACTAAAAAGTTCCACGAAAAGAGAGAAGAGCACTACCAAAAACTGCGTGAAAAAAGTAAAGAACTTCTAGTTGATAAGCGTAATTTGGTAGAGAAGATAAAGGCGATTCCACGCAATTTCACCAAGCACCATGAATGGCAAAACGCCATTAAGGAAATCGGAGAAATCCAAGATCAGTTTAAAAAGATTGGACGCTTGAATATTCCAGAGAACGACGAAGTTTGGGAAGAGCTAAAAACTGCCTTACGTGAATTTAATCACGCAAAAAATGAGTTTTACAAAGACTTAACAAAGGATCACCAAGAGAACCTCAGTAAAAAACGTGCTTTGCTAGAGAAAGCGGAAGCACTTAAGGATAGCGAAGACTGGCGCAATACCGCCAATGAATTAAAGCGTATTCAGGCCGACTGGAAGAAAATTGGCCATGTTCCAAAAAGTGAAAGCGATAAAATTTGGAAGAGCTTCCGTAAAGCATGTAATCACTTTTTTGATCGCATGACCGAAAACAATAAAAAAGCCGACAAAGCTTTAGAGGAGAATCAGGTTAAAAAAGAGGAGATACTTACGGAAATTGAAGGCTTTAGCATAGACCCGAAGCAAAAAAAGGAAGCACTTAGCAGTATTAAATCTTTCATTAACCGTTGGAAAGAGGCAGGTCCTGTTCCTCGTAACCAAAGAAATAAGGTAGATGGAAAGTTCAATAAAATTATTGACGGCCTTTTTAAGAGCATCGATATGGATCGTGAGGAATCACAGCGTATCCGCTTTGAAAATAAAATGGACAATCTAGCCGACCAAGGTGGTGTTGAGAAGTTAAACAGCGAGCGTGACTTTTTAAAACGCAAACTTCAAGAAGCGCAATCTGAATTGCGTCAACTAGAAACTAATATGAGCTTTTTTAGCTCTAGCGACCCTAATAGTAGCGTGGTAAAAGAAGCTCAAAAAAGTATCGATAGCCAATTAAGAGCGGTAGATGGGCTTAAAAAGCAATTATCTATGTTAACTCAAAAGGTGAAGGAAATAAAAAAGGGTGAAGCGGCGGCTGAAGCAGCCAAAGAAGAAGCGGCAAACCAAGAAGCGGCAAGCGTAAACGAAGAGAAGGAAAACGACGAAGTATAGGAGGAATTAAATGGACCAAGCCAGTCAGGTGATAATGCCAATTGCCATAGCTTTAATTATGTTTGGCATCGGTGTTAACCTGAAGTTCAAAGACTTTAGCAGGGTTTTTAGATATCCCAAGGCCATTTTAATTGGCCTTGGAGCGCAATTCTTGCTATTGCCTTTGATTGCTTTTATCATGGCTTGGCTTTTACCACTAGAACCACTTTATAAAGTGGGCCTTATTTTAATTGCCTCCGTGCCGGGTGGTACTGCCTCCAATTTAGTTACGCATATGCTAAAAGGCAGGGTGGCGCTAAGCGTTAGCCTCACCTCTTTTAATAGTTTTGGTATTTTAATTAGCATTCCTCTCTACCTCAGCTTGGCCATCCAATTCTTTTTACATGAAGAAACGAAGGTTAGCATTGGTATACTTGAAACCTTACGCGAAATAATGTATTCGGTGGTGCTCCCCGTAATTGCTGGAGTCCTACTGAATGAATTTGGGCCAAGTCGTAAACTCGATAAATTAAAGGAACCCTTACGGTGGATTTTACCGGCAATATTGTTATTGGTATTTAGCTATGCCTTATTTTTTGGCAGCAGTGGTACCAAAGTGAACCTTTTGGAACACCTAAACCTTTATTTACCCTTGCTGTTTTTTAATGTGTTTACCATGTTAGTGGGTTTTTATTTGGCCCGCTACAGCGGAATACGTCATGATGGTGCTTTTACCATTGCCATAGAGATGGGTTTGCAAAACTCAGCCTTAGCCATATTAATTGCTACCAATATTTTACATAGTGCCGAAATGTCTTTGATGGCTGCCATCTACAGCAGTTTTACATTTTTTAGCACTTGGTTTATTGCTTGGTTTATGAAGCATCGTTTAAAGCGTGATCATACTAAGCAGCTTTAAAAACTCAGAATTCTCCCTATGTCCCAAGATTTTAAAATAGTTTCTAAATACAAGCCTACTGGAGATCAGCCACGAGCGATTGAAGAGTTAGAGAAAGGTGTTTTAGATGGCGATCGTTTTCAAACGCTACTGGGGGTAACCGGATCTGGTAAAACATTTACCGTTGCCAACTTGATTGAAAAAGTACAGCGCCCTACCCTAGTTTTAAGTCATAATAAAACCTTAGCGGCACAGCTGTACTCGGAGTTTAAAAATTTCTTTCCCGATAATGCCGTAGAATACTTCGTATCATATTATGATTACTATCAGCCTGAGGCTTATATACCAACTTCCGGGACCTATATTGAGAAAGATCTCAGCATTAATGAGGAGATAGAAAAACTACGACTAAGCACCACATCTTCTTTACTTTCTGGCCGCAGAGATGTTTTGGTAGTTGCTTCCGTAAGCTGCCTTTACGGAATTGGTAATCCCGAATCTTTTAATTCGCAAGTAATTGAAATTAATACTGGTCAAGTAATTGCGAGAAATGCCTTACTCCACTCTTTTGTAAATGCCCTTTATAACCGTACCACTGCAGAGTTTGGTCGTGGTAACTTTCGTGTGAAAGGTGACACGGTAGATATTTTTCCAGCTTATGCCGATAGTGCCTTCAGGATTCATTTTTGGGGAGACGAAATTGAAGCAATCGAAAGGTTTGACCCGCAAACAGCAGAAGTTTTAGAAAAATTTGATTCGGTGCGAATCTTTCCGGCCAACATTTTTGTAACCGGTAAAGAAACCTTGCAAACAGCCATTCATCAAATTCAAGATGATATGGTGGAACAGGTTGATTTTTTCAATAAAAATGAACGGCCTTTAGAAGCAAAACGGCTACAAGAAAGAACAGAATTTGATCTAGAGATGATTCGAGAGCTGGGCTATTGTTCTGGTATTGAAAATTACTCGCGCTACCTTGATGGACGCAGCCCAGGAACACGACCATTCTGTCTATTAGATTATTTCCCAGATGATTTTTTAATGGTCATCGATGAGAGTCATGTGACTGTTTCACAAGTTAGAGCAATGTACGGGGGTGCTCGCTCGCGTAAGGAAAACTTAGTGGAATATGGCTTCCGCTTGCCGGCTGCCATGGACAATAGACCTCTTAAATTCGAGGAGTTTGAATCCCTACAAAACCAAGTCATCTACGTTAGTGCAACCCCAGCCGATTATGAACTTGAAAAAAGTGAAGGAGTGGTGGTAGAACAACTTATTCGCCCTACAGGCCTCCTCGACCCCCGCATTGAGGTTCGTCCCGTAGAAAATCAAGTAGATGACCTAATGGCGGAGATTAACAAACGTTGCGAAATAGATGAGCGTGTTTTAGTTACTACCCTTACGAAAAGGATGGCGGAAGAACTGAGCAAATACCTGACCCGTTACGGAGTTCGTTGTAGATATATCCATTCTGATGTTGATACCTTAGAGCGGGTAGAAATAATGCGCGATTTACGTCTCGGGGTTTTTGACGTTTTAGTGGGCGTAAACCTTTTAAGAGAAGGTCTCGACCTACCAGAGGTTTCCTTAGTTGCCATATTAGATGCTGATAAGGAAGGCTTCTTACGTGCCGAAAGATCTTTGGTTCAAACTGTAGGAAGAGCGGCGCGAAACGTGAATGGCTTAGCGATTATGTATGCGGATAAAATTACCGATAGCATGCGAAGAACAATTGACGAAACTAATCGACGTCGCGCTATTCAAACCGCCTATAATGAGGAACATAACCAAGTGCCTACAGCGCTTGTGAAGGATATTGAATCTAACTTACCTGGAGCGAAGAAAGCATACAATCCGTATGAATCTAATATACCTGAAGCAGCGGAACCCAAGGTTAACTATACTTCGGAAGAATCGCTAAAGAAGGGCATAAATAAAACCCGAAAAGAAATGGAAAAAGCTGCTAAGGCTTTAGACTTTATTGCTGCTGCAAGACTACGCGATGAAATGAGCGCCTTAGAAGAGCGGCTGCAAAAAGAATATAAATAATCTCTATCGAACAAGAATTTATTCACTCTGTTTTCAAAATATGTTAAAAACCCTATTAAGCCTCTGCCTAAGCCTTTTTGTACTCAATTCCTTTGCTCAAATAAGTGGTAAAGTTTTAGACGAAACAGGCCAAGGTCTTCCTACCGCTAATGTTGTGCTTTACCAAAACGATGCAATTATAACAGGTTCAAGTACCGATTTAGATGGGAAATTCGAAATAATTGCTCCTTCCGCCGGTTCCTACCGTTTGGAAATCAGCTTTATTGCCTATCAGAAACTATCAAGGACAATAAGCATTCCTGCTGACAAGAAATTAAACTTAGGACAGCTTAGGCTACAGCCTGATAAATCCAGTGTTTTGGAAGAAGTAAATGTGGTTGGGGAAGCAAAACTTTTCGAGTTTGAACAAGATAAGCGGGTCTTTAATGTTGCAAAAGACATTACCTCCGTGGGCAGCAATGCTTCTGATATTCTTAACAATCTGCCCTCGGTAGCGGTAGACGTAGAGGGTAATGTAAGTTTACGTGGTAGTGGTAATGTACGCATCTTAATTAACGGCAAACCCTCGGCCTTAGTAGGCAGCGATCCAGCCGCCGCTTTGCGTCAACTGCAGGGAAATGTGATTGAAAAAATTGAAGTGATCACAAATCCATCTGCACGTTATGATGCCGAAGGTGAAGCCGGTATAATAAATATTGTGCTGAAGAAACAGGATAATGCGGGCTTAAATGGCAGCTTTGACCTTAGTGCTGGAACGCCACATCTCTACGGGGCAGGCGCCACATTGAACTATCGGAAAAACAAATTGAACTTTTTCACTAACCTTAGTTTTCAGTATCGCAAAGCTCCTGGTGGCGGTAGCTCTAATCAAAGATTTAATTTACCAGACACTTCCTACTCTTTTTTAAGGGAGCGTAAACAATTACGGGGCGGCTCCAATGCAACCATTCGTTTTGGCGCTGATTATGATTTAGGAAAAGGCCAGACCATTACTGGGTCATTCCTTTTTAGACCGAGTTTGGAAAATAATACCGTAGACCTCAACTACCGAGATATTGACCAAAATGGCAACCAAGTGCGTCTTATCAATCGTTTTGACGATGAAACCGAAACAGAAAGCTCATACGAGGGAAGCATAAATTGGCAAAAAATCTTTGAGGGAGATGATAAGCATAAATGGACTGCAGATTTCCGATATAGCGTGGAAGATGACCGAGAAAATTCAACGATCACTCAAGATACCTTAGGACGCCCTGGAGAACTTATTCAACTAGTTGATAACTTAGAATATCAAAGCAGCTATCTCTTTCAAACAGACTATATTCGTCCCTTAGGTGAAAAAACAAGCTATGAATTAGGTAGTAGAGCCACCCTGCGCACGATAAATAATGATTACGGATTGGATGAGGTTTTATCCGATGGCAGTTTAATTGCTGATCCTACCTTTAATAACCAGTTCACATTTATTGAAAACGTCTATGCCGCCTACGGTATTTATAATGGCACTATTGGTGAATCAATGACCTATCAACTAGGTTTACGCGGCGAAATTACCGATTTAACCACCGAAGTGGAAAGTGATACTCTTAATAACCGCAGTTATGCCAATCTATTCCCAAGTACTTTTTTCACCTATTCCATTAGTCCTTTAAGTGATATTCAAGTAAGCTATAGTCGCAGAATAAGCCGACCAGGCTTTCGCACCCTAGCGCCGTTTTTTGGTTTTAGCGATAATCGCAATTTTTACTCAGGTAATCCAAACGTAAATCCCGAATTTACCGATAGTTACGAAACTGGCTACGTGCGCTATTTTGAAAAAGGGAGTTTGTACAGTGGCATTTATTATCGCCACCGCAGCGGTGTTATTGAGCGTATAACCGTTGTGGAAGAGCGCAATGGTGAAGAGTTTACCCGCTTCTTTCCCATTAATTTGGCCGTGCAAGACGCTTATGGACTAGAGTTTAATTTTCAGTATAAATTTAGTAAATGGTACGATGTCAATGCCAATTTAAATCTCTTCCGCGCAATAACGGTAGGTGAATATGAGGGAACTGACTTCGGCGCCATTAACAACTCAAGTAGCGCACGCTTGATTAATAAATTTTCATTCTGGGATAGTGACTTACAAATAACTTTTAATATGCGTGGCGCTTCCCAAACGGCCCAGTCACGTAGGCTAGGCATTTATACTTTAGACCTCGGTTGGAGTAAAGATATAATGAAAGGCAAGGGAACCTTGACCCTGGCTGTGAGAGATCTTTTTAATAATCGGATTCGTAGGTATTACACCAATGGAGAAGTTGCAGGTGGTGGCACATTTAATACTTACGGCACTTTTCAGTGGCGTGAAAGACAAATTACCTTAAACTTTAGCTACCGCCTGAACCAGAAGAAAACACGACCGCGGCCCAGTTCGGGCGGCAATTCCTTTGAAGGTGGTGAAGGTTAATTTACCACTCTAAAAAAATAGGCTTCTCCGATAAGGTTAAAGAAATCTCCCCCTTTTCCGCATTTTTGCTACTTTGCTCCCACTGGAAATAGTCATTCAACTCCCAGACTTTTGCCGAGCTAGCTGGCAATTTTAAGCGGTAATTAAAAAGTTGTTTAGCACTATCCGTGCCTAGCCAAACTGCGTAAATATGCTTTCCCTCCATTTTTGATTGAAACTCATAAAGCCAAACCTCTTGGTCACTTTGCGGAATTTGCTTTACAAAATGGTAATCGCCCAAAAGCTCTAAAAGAGATTTTATGGCAGCGTAAGAAGGCTTAGGTGCTCTGCTATTCCACTTCTCCGCCCGTAAACCACTGCTATTATACTTATTTGGGTTTTCAGCATTTACATCTCTTAACATATATAAATGGGCGCGGTCAAGCCCAGATGCGGCAATAGCTAAATAACTTCTCAGCAACCAAATTGCTTGCACCTCTGCCGCATTCCAAGGCCCCAAAGCCGGACTTCCTTGCACCGATTTCGGATTAGAGTCGTAACCAAATTCCGTCAGCCAGAGCTCTTGCCTAGGGAAATTCTGGTTTCGAAACTGTACCAACCTTTCTAACTTTTCTTTTAGGCTATCCCTTTCGGGAGATATGGCTGCGGTAGCATTTCCGTTTTGCCCGCCAGCATTATTGCTATAATGATGAAAATTTAAGACCTCAGCGGGGAAACCACCTTTGCGATTATATGCGGACCAATGTTTTAAAGCTAGCAAATAGTCAAGATTGCTTTCTGCAAGGCCACCCATAATCATTGGTAAAGAGGAGTCCGCATTTTTAATCCCAAGCCCTGCACCCATGGCGCCTTCGTGCCCATCGTAATTAGCACTTAAAAAAGCCGCATACTCAAAGGGATGAAAATAGCCTGCTCTTCCCTTCCACCACTTATCAGGTTCGTTCCACACCTCTAAGCCACTTATTAAATCTAAACCAGACAAAAGCTGCTGATCTTGTCGTAACAGTAAAAAAGACTCATCTACCCGAGTGCCGCCATAGCGCGCCGCAAATTGAAAAGCATATTCTGCGAAATTTCGATAAGCACGAGGATCATTGGCAGGATACTGACGATAAGTAGGCTTCACATTAAAATCTTCCTCTCCCCTGTAGGGACGCGCCGTACCTTGCAAACAAGGAAAAACTGAAATTCCCATTTGCTTAGCGCTGCGGTAGTAATCGTCAAAGTTCCATGCTTTTACATAAGAGGGTGACCAAGCAAACTTCTTCCCCCTTTCAGGATTATAGTGGGCGGCACCATTCGCTTCATCCCAATCCCAATTATGATACTCGCGAATACTAGAAGCCACGGGGTTTACGATATCCAAAGGGTCATCCACAAAAGCATTTACGCCAAAAATCTCACCAACAGTCTTAGGGCTTTTCTTTAAAGCTTCTTTAGGGACTTCAATATTATTTCCAGGACCTAAACGCGTGCCGAAAAATCGCAATTCTCCAATCTGACTCTGAGAAGAGTAAAAGCGCACTAATAAATATTCTCCTTCTCCCTTAAGGGGAAAGCTACGCCACTGATTATAACGATCGGTTTTAAAAATAGCCGCTTCTTGCCAAGCGAGCGGATTACCAATTAAAACATCAAAACGATCCTTACCTGCCCCATCGTAAAACCAAACAGAATCGATTTGATACCGGGCGCCCAAAGGAATTAAAATCTCCTGTGGTAGATACAGATCATTATAAGTAACCTTAAAAAAATGCTTTGCAGGAATTTTTGGAAAAGAGCGAGTGGAAAAGAGCTCTGGCTCATCAAATAAAGCTTCCTTATTAGCTTTACCATTGAGAACAATAAGTTGTTCTGGGCCAATAGTAATAGCAGAGCCTTGCGCTTTCAATCGTGCATTAGGCCAAAAAGCCAAAAGAGTTAAAAAGAAAAGAATGGGTTTAGACATTTGAAATTTTAAACCTTATTAAAGCTTTATTTGCCTTAATTAACTTTGATACTTGTTATAAATTGCTCCATCTGCGCAGGTATTTTCAGGCAGGAATACCTAAGTCTAATTGCAGCACTGCAGCTGCGGCAATTTAATCAAACTGAGCTTTTGTATCGAGCCTTATTTCAGACCAAGATTTAAACCCATCTAGTTTATAAAAAGGAATCCGATTTAGCGCTGCCCATAGCAAAGGCAAGGGAAACATATTCTTTTAATTAAGCCAAGAAGTGCGATTGAAAATTACCGCGTGCTATTCAAGGAAAGGATTTATGGCTAAAGCAAGGCCCAATACTAAATTAGAAGTCAGCTAAAAAAAAGGCTCCAAAAAACAGCAAGTAAAGTTGGAGCCAGCTTTCTTATCAAGCTAAATAATATGGCTGTTAAGCATTTTTAATCTTAATCAGCCCCAGAAAATTTAAAACCCTCATAATTTGATAAGTGGGGTCTATTTCGAACCAACGTACGCCAAAATTTGCTCGGCTGCCGTGTTTGTGATGATTATTGTGATATGCCTCGCCCATCATAAGGAAGTCTATCGGTAGGAGGTTTTTTGAAGTGTCTTTTACCTTAAAGTTTACATAGCCGTAAATATGGGCGTACCAATTAATTATTACCCCGTGAATGGGGGCCATTAAAATAATAAATGGGAGAAAGAGCCACATCCACCAAGCAGTAGCAAACTGTAAAAAGAATAGCACATATAAGGCGGTCCAAATTAAGCGTGAAACTCTCGAACTTGCCATTTTATCGAAACTAGACCATTGCGGAACATTCTTAGTGTATTTTGGATCTACTGCAACGCGTTGTCCGTTGATATCTTGGTAAACTGATTTAGTACGCCACATCATGGCGAAAACGTTTTCATCGTATTTAGGCGAATGCGGGTCTTTTTCTGTATCTGCATAAGCATGATGAATACGATGCATAATACCATAACCATAGGCGCTTAAATAATTAGAACCTTGAAAAAGCCAGGTTAGGATAAAAGTCAATCTTTCCATGCTTTTAGACATGGTATAGGTTTGGTGTGCTGCGTAGCGATGAAGAAAGAATGTCTGAAAAAATAGACCTCCGTACCACAAGATAAAAAACAAAAGAATCACTTCCATGGACTATAATTTAGGGAAGCGAAATTAGACCCTTGCATTAAGCTGCACAATGAACCTAAGTTAAGAAATACGCTTGCGAATGCGGCTTAAAGCTTGGGGTGTAACACCAATATAAGAGGCGATATATTTCAGTGGAACCTGCTCAAATAAGTTAGGCCGATCTTTAAAAACATTCAAATATCGTTGCTCCGAACTATCGTTTAATAAAGACTGCTCTCGCTTTGATTTCAGCAGAAATAATTTCTCTGCAATAAAGCGCCCCATGGTACTACCCACCGCTGTATTTTTATACACTTCTTGCAAGTCATTATAGGAAATGCTCCAAAGCGTAGTATCGGCTAAGGTCTCTAAATTATAACGGCTAGGGTTTTGTCTTAAAAAAGAATCGTAGGCGCTTACAAACTCTCCCTGAAAACAAAAACCGAAAGTTATTTCTTTCTCCTCCTCTTCTTTAGGGATAAAAAGACGCACCTTACCCTTTTCGATAAAGGAGATATACTCTTCAATTTGCCCTACTTTCACAAAGCTGACCTTTTTAGGAAAAACTCGTTTCTTCAATAAGGAGGAAAAGTACTGCCAGTCTTGCTCACTGATCTCGAGAAGGCTTTCTATATACTTCTTTAAGTCGTTCATTAGTTAACCAAGAATTTGTTCTTGGAGATTTATCTTGTTTTTAAAACAAGGAATGGACCTTAAGGTGCGAAAAGAATTAAAAAAGGCTGTCAGAAACCTGACAGCCTAGAAAGTTTATTTTGCAGATACTAGCTTAATATCAAATACTAGCCAAGCATTTGGAGGAATAACTCCGCCTGCCCCAGCAGCGCCGTAAGCCAAATCTGGTGGTATCACTAAACGAGCTTCGCCACCCACTTTCAATAACATTACGCCCTCATCCCAACCAGGAATTACACGGCCGGTGCCAATAGGAAAGCTAATCGGCTCACCTCTTTGGTAAGAGTCGTCAAATACAGTTCCATCCTGTAAGGTACCTTTATAATGTACGGCTACAGTTTGGCCTTTACTGGGTTTCGCACCATCGCCTTCGCTCTTAATATCATAGAATAAACCAGAGGCGGTTTTCTCCATTCCATTGGTTAAAGCAGCCACTTTCTCTTCTGCCACTTTACGAGCAGCAGCTTTAATCTCGTCCTGCTTATTCATCATTTCAGAAAAAACAGCAGCAGCATCCCAAGCTTCGGCGGAAGCACCTTTACGAATAATTTCTACCTTATCCATTGTATCACCCTGTGCAATAGCATCTACCAATTCAATACCTTCTATCACTTTACCAAAAACGGTATGCTTACCATCTAACCAAGGCGTAGCTGTATGAGTAACAAAAAACTGCGAACCATTAGTTCCTGGACCTGCATTTGCCATACTAAGTATCCCTTTGGCGTCGTGCTTTAAATCAGGGTGAATCTCGTCTACAAACTTATAACCAGGTCCACCCGACCCAGTTCCAGTGGGATCACCACCCTGAATCATAAAGTCGGCAATTACGCGGTGAAATTTCAATCCATCGTAATAAGGACTGCCTTTGTCTTTGGCATTGTTTTCAATAACACCTTCCGCTAAACCAACGAAGTTAGCCACGGTTAAAGGGGTTTTCTCAAATTCTAATTCTACTGTAAAGCTTCCTTTCGGTGTGCTAAACTTAGCGTAAATACCGTCTTGCATTATTCTACTATTTCTACCATTTCAACATCAAAAATCAACCAAGAGTTGGCGGGAATTACAGGTGGATAACCTCTTTCGCCATATCCTAAATGCGGAGGAATAATTAATTGCCACTTGTCACCCACGTTCATCATAGTAACCGCTTCACGCCAGCCTAAAATAACTTGTGCATTGCGACTTGCCATTATTTCGATAGGCTGGTAAGGGCGACGGGCGTCGTATTTTCCTTCCTTCTTGGCCACCTCTTCTATACTGGTATCAAACAAAGATCCGTCTGGTAAATAACCAGCATAGTTTAATTTTACCTTTTGCGTTTCTTCTGGCTTTGGACCAGTACCTTCGGTAAGAACTTTGTAATACATTCCCGTTGCAGTTTTGGTAGCTCCTTCGGTAAATTCAGCCATTTTCTTAGCCGCTTCTTCCTGCTTTCTTTTCTCTTCCGCAATTTTTTCTTCTTGCGAAGCCGCAAAGATTTTAGCCGGGTCGTAATCCTTAAAGCTATTACCCTTGCGAATAATGCTCACTTTAGTCATAGTTACCGTCGTATCGGGACGGTCTTGTTTATTGCGTGACATTGTACTAATGGCATCGGCAACCTCTTGGCCAGCAATCACTTTACCAAAAATATTATAGGAGCCGTCCAAGTGTTTGGTTTCTGCAACAGTAATAAAAAATTGACTTCCGTTGGTATTTGGACCCGAGTTGGCCATAGAAATAACGCCTTTATTGTGCGTTAAACCTTCGCCTATTTCATTATTAAATTTATAGCCAGGGCCTCCCATTCCGTTGCCTTCTGGGTCACCACCTTGAATCATAAAATTAGGAATCACGCGGTGAAAAATTAAACCATCGTAAAAGGGCTTACCTTTATATTGGTCACTAACGTTAGGATGTGTTCCTTCGGCTAAGGCCGCGAAGTTTGCCGCAGTTAAGGGAGCTTTTTCCGTGTTTAAGGCAATTAAAACATCGCCTTCGGTCGTGGCCAGATGCGCATAAACACCTTCTTCCAATTCCATTTTTTGACCGTTTACAGTAACAGCATTTTGTGAATTACAGCTACTTAATAAGCCACCCAATAATAGGGCGGTCATCCAGAAGTTTCTCATTTTTTGGGATTTTGTAATTTTTGAATATCAACAATTTCTAAATCATAAACCAATGCAGTGAAAGGCGGTACTTTATTTTGATCACCTGACACCCCAAAGGCGCGGTGCGAAGGTAATATAAATAGGCCCTTATCCCCAAGAGACATTAATTTGAGAGCATCATGCAAGCCGATTTCGGCATCCTCTTTATCAATCCTTAAGAGTGCGGGCCTATCTGCCGCCGAGCTATACAACTGAGTGCCATTTAATAGCGAAATCTTATACTGGTACTTAACGTCATCTCCGCTCTCTACTTTAATCGCATTTTGGATATTGGTATCGGCTTTAATTTGATAATAGATACCTGTTCCATTGCGTTCCAAATCTAAATTGCGATCGGCGATATAATCCTGAATGGATTTTTTCTCTTCTTCAATAAACCTGCGGTGCACCTCAATACTGCTTTCATGCTGGCTTTGATTTGCCTTTATCGGTTCGGCTTCTTGCGCCTTATTGCCAAAATTTTGACAAGCAGCCATTAAAAAGGAAAGCGAAAAAAAATAAATCGTCTTTAGCTTAAACATTGGCTAGTTCTTTAAGTTCTGCTGCATAATCCGGTAAAATCTCTTTAAACTTGGTGATTGTCGCTTCTAAGCTGAGTTCGGAACCACCGCCTGCCGCATTACGATGCCCGCCACCATTAAAGTGTTTGCGAGCAAAGCTATTTACATCAAAATTGGTTTTACTACGAAAACTCATTTTAAGAATACCATCACGAGGACAAATAAAAGCACTTAATTCAATTCCTTGAAGCGATAGTCCATAGTTTACAAAACCTTCTGTATCGCCTTTATTAAAACCACATTCTTCCAAGTCTTTTTCACTTAAAGAAATAATAGCCGCATGATAATATGCTAATACCTCCATGCTATCCAGTGCGCGTCCCAATAACTTAAAACGGCTCGGCGCATTGCTATCATATACCCGACTCGCCACTTTTTGACTCTCAACCCCTAATGCCAATAATTGCACCGCTACTTGATGTGTTGCAGGTGCGGTGGAGCTAAAACGGAAATTCCCTGTATCGGTGGCTATGCCAGTATAAAGCGCTTCCGCAAGATGTTTATCCAAATGCTCAGTCCAGTTTAAAGCTGCTAAAAAGTGATACACCATTTCACAAGTACTAGACATGCTGGTATCTGAAATAAGAATATCTGCAAAATTTTCGGGCTGTTGATGGTGATCTATTACCATTTTTTTGGCCTGGCTGCTTGCTAAGGCCTTTTCCATCGGACCGCTGCGTTTGAGACTATTATAATCGAGGTGAATTATTATGTCACTGGCCGCAATTTGTGCAGTGGCAAAAGCGGTATCACTTTCGTAAAAGCGTACCGAATGTGCCAGTGGCATCCATTTTAAGTTTTCGGCATAGTCGTTTGGCATTATCATTTGCACCGAATAGCCCAATTTTTGTAGAACGCCACTTAAGGCTGTTGCCGATCCCACCGCGTCTCCATCTGGATTTTGGTGATTGGTAATAAGAATGGATGACTGAGGTTTCAGCCAGCTTTTAAAAGATGAGATTTGATTTTCCGTCAATTGCATCGGGCAAAGATACAGAGCCCATAATGGTTCTAACAAATGATTTTAAAGAAGCCTTAATTGGATAATAAGGAGGCAAAAGCCTTGTCTTGAAATTTAAGTTTTGAGGCTTCCGTAGCCTTTTGATTCTTAAAAAGAAGTAATAAACAGAACTAAAATTTTTGAGCTAAAGAGCCAGATTCTGAGGCAAGTATCGAGGTCACTTAGTCTTATTCTTACTTTGAGAAATAGAAAATCTATTAAGCTTTTGTTCTTTCCAATTAAGCTTAATATTATCTTGCAGGCATGTCAACTAAACGAATCAAAACGGGCTGGGCCTTCTACGATTGGGCCAATTCTGTTTACTCATTGGTAATTAGCACTGCTATTTTCCCCATTTATTTTAATAGCGTTAGTCCAGAACAACTAAGTCTTTTTGGTTTCAATTACGAAAGTGCTGCCTTATACAGTTATAGTCTTTCGGCCGCATTCATTATTGTAGCCATCCTTAGTCCGATACTTTCTGGTATTGCTGACTATAGTGGTAACAAGAAGTTTTTTATGCAAATTTTTGCCTACATCGGTTCTATTAGCTGTTTGAGCCTTTATTTTTTCGATAGCGATAATATTTACTTTGGCCTAAGCATGAGTGTTTTTGCTAGTGTAGGCTTTTGGGGGAGCTTGGTTTTTTACAATGCTTTCTTGCCTGAAATTGCAAAACCCGAAGAGCAAGATGCTCTGAGCGCGAAGGGCTTTTCTCTGGGCTATATAGGTTCTTCCTTACTTCTAATCTTTAATTTGTTGATGATCACTTTTCCAGAAAGCTTTGGCTTAAGTAATGCAGGTCAAGCGAGTCAGATAAGCTTTTTAACCGTTGGTATTTGGTGGGCTGGTTTTGCACAAATTACCTTCAGGCGGCTGCCAGATAATATTAATAATCGCAAACCTAAAGAAAGCGGCTACTTATGGCGCGGCTTTCGTGAATTGAAAAAGGTTGCTTTACATGTTAACCAAGACTCGAACCTAAGAAAATACCTCTATGCCTTTTTCTTTTTTAGCACTGGTGTTCAAACCATAATCCTCTTAGCGAGCCTTTTTGGCGATAATGAATTAGGTATGGATAGCGGGAAATTAATTGCTACCATTCTAATCATTCAATTTGTTGGAATTGGTGGTGCACAGCTTTTTTCCTTTCTTTCTAAGAGATATGGAAACTTACAGTCTCTTAAAATTAGCATTGCAATTTGGGCCTTAATTTGTGTTTTGGCATATCTGCTTGACAAAGCCGACCCAATGGTAGAGTACAAATTTTATGGCGTAGGCGCATTAGTGGGTTTGGTAATGGGAGGAATCCAGGCGATTGGCCGCAGCACCTATTCAAAGCTATTACCCGAAACAGATTCTCATGCTAGTTTCTTTAGTTTTTATGATGTAGCTGAGAAGGTTGCTATTATTTTTGGCACCCTTACCTACGGCTATTTAATCCAGCTTACGGGCGATATGAAAGCATCGGCCCTAAGCTTAAGCATTTTTTTCATTCTAGCTTTCGTACAACTTTTGCGCATAAAGAAGACCAAAAATGTTTATTGATTTTTAAGGCGCGCATTATCCATTTTCACTTCCTCAAAAAGCGGATCAAAACTTAAGACCCGTCCCACTAAAGTAGTGCTTTCACCTACCGAAAGGCCGTCTATGCTCTGGTTGCTATCTAAACTTAAATAAACACCTGGCTTTAAAACTACCGCTTGATTTTTTAGCTCTATAATTTCTCCTTGAACCGCAATAAGTTGGTCTACATATAATGAATCAGACAGAGCTTCATCGTTTTGATAAGCTTTTACCAATGCTTCGGCTTGCAACGTAAATGCAGCTTTTTCGTCACTAAAATCTCGATGTGGTTTATTAAATTGATAGTAAACAAATGCACCTCCTGCGATTAATGCTATGGCTATAAAGGTAAGGGCAAGTTTGATCTTTTTCATGGGCTAAATATAGTTTAAAGGGCAGCAAAAAGTAGAATTATCGCTTGGAACCATCCAATCTTCTCAAATATACGTATCTAATAATGATTAAGATTTTGGAGCTTGTTATAGAGTCTGTTCTCTAGCCAAAGCGCAATCGGTTTACAGTGCCTGCTTCAAATAATAATAAACTAATTTGGCTGGCCGAAGTTAAAAAAGGAAAACAGAGAAAATGAAGAAGATTATTCTACCCATAGCGATAGCCTTAATTGGTTTTTCCTGTACCAAAGAAAATAAATTAGATTTAAGAGCCAGTCAGAATGTAGGACCTGCTAAAGATAGTTGTGTAACAACTGATCTTACTTACCAAGCTAATATTAAAAGTATTTTAAGCTCTAACTGCGGCAGCAGTGGCTGCCACAATGGGCCAAATGGTGTTGGGGGATTAGATTTAAACACCTACCCGAGCGCCCAGAGAATTGCTGCCGATGGTGAAATGATGGGACGAATTCGAAATATCACTGGCCCATTGATGCCACCTGGTGGGAAGCTTTCAGATTGTGATATTGAAAAAATAGAATCTTGGATTGCCGATGGTGCACCAAATAATTAAAGAAATATGAAAAAAACAATTCTCCTGTGCTTAACTCTTGCTTGGAGCCTATCCGTAAGCGCACAAAAACTTAGTACCCGTAATGCCGAAATAAGTTTCTTTTCGGAAACACCAGTAGAAGATATTGACGCCACCAATAGACAAGTTTCTAGCATTTTAAATTTAGATAATGGCCAATTTGCCTTTTTAGTGCCAATCAAAGCCTTTCAATTTGAAAAGGCCTTAATGCAAGAGCATTTTAATGAAAATTATATGGAAAGTGGTCAGTTTCCCACTGCAAAATTCACCGGTGAAATTGCTGATTACAATGGCCTCGACCTTACAAAGGATGGTAGTAAACAGCTAGTACTAAAGGGAACCATGACCATGCACGGTGTGAGTAAAAAAATCCAACAGAATGTAGTAGTCAATATTAAAAATGGTCAACTAAGCTTGCAGTCAGAATTCACCATTCTGGCTTCTGACTATGCTGTGGAAATTCCAGCCGCAAAAGCGGATAATATCAGTAACTCCCTAGCGGTGAAAGTTAATGCTACCTATGAATAAATTATTGTTTTTAGGCCTTTTAGTTTTAGGCCTTCACCTGCAGGCCCAAGAAGATTTACTTGCAGAATTGGAAGCTACCGCACTACCGGAAACAGAGTACGCTTTTGCAACATGGAAAGGAACAAAAGTGGTAAACCTTCAAACCAACGAAATGCCTGGGGAAGGGGTTTTACAATATACCATCTTGCACCGCTTTGGTGCTTTTAATCAAGACTTTGTCTATAACTTTTTTGGCTTGGACAATGCTCAGGTGCGACTTACGCTAGACTACAGTCCTAAAGAATGGCTAAATGTAGGATTAGGCCATACCGGCTTTCGTAAAACCTACGATGCCTTTGCCAAGTATCGCCTTTTCCGTCAATCTAAGGGGAAGAAAAACATGCCTGTGAGTATAACAGGATTTTCTTCGATTTACTACGAAAACCAACGTTATACTGACGGGATAGAACGAAGTACCAGTTTGCGTTTTAGCTTTGTTAATGAACTTATTATCGCCCGCAAATTTACCCCGAATTTCTCCGCTCAGCTGGTCCCAACATTAGTGCATTTTAACCTAGTGGAAACTCCTAATGACAATAATACGGTATTTGCTTTGGGCTTAGCTGCGAGATACAAAATCACCAAAATGCACGCAATTACCATAGAGTATATACCACAGTTTAATCCTAGTTCGTATACCTTAACTGCTGCTGGAGGGCAGGATTTTACTACCAAAAACTTCAGCAATGCTCTTTCGCTTGGCATCGACATTGAGACTGGCGGTCACGTTTTTCAACTTTTCGTAAGCAATGCCCAAGGCGTGGCAGAGCCCTATGTTTTTGCACAAAATCGGGGTTCTTGGCTAGAGGGTGATTTACACTTTGGCTTTAATATTTCTAGGGTCTTTACCATTAAAAAGAAAGAAAAGTAGTCTCGGATATTTAGGCACATAAAACTTATTGATTGAGAGGCAAGCACTAATTTTGTCTCTCAATTTTTTTTTGAAGAATGATGATGGAAAAAAGCTTTGACTTAGTAGTGATCGGAGGCGGAATTGTAGGTTTAGCGACAGCCTACAAGTATCAAAAGCTTTTTCCGGAACGCAGGGTGGCCATTCTAGAAAAAGAAGGAAAATTAGCTGCGCATCAAACCGGGCGAAATTCTGGGGTAATTCATTCGGGTATCTACTATAAGCCAGGTAGTTTTAAAGCCAAAAACTGCGTAAACGGACGCAAACAACTCGTCGCTTTTGCAGAAGAGCATGGTATTGACCACGACATCTGTGGCAAGATTATCGTAGCAACCCAAGAATCGGAATTGCCAATTCTCGAATCCATCTATCAGAAAGGAATTGCCAATGAAATTGAGGGCATGGAGATTATCGATGCCGATGAAATACAGGCAATTGAACCAAATGTGGTCGGCATTAAAGCGATTAAAGTGCCCGTCACTGGTATTATAGATTACCTTGCCTTTTGCGAAAAACTGGTTGCTCTCATTCAAGAAATAAATCCAAAAAGTGAGCTTTTCCTAAATACAGCATTTATAAAAAGCTTTAGGCAAGAAGAGCTTTCGGGTATTCAAACTTCACGCGGGACTATTTACTGCCATCGGAAAATATTTTGTGCCGGCCTCCAAAGCGATCGCTTAGCGAGGCAAGAAGGAGCGGATCCAGGGGTGCGAATTATTGGCTTTAGAGGAGACTACTACGAGTTGACACCAGAAGCAAAAGACAAAGTAAAACATTTAATTTATCCAGTTCCTGACCCAGATTTTCCATTTTTGGGTGTACATTTTACCCGCATGACAGATGGCAGCGTGGAGTGTGGACCCAATGCCGTTTTCTCTTTTAAAAGAGAAGGATACTCTCCCACTTCTTTTTCATGGAAGGATACTTTCGATGCTCTAAGCTATCCTGGTACTTGGAAGTTATTCATGCGTCACACCTCTCAAGGTTTGGGCGAAATGCAAAGAGCATTTTCTAAAAAGCTGTTCTTAAAAGCCTTGCAAAAAATGATTCCTAGTTTAGAAATGAGTGATATCCGGCCTGTTCGTTCTGGTGTGAGAGCACAAGCAGTAGAACGCAATGGTAATTTGGTAGATGACTTTAAAATTGTTCATCACAAAAATTCAGTACATGTGCTGAACGCTCCATCACCAGCTGCAACAGCTAGTTTAGCCATTGCCGACGAAATTTTAAATTTAGCAGGCTTTGCAGACTAATAAACTAAAAGTTTGATTTGCTTCTCCTCTTTCCCATCGCTTAGTTTGGCCACTAAAATACCTTTGCTTAGAAAGTCGAGCTTTAAGCGTTGCTCACCTTTTTCTATTCGACGACTCTCTAATAAAGCGCCTTGTAAATTGTAGATTTCTAAGTCAGCATCACCTTTGGTAGAACTGAAAAGTAAATCTTGTCCCAATTGCTGAAGACTTAAACTATTCTTTATTTTCGGTTCATCCTGACCTAACCACGGCGCACCTTCCCCGGCCCTTATTGTTTCACCATAAGCTTCATTCCATGCCATATCTCTTATGGTCATAGATTTATTATCGGCTGCAACATCAACGCGCACCCAAGCATAAAAACTACGGATAGTATCATCACGATCTGCTCTAAAACGCAAACCAATGAGACCATTAACAGCTCCGTGGAACTTATCATTAGGATAGCTAACTCCATCTGCCTTAAGCGCCAACTGGCCTAAAGAATTAGGTCCACCCGCTCCCTTAAAAACAGCCGAAGGACCAATGTCATCGCCTTGATTTAAATTAAAAGGATAGGCGTAATTAGCATAATCTAAGCCTAATACAGAATTCCCGGCATTGCTCACCGCTTGGATAAAGCTGCCGCTGATCTTAAAAGATCCTGTGTCTACGTATTGAATGAAACGATAATCTACCACGCCAAGCGTATCCTCATCAAGGTTTAAATCGAAAATAGCATTATTAGTGTTTAAGGTAGTATCGGGCAGATCCACGTACTTAATCTGAGCTTGTACACCATTTACTGCTAACACGCCGCTAGCTACCGCAAGGTAGCGAAGGGCTTCTGAGTGATTCTTATCTTTTTTCATAATACTTAAAGCAACAAAAGTCGCAAATCTTTTCGGGCTTAACCAATTTTACTTCGATATAGAGTACTATCAATTTCTTGTACCGCTTTTTGCCAGTTAAAATCTCCAGGGAAATATTGGGAAAGGTGACTAATCTGTGCTGAAGGATTTTCAATAAATTGTTGATAGGAGAAAATCTTAACCGACATATTCAATTGTGAATCAATCCACTGTAGAATCCTTTTTTGTTCTGCTTCCATTTGCATAGCCAACTGATATGGGAAGTTTTTTAGGCTGTGGTTGCCTTTCATTTTTTCTTGTGAAACTATGATTTCAATTATCGGGCGCTCCATCCAAATAATACGATAGTGATTTTCGGGTGGTAGATAACGTAATAAAGGAGCCACAACTTTTACTACTTGCCCCCCCTCTACCACAAAATTTTCTGGTGCTTGCGCAAGATGCTTAATCCCTTCAAACTCAAAATATCCATTAGGGTTGGATTGGTCTGCTTTCCTTTCTCCGTCTTGAACCAAGGGAAAACCAGCACTCCCTAAAATTGCCATCATCATACTAGTGCCGCTTCTTGGGAAACCACTTACAATAATAAGCTCCTTGGGTGTAGCTAAATTAGTAGTACTAGGCTGTAAATCTTGTAATAACAATTTTGCTTTTTCATGTTTTGGTGCTTGTTTCAAAGCAAGTTTTGTAGCCTGCATTGCCGCTTCTAGTTCACCTTCTTGCTTAAAGCAGAAGCCCAATAAATAATGGGCCTGCGGTTGATAGAAACGCAATGCGATACTTTCCTGCAAAAGACTAATGGCCGCCGAGTATTCTAATAGCTCTGTTTTAACAGCTGCCATACCCGTTAAAGCACTGCTGTATTGGGAATTAATTTTTAAGCAAGCCTGATAATACTCCTGTGCCGCTTTTAATTCGCCCAGTAAAAAGGCCGTTCTGCCTAATTCAAAGTAAAGCTGAGCACTCACCATTCCTTCTTTCTCAATACTTAAGAGGTAAGAGTGTGCCTTTTTAAAATCGCCTTTCAGCATTTTAGCGCTAGCCTGGAAAAACAAAGCCAAAGGTGACTTTAAAAAATTAAGGGGCCATGTTGCTAAATAAGCTTCAAAAGCGACGGTATCCTTTAATTCTATACAAAGCTTGGCGCCGAGATTTAGGTAGCGAAAATCTTTTTTCGATTTAAAAGCCTCCTGAAAGCCCCGCCAAGCGCTCTGAAAACCTCCTGCATCAAGAAGACTAAGTAAACGATTATACTCCCACTCTTCCTTAATTAATTGCGCTTGGTTATCGGTGTTTAAATCGATATACCCCAATTCATCCAATTGTTGTAAAATGGCCTGCTGGTTACCCTTATCGCTAGGCATAAACTTAGGACCAGCACCACTCATCTCCCAGGAAGGGATAAAACTGGCTTTAATTTCCTGACGAAATATATCAGCAATAGCTCTTCCAGGCATATCTTCTGCCAAAGGCAAATTATAGAGCTGCAAAATGGTGGGAGCAATATCCAAAAGACTCGCACCGTATAGGGCCTTATTGCTAGCAAATTGAGGACCGCTAGCTACAAAAACGCCATAGGGCCGGTGTTCTAAAGCTGGGGCTGCAGGGAGCTCTGGTAGTTTTATACTGCGATCGGTGGAAACTTCAAAGCCATGATCGGAAAGGATTATGATGTGACAATCTTCTCCCGCAAGTTCCATCAGCCGGCCAAGCATCATATCGTGCCAGCGATAAGCCGCAGGAATAATCTCTGAGTACTTGCTAAAATCCTCATTACTTATGCCTTCCAATTTTGGGGCTAAATACTGCGAGGCGATATGACTAAAATGGTCTAAAGCCTCTAGATATACTGCTGAAAAATCCCACTCATTATTCTCCAGAGCATGCGTTATTACATTATGAATAGAAGACGAGCGGGCCAAAATATTCGCCACTTTCGCTACCATCGGGTCAGATTGCAGCTCCTCCCAACTATGTTGAGGAAAAAAAGGCTGAAGATGCGCCTGACTTAATTCCTGCGGGGCAATCCGCAAATTGGCAACTTCTTTGGCTTGGGAAGGTGGAAAAACTGCCGCTGCATCCATTGACCAATTTGTCAATTCTTGCGGAAATTCACAAAACTGATTTGAGACCTTTAGTTTTCCACTTTGCTCAGCTGGGTGACTGGGCCACCAATTTATTATCTGCGTTTTTAATCCTGCCTCCTCAAGGATATTCCAAAAGGCTTTACTTTTACGAGTGCTGGCTTGCACGGGAATTACTTTTTGTCCTTGCCATTCCACAAATCCTAAAACACCGTGTTCATGTGGTCGTTTACCGGTTGCGATGCTCGTCCATAAAAGTGGACTCAGCACCGGCTGCAAGGTGGCTATATTAGCGCGCAAACCACTATTTAGAAGCACTTTAAGGTTCGGCATTAAGCCTGAATCGATATAGCGATCTAGCAGTTCCCATTCGGCTGCATCCCAGCCAATTAAGAGGCATTTAGGATTCATCGCGAGAGGAATTTTGGGTTTGGGCCAAGCGCCAGGCATGCAAGCCCTTTGCACCTAAAGCCAATAGTGCCAAAGAGCCTTCGGGGGGAATTACACGATGATTTTCATTTTGGGTCGATTCTTTCTCTCCCGAGCCGCTCATAAATTGTAATTTAGTGCCATGCAAAAAGCCATGTTTTTCGAGTACCTTAAAATAGCCTTGCAATCTATAAAAACTCAATTGCTGCGCACCATTTTAACCAGCCTAATTATTGCAATTGGTATAACTGCTTTGGTGGGAATACTAACGGCTATTGATGTGATAAAATTATCACTTACTGGGCAATTTGCATTATTGGGTGCAAATACTTTTACTATCCAAAACCGCAGTCCTAATATTCGCATCGGTCGCGGTGGAGAAAAACCAAAGTACTATCCCAATATTAGCTTTTACGAGGCTCTTAAT
The DNA here is from genome assembly GCA_965658965.1 of Croceimicrobium sp. Classification (GTDB taxonomy): domain Bacteria; phylum Bacteroidota; class Bacteroidia; order Flavobacteriales; family Schleiferiaceae; genus Croceimicrobium. The sequence continues at coordinate 25,715 of CBFHVV010000034.1, forward strand.
TTCAAAGAGAAAATGCCTTTTGATAAGGCAAGTACCAGTGTTTCCTTTATGGCCAGTGGAACCACTGAGGTGAAATATGAAAACAAATCAACAAATCCCAATATTGCGGTAATGGCGGTAGATGAAAATTACTTGGCTACCGGTGGCTACGAATTAGAGTCTGGCCGAAATTTCACCAAAAACGATGTTGATGATGCGGATGCCAGTGTAATGGTAGGCCAAGAAATTGTAAATACGCTCTTCCCTAAAGAAAACGCCCTAGGCAAAACCATACAGTTTGCTGGTAATCGTTTTCGCATTATTGGAATCTTAGCGGAAAAAGGAAATTCTTTTGGCTTTGGTGGGGATAAATCTATTTTAATTCCCATAACTAAGGCGCGCACTTTATATGCTACGGGAGGAAGGAGCTTCGCGGTGAATGTAATGGCCAAAGAAAGTCTTAATTTAGAAGAAGTGGTTTCAGAAGCTACTGCAGTAATGCGGGCTGTGAGAAAGTTAAAGCCTAAGTCGGAAGACAATTTTGCCATAATTCGCAGTGATAACCTGAGTGAAAGCCTTATTGGGAATTTAAAGTACGTGAGTTTGGCGGCGATAGTTATTGCTTCTGTAACTCTACTAGGAGCGGCCATAGCGCTCATGAATATTATGCTAGTATCGGTTACAGAACGAACACGTGAAATTGGTATTCGTAAAGCCATTGGCGCTAAAAGTCACGCCATTTTGAGTCAGTTTTTAACCGAGGCTATCGTTATTTGTCTTATTGGCGGCTTTGGCGGGATAATCTTTGGTATTGCTATTGGTAACGCGGTATCCGCGGGTATTGGTGGTAGCTTTATTATTCCTTGGGCCTGGATGTTTTTATCAGCGGTAATCTGTTTGGGCGTTGGTCTTATTTCAGGCTTCTACCCGGCATTAAAGGCAAGTCGTTTGGATCCTATAGAAAGCTTAAGACACGAATAAGTGACCTAAGATATTCGGCAATCCGTACTTACACTTTAAGCTTTAGTAAGCAAAGTAGGAACATTTTACCTAAGAGTCAGTTTAATATTAAGGCCTTGTAATAAGCAATGCTTTTCGACTAATTAACTATGCGACTTTTAAGCACCCTATTTTTCTTGACTATGATAAGCAGTTCCTCTCTTATTTTTGACTTCCAAAAAAGCAGCGACACCAAAAATTGGCAAATTGTGGATGATGGAGTAATGGGGGGCTTGTCTGCCGGCAACTTTGAAATTACCAAAGCAGGCCACGGTCGGTTTTGGGGCGAAGTTTCTCTTGAAAATAATGGAGGCTTCTCTTCATTGCGCTACAACTTTAAAGAGCTGAGTACGACCGACTATTCTAAGCTTAAAATGAGGATTAAAGGTGATGGTAAAGATTATCAAATACGCATCAAGCACAATCGTCGTGATTATTACTCTTATATCTATACATTTTCAAGCCCCGAAGATTGGGCCACAGTAGAAGTAAATCTAAAAGATATGCGGCCATCATTTCGCGGACGATTTTTAGATATGGATAATTACAATCACGACAGTATTGAGGAGCTTACATTCTTAATCGCCAATAAAAAGGAAGAAAGCTTTGAACTGATGATTGATAAAATTGAGTTGGAGTAAAGAATTCCTTAAATCCTATTCCGAAACATAATACTTTAAACGACTTTTTATACTTCCCACCTGCTCCTCTGCCATTTGCATAATTTTAAAGTTGGCGATAGCGTAAATTAAGGAAAAGACAAAAAAGAAAGTGCTAAATAAAATGCCATTCGTTTCAAAAAGCCAGGTCGGCCAAAAAGGTAAATTTCCGTTTATTAAAAAGCTTTGAAAAGGTAGCCAATAAATGAAATAAGTCAACATCCAATACTGACGCGGGCTGGCTAAGAGGATAGACTTTTCGCCAGCTAATTTTTTAGCCGCTTTATTTGATTTAATAATCATATAAACCAGAGTAGTTAGAGCACCTAAAAAGCCTAAGCTCCATACTACCACGGTAAGCTGTGCAAAGGCCTGCAAGCCTAAGTAAACAAGAACAAAAAATAAAATGCTTGCAAAAACTTGGGGTGGTCTAATCCATAACTTAAACTCATTTAAGACTAGGTTCCAATATCTTTTATTCACAGTTTTAGTATGCTCCTCTGCTATTGTGCTTAGCCCAAATATGCCAAAAGATTTATAGACTTTATAAAAAGCTTCCCGAAAACTTAGGCTGGGCTCTTTCTCCCAAGTAGCCTCTACCCTACTGGCTAAGTGGTCTACCAATTCCATTCGCAGATCCACATAATAAATGTCCTTCTTCTTACAGAAATTAAAGATAAATGCTAATTCTTCTGGGTTTATTTCTCTTTGACTTTTCATGTGACGATGATGCTTATTTTCCATTAGAGATGGTAAAAGTTTAATCGTTCCTTAATCGCCGAAACTTGTTGCTCCGCCAGGCGAAGAATTTTATTATTTGCCAGGATAAAAAGCAGACTAACTAAAAAGAAAATCGTGCTAAAGAGCGCTACGGAAGGTTGGTGATAGTTAAAGGAAAAAGGATCAGTTTGAAGAGGCAAAGTGCTAGCAAAATAAAATATCCACCAAAACTGACGAGGACTACTTAAAAGCATAGTTCGCTCCTTTTTAATGTCCTTGGCAATACTTCTCGACTTAAGCACCATATAAATTAAGGTTATTATATGAGCGAGGTAAATGGCAGACCAAAGGTAAAAGCCAAAAAAAGAAAAAGTAATAAGACTCAAGTAGCAGAGAAAGCCAATTATTAAGGTGAGTAGTATTTGTGGCGGCTTCAGCCAGTATATAAACTCCTGTTTGCAAATGTTCCCATATTTTTTCCACACCAACCTAGAATGTTCTTGAGCTAGTTTTTGAAAACCAAAACTACCGTATGCCTTATACAGTTTGTGAAATGCGGTTTTGAAGCTTAATCGAGGTTCCTCCTGCCATATAGCCTCAACCTGACTAGCTAAGTGATCGACCAGCTCTAGCCGCAAGTCTACAAATTCGATTCCCTTCTTTTTACAAAAGCGAAATAGAAATTCTAATTCCTCCGAACTTATTTGCCTATGCTCTTTCATTGCTCTTAAGTACTAAATAATCCATTTAAAGCAGCTATATAAGCCTTGGCGGCAAGGCCCATTTCCTGCACTCTTTCTTTGGTTTCAGGCTTTGCTGCCAAACGATAATATTTTCGTGGACGACTGCCATTATCTTTAAACTCACTCAGCAATAAACCTTCATTCTCCAGTTTATGTAAGACCGGATAAAGAGCGCCTTCGTTTAATTTAATAATACCATCGGTTTTATCCTCTACTAGGCGCGTTAGTTCATAACCATAACTCTCGCCCTGCTGGGCAATGAGGTGCAATATTATATCCTCTAAAAAACCTTTAATATACGATTTCTTCATACCTAAGAATCTGAGGTAAAACTAATAAAATATTTTCAATCCGCTTCGGGTTCATCCCGATTCGCTTAATTTTAAAGCACCAAATCAAAGACCATGAAAAAACTATCCCTAATTCTGTTAGGCTTTTCTTTAGCATTTAGCTTAGGTTTTGGCTTAAGTCGCCTTTCGGCAGATGCGCCCGAAGAATTGCTTACCCTTGAGCCTTCAAAAATTCGTTTATCAAAAATAAAATCTGAATCTATGAAACTAGGTGCCTTTTCTATTAGCTTGAGTGTAAAAGATTTAAAAACCTCCAAAGAGTTTTACGAAAAGCTAGGTTTCGAAATTTTAGGAGGAGCGATGGAGCGCAATTACCTTATTATGAAAAATGAAAATTCCCTTATTGGCCTTTTTCAAGACATGTTTGAAGGTAATATTCTCACCTTTAATCCAGGTTGGGATGAGAGCGGACAAAACATTGAAAGTTTTGATGACATCAGAGCTATTCAGCAGCAACTAATTGATGAGGCCATTTTAAAGGACACAGCTATTGATCCTTCTACCAATGGGCCTGCCAGCTTAAGCATTAGCGACCCAGATGGAAATCTAATTCTTATCGATCAGCATCGCTAATTTTTAGGGCCAAAGCTATATCAGGTTATAAAGGCTAAAAATGAACCCCCGAAAGAGCATTTAAATTATAAGTTTGAGAATTAAAGCCGCAAAGCAGAGTGATAGCTATGGAAAGAGTATTCTCTTTATAGGTGTTTTACTAGCCATCGCTTTGCTATGTTTAAGCCTCCTGAACTCCAACAGTTTTTTGATTGTCTTATTTAGTGCCTATTTCTACCTTTTGTTTGGCTCAGCTCTCTTTGGCCTTCTAATTGGAGCGGTAAATGGAATGGCAAGCGGCCAATGGCAGCAGTTTCGGCGGGCTCTCAAAATCTTCTTAGGAAATTTCTATATCCCACAAAACCAATCTACCTTTATTGGCCTTACCCTCGGTCTTATTCGTCATAGCTGGGAGTTTCCACAAATTGCACTAGGCCAATTATGGGCTCAGGTTTTAAACAGCATTGGCCTCATTCATCACGTAGAATACTTTGCTGGCGCTACCTTTAGCATTACTAGCAAGGCTCACAAAGCGAGCGGAATGTCTTTGGGGAGTTTTATTCACATTGCCATAGATGACAGCCTAAAATCTAGCTTTAGAGAGCGCTTATTAAGCGACCCTTTATTTATGCATGAATTTGGTCATAGCCTAGACAGTAGGCTTTTTGGCATATTTTACCTTCCCTTTATTGGCTTGCCTAGTTTAATTAGCGCCGCTCGAACGAAAAAAATAATGTCTAGCAAAGAACCAAATACCTCACACAAGTTCCAGCCTTATGAAAGAAGAGCGAATCGCCGGGCCGCCATATTTTTTAGCGATTACGGGATAGACTGGAAAGACTTTGAATTTAATTACCCAAGAAAATAGTCACTTGAAAAAGCGCATAATTCATTTGAAATTGTGAAAAAAAAA
>CBFHVV010000035.1:0-28340 GCA_965658965.1 Croceimicrobium sp.
TAGGAAATATTGGGCCGGGTTTAGGCTCGGTTGGGCCAGTCGATAATTTTGCACATATTCCACAAGGCGGCAAACTGTTTCTCTGTTTTTTAATGCTCTTAGGCAGATTGGAACTTTTTACCGTTCTAATATTATTTATGCCCTTTTTCTGGCAAAAACGCTAAGAAGGTCAGAGATTTAAAGCAAAGATTTTATAGCATCGAAAAAACTGAGGTTTTCATTTTTACCTTTTAAAATTAAAAGCGGTACCTGCCGGTTTATAAAGCTAAGCTCACGAGCAAAAGAGCCTAAAAGAATGGAGGCCGAGGCATTACGCCCTTTGGAACTCAAAATCATTAAGTCGGAACCGATGTGCCGAGCACGGGCCAGGCACTGTTCTTCCTTATTGCCCTCATTTTCATAAAACTCGCAATTAAGATCTTTATTTAAGCCTTTCTCTTTTTTTAAATCTTCCCACTCTTGATAACAGTGAGTTTTTACTGCCCGCCTCAATTCTACTGTGCTACTGCCATTTTTTAAATAGCCTGAAGCATAGTTGTAAAAATGAATGCATCGTAAATCGGCTAAAAACTCCTCTGCCAATGCTTCGGCCAAACGAATCGAATTTACAGAGTGATCACTAAAATCGGTTGGCACTAGTATTTCGTGTACCTCGGGTAGAGTTTTTTCAGGGACCAGTAATATAGAACAAGGACCTTGCTCCGTTAATCGGCTAGATAAGTGTTTGTGACGAGTGGTTTCCTTTTTTCGGCCCATTACAATTAAATCTATTTCCTTGATATGAGCCGCGTGCAGAATCTGCTCATAAATATGGCCCTCGCGAATAATAAATTGGCACTGATCTTTATCCAAGTCAAAATACTCGCTTACCGATTCACGCATAATCTTCTCTATATTCTCATCAATAGGTGCAATTAAATGTGCAAACTCCTTCTGTATAGAGTCAGGTAACTCGAGATTATGTTCTACGTGTAGAAAGTAGATTTTAGAAAAGTGTAGACTTTTATTTAGAAAAGCTAAATAAGCTAAAATCTCTTGATCGGTATCTCCGCCTTCTAAGGCAACTAGCACCGAGTTAAAAGCTAAAGCAGACATGATTACAATATTCCACGGATTAAAAATAATGCGGCAAAGGCGATAATCGCATAGAGTTCTGGAAATACGGCAAGAATTAATGTTCTACCGAAAACATCGTTGCCGCTGCCAATGGCGTCAATTCCATTGGCACAAACCTTTCCTTGAAATATCCCAGAAAGCATACCCGCTAAGCCTAATGCTATACCAGCACCGAGGATTCCCGCGCCTTGCAAAATGGTGATTTCTGGACTGATAAACTCTTGCAGAATAAAAAAGCCGGCAAAGCCATACAATCCCTGAGTACCTGGTAGGGCACTTAAAACGATAAATGAACCGAAGGATTCAGGGCGCTTTTTAACCGCTCCCACAGTTGCCATTGCTCCGGCAGCTGTACCCATAATACTACCAATCCCCGAAAGGGATATTAATACCCCAAAACCGATAAAGGCTAAAATAAGTGCAAGGTTTACAGATTCCATAATTAATTGATTTTAATTGATTTAGTGTATGCTTCAAAGGCTTTGCCGCCCCCTTCGAATTGAGCGTTATTATAAAATTCTACAAAAGTGAGTCGCAGCGGGTGAATAAAAGATCCTAATACAGCCAAGGCAAGATTTAAGGCATGGCCAAAAATTAAGAAGGCAATTGCGCCTAAATAAGAAAACCAGGAATCACCTATCATATCGGTGCCAATTTGATTTACTACCAAGCCCAATACACCCGAGGTAACGCCCAAGGCAAAGAGGCGAACGTAAGATAAAACATCTCCTAAAAGGCCAGTGAATATGAAGAATAGAGGCAAAACACTAGATCCTAGTCTGCTAAATAAGTGCTGCGACATATCATGGAAAAACATGACCATCAAAATTCCGCCGGCCAAAATTAATTTTAGGCCAAGCATCAGGACTGCACTAAGTTGTAGGGTTTCGTTTAAAAATAGACTTACACTACTGAGTACAATTAGCATTTTTCCAATCTGCGCCAGCGCGGACCAAAAGCCTTTGTATGACCAAGTTTTAAAAATTGCGATGACAATCCCCACCACTATTTGCAGCAGGCCAATTAAAAGAGCCACATTAAAAGCGTTAAAAAAATAGTCACTATCATCTGGAATTAGAACGAGCTTGGAAAGTTGCTGTACCCAAGGATGCGAGCTGCTGGTAAGCAAGGGGATACCGAAAAGACTGCCCGATTTAATAAATCCCATTACCAAGGTGCTTAGTCCGAGGATTAGCCCCAATAGGGCTAAACTACGCTGCTTTTTAAGGAAGCTGAAATAAGCCCAAAGTGAGGCCATACTTAACAAAAACCCGTAGCCAGCGTCGCCTAAACAATAAGCGAAAAGAATGGGGTAGAAGACCGCAATGAAAGGTGTAAGGTCGAACTCAAAGTAATGTGGTAATTGAAATATTTTAGTAACTGGCTCAAAGAGTTTGTTAAACTTATTGTTGTTTAACAAAACGGGTACCGGGTCATTTACTACCGCTTGGCTAATTTGATAAGCAACACTTTCTTTGTTAAGTAATTGTTTAATTAAATTTTCATTAGAATCTTTATACCAGCATTTTATATGGGATATATTGATTGCTTTAACCTGATAGCTTTGGGCCACAATACGCTCCTTAATAAGCTGGTCTTGCAAATTTAGAGTTTGTGATTTTAAAGATTGGCGATGTTTAGCGGCCTCTTTTAAATCTTTTTGCGCTTGCGCTAGATGGCTTTTTATTTGTTCTTTTTCTTTAACCAAAGAACTGATACTTTCAGTCGGGATTTCTAACGGCTCAAGCATGAAATCGTCGTGATCTGCACTGCTTATAATGCGGGCAAAATAACTTTGAGCGTTATTTTCTTTGAGCAAAATTGGCTTAAAGCCCTCTTTGATCATCTTCTCCAAACGATTGCTTGCTGTCGCATAGAATCGAATTTCTAATCCTGCTTGCGCTAGCTCATGCCATTTATGGGCCTTAAAATCTCCCCAAATTTCCTTCAGCTCTAGCTTTTTATCTATACGACTTAACTGCCCCTCTAAGCTCTTAAGCTTCTTTTCTAGGTCTAAAATACTTTGAGAAAGTTCCCTTAAGTTGAGGGTCTTAGGCTTATCAACCGGGTTATGCTTTTCCTCTTCACTGTTTTCTGAAACCAGTTTATAGGCCTGATGAAATTGCTTGTAGGCTGGGTTTTCAAGAAAATTAATTTTTTCTTCCAATGCTTCGAAGTGCAGGCATTCTAAGTCTCTTAAGTCTTGTAATAGTGGTTTTACCATATTTTCAGGACAGAGAATCTCCAATTTCTTCATCCTAGCTTTCATGGCGACTGATTTTTTTGTTTTTAGCAATCTTCTTAGCAGCGGTGGCAATATTCTCCTTATCCTCTAAAAAGCGTTTTATGCGCCTAATAGCTTCATCGTAGGCCGGGATTTGTAGTTTTTCATAGAGGTTTACCTTTTGAGTAGTTTTTTTACGCGCCAGCTCCAAGGTTTTTAGTTTTTCCTCCATATTCTGTAGGCTTAAATAGGCCTTTACATATTCCATCAAAGCTTCGGTGGCAGCAGGTAGCCACGCTGGCTCGTAGCGCAATTTCAGTTCTAATTTTTCGAACACTACTTTTTGGATACTGCTAATTTTAGTCCCCGCGATATTTTCATGCTTGTATTCGCAAGTTTCAACTTTTACGATAGGTGGGAATTCATTCCAAATCGATTCAAAATGGTTTAAGCTTTCCTCTAATTTTTGGAATTCCATTCTTTTGAGTGCAAGTGTCGTTTTCAGTTCGGTTATAACTTGCCGAAGCGCCGTCTCTTTGCGCAATAGCACAGGTAATGCGGCACGTCTTACCTTCAACTGACGTTGGAAGTCTTGAATGGTACTTTTATTATAAGCGAACTTCTCAAGCATGATTAGTCTTTTTCTCCGGGCCAGTATTGGTTTATAAACTCTTGCTTGATACCTAATTCAAAGGCCTTAAAATGACGGGCTAGTATATCCCAGCCAATATTAAGCATGACATTGGTCTCTAAATTCAAATTTACATCTAGTAATTCCCGGACATAATCTTTAGCAAAGGCTAAGGACCGTTCATCAAAATCATTAAGGTCAAAGCCGTTTTCTTGCTTGGAGCGGGCTTCTGCGGCATCTGCATACAAGCGCACTAAAGCATTCATTAACTGCGGATGATCAGCTCGTGTCTTAGTACCAATTACATTCTGCTTTAGGCGTGAAAGGCTGCGAAAAGGGTCGATAATGGTCAAACCTGTTTCGGTATCGCGTTTTAAATAAAGTTGTCCTTCGGTAATATAGCCCGTATTATCAGGAATGGCGTGGGTTATATCTCCATCGTTTAGAGTGGTTACCGCAATAATGGTTATCGAGCCTCCTTCTGGAAATTGCACGGCTTTCTCATATATCCTCGCTAAATCGCTGTATAAAGAGCCGGGCATAGCATCCTTACTGGGAATTTGATCCATTTTATTTGAAACAATGGCTAGAGCATCAGCATAAAGTGTCATATCACTGAGTAAAACCAAAACCTTTTCTTTCTTTTCAAAGGCAAAATACTCAGCTGTGGCGGTAGCTTGATCGGGAATAAGCAAACGCTCTAAAGGTGGATCTTCTGAGGTGTTTACGAAGCTGACAATTTTATCGCTAGCTCCTCTTTCCTTAAAGCTATTGCGAAACATAATATAGTCGTCGTGACTGATACCCATGGCTCCTAAGACAATACGATCGGAATCGGCCCTTAAAGCTACTTCAGCAAGAATGCGATTAAAAGGTTGATCCGGATCTGCGAAGAATGGAATCTTTTGCCCCGTTACCAGAGTGTTGTTAAGGTCAATTCCTGCAATACCAGTAGAAAGCATTTCTGAGGGCAACTGCCTGCGCACTGGGTTTACCGTCCTTCCTTTAATATTTACTTCTCGGCCCTGGGCTTGAGAAAGGCCATCAATTGCTTCTCCAAATGCATTAAAATAACGACCACCCAATGTTGAGCTTAAGGCTAGGGAAGGAGGTTTACCAGCAAAAACCACTTTAGCTTCTGTTCCTATACCTTCGGTGCCGGAGAAAACCTGTAGGGTAACTAAATCACCATCAATCTTAATTACTTGTGCGTTTCTTCCGTCCACCCATGCCAATTCATCATAGGTGATACCCTTGGCTTTAAGGGTGCAAGTGGCTTTGGTAAGTGCTTTTATTTCGGTGTAAACCGCTTGAAAGGCTTTAATTTCCATGAGCTTTAATTTTGGCTAAACGCTTCTAGTTCTTGCAAATACTTGTAATAATCATCTCCTTTATAAGGACTGTAATTAAACTGCTTAAATGTGTTGATTAGCTTTTTGTAGTGGGTGCTCACGGCATTAAAGTCTTCAAATTCAAACTTTTGCTCGCATAATTCCAGTGCAAGTTGTAGCATGGTTTGCTGACGATCCAGTGGGCTATTCATATCTACATCATCAAAAGAGTCTTGCTGAATAATAGCGAAGTCCAAGAGCTCACTGCGCCAAAAATCCAAATGGTAATCGAGTGGCACAGAATCGTCTCCTAAAATACTAATCTGATCGCGAGCTTCAATGCCACGTTGTAAGAGGTCTTTCATCTTTTTAACCTTACCTATCCAATCTTCTCCTAGAATAGCTTTTGTTTCAGACTGAAACTCTTCATAATCTAAGTAGCGAGAATAGGAGCCAATGGGATCAATAGCAGGATAGCGCTTAGCATCAGCACGCTTCTGCGAAAGCGCATAAAAACAGCGAGCTACCTTAGCGGTAGATTCGGTAACTGGCTCTTTAAAGTTGCCACCAGCAGGCGATACTGTTCCTAAAAAGGTAATGGAGCCGCTGCTATTATTATGTAAGGCCACCGCTCCAGCTCTACCATAAAAGTTGGCAATTACGGCTGGTAGCTCAACAGGAAATGCGTCAGTTCCTGGTAACTCTTCCATACGATTACTCATCTCGCGTAAAGCTTGAGCCCAACGAGAAGTGCTATCGGCTAATAGTAAAACTTTAAGCCCCATATTTCGATAATATTCGGCAATGGTCATCCCCACATAAACTGAAGCCTCACGAGCGGCCACGGGCATATTTGAAGTATTGCAAATAATAGTAGTTTTCTCCTTTAGCTTGCGACCCGTTTTTAAATCTTCAAGCTGCGGGAAGGTGTGAAAAATTTCTACTACCTCATTTGCCCGCTCCCCGCAGGCTACTAAAATTACCATATCCGCCTGATTGTTTTTAGCAATTGCTTGCTGCAGGACAGTTTTTCCTGTTCCAAAAGCACCCGGAATATAGCCGGTGCCACCTTCGGCAATAGGATTAAGCGTATCCATTACGCGCAGGCCAGTTTGAAAGATTTTGGAAGGCCTAAATTTTTCGCGATAGCTCTTTAAAGCCCATTTTACCGGCCATTTCTGAATCATGCTAACCGAGATTAACTCTCCCTTGCTTCCTTTTAATTGGGCAATCTCATCGGATGCTTTATAATTGCCAGCGGTAACAATTTTTACTATTTCAAATTCTCCTTTAAGTTTGAAAGGCACCATTATTTTATGAGCAATCCAATTTTCGGGAACTTCTCCTAGCCAATCACCTGCTTTTACTAAGGAACCGACTTTTTGCAGAGGCGTGAAAGAGTAAATTGCATTTTTATCGATACTGACATTTTTTTGACCAGTTTCAATAAAAGTACCTTTCATTGCTTCCAGATCATTTTGTAAACCGTCAAAATTTTTAGAAAGAATGCCCGGTCCTAAATCAACTTCGAGCAACTCGCCGCTAAAGCTTACTTCATCGTCTAATTTTAAGGAGGTGCTCATTTCAAACAGCTGCGCATAAGCTCTTTTGTTGCCAATTTTAATAACCTCGGCCATTAAGGACTTATCTTCTAATGCAACATAACAGATTTCATTCTGCATCACTTTCCCATCGAATTCTATTTCGAGGAGATTACTGACAATGGCTTTAATTTTCCCTTTAGTCATGGTACTTAATGTTTTTAATAGACTCCGCTAGTAAGTCCGCTAAAAATGGTTTATTCTGATTAATCTTCAGTTGCTCTCGGCGGTAGATAAGGAAGAGTTTAAAACAATAATTGAGCAATGAAACTTGGTCGAAGTAATGTCCTCGCGCCAAATCATCGGCTTTATTCCATAAAACCTGATGAACGGCATTGGTAATAATTTCAGGATCCTTTGAGCTTAATGAATTAAGAAGAAGCTCTAGAAAAGGGTACTCTAATTTTTGCTTTTCGGATAGCTGGCTTTTCCCTAGTAAAAGTTGTTGATGGATTGGATTTACGCCGTATCTATAATCCTTATTTACAAAAGAATAAAGGCTAGTATTAAAAGTAGCCATTAAGCTACGAACTTCATCTTCAAACTGGAATAAAGCACTAATAAATGAATGCCCTTTAAGGCTAACCATTTGAAAAAAATAGGAGAACCAATTACTATCCATTTCATTAGCAGTCCAATGATTAAAATCATCGCTATGCTCCTCGTAAAAGGCAAGCCAGATTGCATCTAATAATTGTGGGTCTTTTTCACTAGCCGCTATTTTATCTGAACCAATAGAATAAGGCTTACGTAGAGGACGAAAAGGGTAGGCTAAATAGCGGTGCTGCCAGCTTTCCAGTAAATTATGAAGGTCATTGCGTTTAACAAACCAATTAATTTGCTGCCAATCCTCGGCGCTACAATTATTCTGGATTAAAAACCAAGCTTCATCCAATACCTCTTCACTTAGCCTGCTTTCCATTTTTAAAACTGGTAATGAGCTTATTATGTAATAATAATTAGCCATCCTACAGGCGATCTTTTAAGCTTTGACTAAGATAGGAGTGGAAGAGAGTTTTTAGTTCCTTTTCACCCAAGGAAAGGTAAAAGCCTTCATCAGAATTTAAAATCTTAATTTCCTGATTTTCAGCACCAAGGTGTATTTCTAATTGAGGAAAATGCTTATTCAGTTGCTGCTGCCATTGCTCATGCGCATCTGCCGAAAGGCTTAGACTGAGTTTGAGTGGGGAGGCGCTTAGCTGCTCGGCTAGCTTAAACAAATAGTCTTTAATAAAAGCCTTATCGGAAAAGAGTTCAGTGAGGGGAGCATCGATCATTCTGCTATTTAATGCAGTTCTTAGCGCCAATTGGAGGTCTTCTAAAACGGCCGTGGCTTTTAATCGCAATTCAGACTCCATCTTCTGTCTCTCCTGAGCGATCTCTTGATCAGCCTTAATTTTATAAGCATCAATTTCTTTTTGAGCTTGTTTTTCCCTGGCTTCTATTTCCTGTACTGCAGCCGATTTTTTCTCAGCAATTTCCTTTTCGCTTTTGCTGATAAGCTCTGCATATAATTGATCGGTAAGTTTATCGAGATTGGTATAATCGGTATCCATTATTTAAGTATTAAAAGTGGTACTTCACTTTTATAAACCATTCGTTTAGAAAGACTTTCGGTAAGCAAACCTTCTAAAAAGCGATAGTCGCGAGGCAGGATGGCAATTAAATCGGAGTCATTACTTTTTGCATAGGCCACCAATCCTTGACTCACTTCGCTCTCAAAATGATGCTTAAAGCGATGGGGGAAGTTTTGAAGACGGCGCTTCAAATATTTACGATTGATTTTTTCTTTACGGCTAAGTTGCTCTTCCGAGCGATTTACGGTAACCACATCAATGGAGGTAGTATTGTGATCTGCAATTTGTAATAAAGCATCTAGTGCCTGCTCATTTTGCAAGAATTCGTAGTCAGCAGCTAATGCAATTTTAGTGATCAAATCAAGTTTAGCGCCTTTTGGCATTACTATTACGGGCACAATGGCATCTCGCACAACGGCCTCTGTTTTACTGCCCCAAATGGTATTTATGCCTTGCGCACCTTTGGTGGCCATAATTATTAAATCGATTTCCACTTTGTCTGATTCGCGCAAGATCAACTCTTTAGAGCTCGCGTATTCCCAGCGGGTTTCATAGCTCAGCGTTTCTAATTGAGGGCTAGCTTTAATAAACTGCTCCATTTCTTCCTTCACCCGAATGCGGTCGGCTGCAGCGTCTTTCTTTTCGTGAGAAGCAGCATGGATAATTACTAAATGATTATTACCCTGTTTAACCGCTGGAATAATGGTACCTAAGGTATCTAGACTAAGTGCACTGAAATCGGTAGGGAACAGAATGTTTAAGTTTTTCATGGTATCAACTAAATTATAAGGTTCAGCTATATTAAGGCAGAAGGGCTAAGTTTGAAATGATATTTGTCACTTACAGTGTTAAATTTAGCTGCATTTGGTTGAAATATGATAGGGCTGTCAATAACAATAAGGCAGAGTTTATTCGGAGTTTATTACTAAGTAAGTGGTTAAGTATTTACCAGAGAAATTAAAATAAGAATGTAGCTTCGCCTAATGATTGAAAAGACTTGGAGTTATTGGGAAAAAGAAGCGTATTGGTCAGATTATGATTTAGCCATTATTGGTGCAGGAATTACCGGCTTATCGGCGGCGATATTTGCCAAGCAAAATAATCCCGACCAAAAAATTGTTGTCTTAGAACAGGGTTTTTTACCCGAGGGTGCCTCCACTAAAAATGCTGGTTTTGCTTGTTATGGATCATTGGGGGAACTGCAAGATGATATTAAAATCAAGGGCTATAAAGCTTGTATTGCACTGGTTAAGGAGCGTTACCAAGGCTTGAGGTTTTTACGTCAGCTTGTTTCCGATGCGGAAATGGATTACTTAGATTGTGGAGGCGTGGAGATCTTTAACGAAGATCAAACTGAGGAATGGCTAGCCTGCAAAAAACTGATACCTCAATTAAACAAGGATTTGAGAGAATTCTTTGGCGGAGAAGTCTTTTATGAAAGTGACGATTATAAATCCTTCAAAAATTGTATTGGTAGTATTCGCAGCCCTTACGAAGGGTCATTAAACCCCGCTAAGATGATGCAAGCATTATTTAAGAAGGCCGTGGGATTGGGCATAAATGTGTTTTACAACTGCTGCGTGGAGGAGTTTTATAGAATAGAGAAGTACATCCATTTAAAATGCGCCCAACTACCAAATCTAAAAGCAAAGAAACTGATTTTGTGCACCAATGCTTTTAGCAATCGCTTTGGGGACTTTGATTTGCAAGCCGTTCGTAATATGGTCTTAATTTCTAAAGAATTTGATTGGCCCTTTCCAGAAGCCGTTTATCATGCGCATATGGGCTATTATTACTTTCGTAGGATTGGAAATCGCTTATTAATTGGTGGTGCTAGAAATGTTGACCTGCAAGCTGAGACCACGGATCAATTTGGTATTAATCCTAAGGTAAAGACTGCATTATTGAACTTTACAGAGCAATATTTAGGTTTAGATACCACCGATTTATTTATGGATAATTGGTCGGGGATATTAGGAGTTGGCTCTAATAAGGAGCCTATTATAAAAGAAATAGAAGAGGGGGTTTATACTGCTTTGAGGCTCGGCGGAATGGGGGTTGCTATTGGTGCCCGAACGGGCCATAGAGTAATAGAAGTGATAGAATCATCTTGATAACATACAGTTATCTGAAAAAGAATTAATTACATTTTTTTACTGGTGGTTGTACAAAAATAAAGTTGTGCGCTACAAGATTATTACTATCTTTTCCATCCAAATAACAAATATTTCAAAATGAAAAAAATTATCAATTTAGTTTTGGCAGGCAGTTTACTATTCAGTGTAACCTCTTGTTTCGGTGAGTTTGCTTTGGTAAAAAAAGTTTATAAGTGGAACGAGGATGTAGTTGACAATAAGTTCGCACAATCCTTATTATTCTATGGTCTTAACATTATTCCTGTCTATGGCCTTGCTGGAGCAGTAGATTTATACATTTTAAATCTAATTGAGTTCTGGTCTGGCTCTATTCCGATGGCAATGGCTCCAGGAGAAACTGAAGAAGGTCAAATGTCTATCGATGGAGAAGATTACACCGTAATTGCTAGTCAAAACAGATTTGATATTACCGATGCAGAAGGTGATTTAGTGAAAAGTCTAGTTTTCAATCCTAAAACTAACACTTGGTCTAAAGTTGAAAAAGCAACAGAAACCCCATTGGTTCAGTATATTAGCATTGACGGTAGCAATGAAGCCTTGATTTTCGAAGAAGGTGAAGCCGTTGCAAGCTTTGATTTAGAGCAGCAATATACACGTAAGGAGATTTCTACTCGTCTTCAAGAGTCTAGCCTAAGCGCTTGTAAATAAGTAATCCTTACTAAATAAAGAAAAGCCCTGAATAGAGATATTCAGGGCTTTTTTTGTTTATCTAAAAAATGAATCTAAAGTTTAAGGCTGTGGCTCTTCAGTACCAGCAGCAGAGATTTTACCAATCTCCTGATCAATAGTCCAAAGACCCACTCCGTCTTCGCCAATAATATCAAATATCTCTAAAATACGGCGGGCTAAGCTTTCTTCTTCACGTTGCTCGGTAACAAACCATTGTAAAAAACTAAAAGTGCTGAAATCTTTATTGCTTAAGCTGTGGTCTACAATTTCGTGGATAGACTTAGTAACGTGAATTTCGTGCGCTAACACATCTTCAAAGACTTCTCTTAAAGAAGAAAACTTATGCTTAATATTCGTTATTTCAGGTTGTAGTGCATGACCGCCAGCCTCATTAATATAACTGAAGAGCTTTAACATATGACCACGCTCCTCATCGGAATGGGCATATAAAAAATTTGAAGCATTAACATAGCCTTCAGTTTCACACCAAGAGGCCATACTTAAATAAGAGGCGGATGATTTTCCCTCTAATACGATTTGGGCGTTAAGTAATTTTTCTACCTCAATGCTCAGTGAGCGTTTACTATGATTGTGTTGTGACATTCTATTTAATTTAATTTTCGGCAAAGGTAAGCACTATGCCTTTTTAACAAACTCCGATTTTAAAGCCATCGCCCCAAAGCCATCGATTTTACAATCAATATTATGATCTCCATCGCTCAATCGGATATTTTTAACCTTGGTTCCCGCTTTTATAGGAGCAGAGGCTCCCTTAACAGGTAGGTTTTTTAATACCACTACAGTATCGCCATCGCTTAGTAGATTACCGTTAGCATCTTTAATTACAAGGCCCTCTGGCTCTTCAGTGTCGCTAGGATTCCATTCGTGGCCACACTCTGGACAAACCAAAAGAGCATCCATAGGATAAGCATAGGTAGATTTACATTGTGGGCAAGGTGGTATAGTTTCGGACATGGTATGGTGTTTTTGCAAAGGTAAATTCTTGCTGCGCCTGAATCTAAACCAAAAGGAAAAGATTCGCTCAGTCTTTGAAATTAGTTTTATTCCAAATAAAGATTCAATTTATCACTGTACCTTCGAAGCCTAATTTATTTTCCCTTCTAATCTACGCCAGTGCGCATGAGCAATAGGAAAGACCTTACTCAAGGCAGTATTGTTAAAAAGTTGGTGCAGCTATCACTACCCATGATGTTGGGAATTATTAGCATGGTTGCCTTCAATCTTATCGACACATTTTATGTGGGACAGCTGGGCAAGAAAGAGTTAGCAGCACTTAGCTTCACCTTTCCTGTAATTATGGTTATCTTCAGTTTTATCCAAGGACTAGGCATAGGTGCCACTGCCCTTATTGCAAAGTCTATTGGTAGAAAAGATCGCCCTAAGGCCGCTCGAGAAACCACAGACAGTATTGCATTAACCTTGCTTATAACGGGCATCTTCATTGCTATTGGTCTGTTAAGTTTAGAACCAACTTTTAGACTTTTGGGTGCAGATGCTGAAACTGCACTTTTGGTTTATGATTATATGCAAATTTGGTATATCGCTCTCTTTTTTGTGTCTGCGCCTTATGTGGGCAATAGCGCTATTAGAGCAACTGGTGATGCTTTAACGCCTGCATTCATTATGCTTTTTGCAGTGGTTATAAATGCAATTCTAGATCCCATTTTAATTTTCGGTTACCTTGGTGCGCCCGCTCTTGGACTAAAAGGAGCAGCAATAGCTACCGCCATTTCGAGAGGCTTAACGCTTATTTTATCTTTTTATATTTTAATCCGACGAGAAAAGCTAATTACCTTTCATATACCCAGTTTTAAAATTATAAGCGCTTGCTGGAAAAGTATTCTCGCCATTGCCATTCCTTCGGGTTTAGCTCGGCTAATTGTTCCCATTACTACGGGAGTAATTACTACCATTTTGGCTACTTATGGCGATTATGCCGTGGCTGCTTTTGGCGTTGGTAGTAGAATAGAATTCTTAGCTTCCAGTATCCTCATTGCTCTAGGTGCTTCCATAGGCCCATTTGTGGGGCAAAATTTTGGTAGCCAAAAGCTAGCAAGAGTAAAAGAAGCGGTAAGCATTAGCATACGATTTGCCTTTGTTTGGGGATTGTTCATTTGGGCCTTACTTGCCTTTTTTGCTCCGCAACTGGCCTCCATTTTTAATAACAATGTCCAGGTATTAGAGACAGTGCAAAACTATTTGTGGATTGTTCCGGCAGGTTATGGAATGCAAGGCATTCTCGGTATTATAAACAGTCATCTTAATACGGTTA
Organism: Croceimicrobium sp.; assembly: GCA_965658965.1. Classification (GTDB taxonomy): domain Bacteria; phylum Bacteroidota; class Bacteroidia; order Flavobacteriales; family Schleiferiaceae; genus Croceimicrobium. Next base: position 13,599 of record CBFHVV010000035.1, read on the forward strand.
ACAAACCTCTTCAGGCCTCGATGATCATCGTTATTCAAATGCTCTTTATTGGCATTCCCGCCATTTTATTGGCTAACAGAATAGCAGGGATACATGGGGTTTTTGTCGCTTTAGCTTTAACTTATGCGGTAGGCGGAATAATGTCCCTAGTGGTCAATAAGCAAATGATGAAGAAATTCGTTTAGTTCTCAATTTCTGCCCTTAATGAAGAATTTAATAGATCAGGAAATTAAAGCCTGTGGGCCTTTATCAGAGCTGGCTTTATCATTGGGCCTAAATACTTGGTTAAAATTATTTAGGCACTTAAAGCATTTGCCTTATGGCAGAAACGCATGTCGGTCTGACTTTTCCTTAGTTTTAAAAGAAGGACAGGGAAGCTGCAGCTCTAAACATGCTCTAGCAAAGCAGATAGCAGTTGAGAATAGAGTAGAGGAGCTGAAGCTTATCTTAGTGTTTTACAAGATGAACCCAGCCAATACACCAGGAATTGGCTCAGCCTTGGATGATTTTTCTCTCGATTATATCCCTGAGGCTCACTGCTATATAAATTTTAACTCAATCGACTGGGATCTTACTAATTCCCAATCTTCTGTTGCTCGCTTGCAGCCCTATATTATCAGCAAAGAAGAAATAGAGGCAAGGCAAGTAATTGAAGACAAAATATTTAAACACAAGCAATTTCTCAAAGAATGGCTAAAAGATCAATGCCTCTCCTATGATCTTGTTAAACTTTGGACAGTACGAGAGCGCTGCATTGAAAACCTTAGTAAAACAGCAGATGACGTTTAATATTAATTGAACCAATACCTTTGTGCTAATAACCAATCTAAATGAGCAAACGCGCGCTGAAAACATATCTCAAAGACTTAAGTAAAAAGCAGTTGGAAGCGCAGCTAATAGATCTATACGAACGCTTTGGAGAAGTTAAAACCTATTACGATTTCACTTTTAACCCCAAGGAGGATAAACTCATTAATGAGGCGAAATTTAAAATCAACAAAGAATATTTCCCGCAAGGCCGTCGCAAAGCAAAAGCACGTCGGAGCCTTGCTCAGAAATACATTAAGCACTTTCAACAGATCGGCCTAGAAGAATCACTTTTAGCCGATTTCATGCTCTTTAACTTAGAAACAGCGCAGAGATTTAATCTTACCAAACCGCAAAAAGCAGAAGCCTTTTATAAAAGCATGGCCAACAGTTTCATGCAAGCTCTGGGTTTCATCAATTATCACGGATTAGCAATTGAATTTACCGAAAGGCTGCAGAAGATTGCGCTGGAAGCTAAAAAGCAAGACTGGTATAACTGGGAATTCCTACTAGATAAGCTAGAAGAAAAGGCACAGTAAGGCCCTTTCTTCTCATTTTAAAACACTTATTCATAGCGTAAACTATCGGTAGGGTTGCGGCTTGCTACCCAATAGGCTTGAATTGAAACTGTGAGCAAGGCCACTGACATCGTTATCAATCCCGCCAAGGCAAATAGCCACCAACTTATGTCTGTTTGATAGGCAAAGTTCTCTAACCAACGGTGTGTCGCATACCAAGCAATTGGTGTTGCCAGGATAAAGCTAATGCTAAGCCAAAGTAAAAAGTTCTTATTAAGCATTATAATGATCTCGCCAATACTGGCACCGTTTACTTTGCGTATACCTATTTCCTTGGTACGTCTTTGCATACTAAATGCGGCAATAGCATAAATTCCCATAGCAGATAAAATAACGGACAATAGAGCAAAAATGCTTAAAACTTTACTCTGGGCGTATTCTGTAGCATAAACCTTTTCGTAACTATCCTCAATAAAGCTGTACTCCAAAGGAAATTCTGGGTTTATCTTTTCCCAAGCTGCTCTTATCGCGGCCAAGGCTTCTTTTTTGTGTTGTGAATCAATTTGAATAAGAAAATTGTAATTGAACATTTTACGAGGTGCAATAACCATTGGCCTCTCAGCACTATGCAGATTTGTGTAATGAAAGTCAGGCACTACGCCAACAATTTCGCCCTCTGGAAAAAGAAAAGGTAGATTAAAATGCAAGCGAAATTCTTTACCAATAGCCTGTGAGGCATCTGTTACTCCCAGCATTTTAAGAGCACTTTCGTTCAGAATATACTGCTCGCGGTAAGAGCTTATCTCTTGGTAAAGCTTATCCATTCGTGCTTGATCGGCATTTTCATCTCGTGCCAGCATACTTAATTCAATCGCTTGGTCTTCCCATTTTTTATCTGGTGTAAAAGCCAGATTTACCGTACCTGCTAGAGCTTCAATTCCCATAGCTTGAAAGAAATTTGCATCACTGGTAAGGATATAAATGCGCTGATTATCAGTAGGCTCTATTCCCTCCATGTGAAAACCAAAATTATCTAAAATATCACCTCCTGGTTCTTCCATGGCACCGGTGAGCGATTTAATGGACGAATTACTTAAAAGCTCATTTTTAAAAGCCTCGTAACGTTGCACCGCATTCCATGGGTTTCGCTCAATTACAACTATATCATCATTATTGGCTTGCGGATGCTTTTCTTTTAAAAAGTGCATCTGCTTTTGTAAAACTAATGCAGCAGCAATAGCAATTACCGCCAAGGTAAACTGCAAAACCATTGGAAAGGTATACATGCCAGTTTTCGCCTTCTGGGCTTGCGTTTCTGCTAAAACAGGGTTGGTGAAAAGCGGATAGATGGCTAGAACTCCAATTCCTAAAATGAATAGAAGGGAAAGGCCCAATAGTAGTAGAGGCTCCCTTCCGAGCTCTACATTTAAATAATGCCCCATCTTTATGGCAATAAAAGTACCTAAGGCAATAGCACTAATACTTAGTACCAAAGATTCAGCAACGAGGTCTTTAGCCAGTAAGATTTTATCCGCTCCGTGTATCATCTTAATTTTAAGAGATTTAAGACTAGATAGAAAGTGTACTCGACTTAGATTTAAGTAATTTATAAAGGCAATTAATAGTATAATCAAAGCACCGCTTACCAATAAAATAATTGATCTTAAGTCGCCATTGGCTTCGATTTCACGAGTTTTATGACTGTGTAAATGAATGTCTAACAAATTCTGAAAGTGCAAGGATTGCGCTAGGTCTCCTTCCTTTAGCTGTTCGTCCCAATTTGCTTGAATAGACTCTTTGAGCTCTTGCACATTAGCTCCTTCTCGCATTAAATAATAGGTGTAACCCCACGAATTATTAAACTGCATATCAGGAATAGTAGTGAGGGCATCGGCATGAAAATGCGAGTTGGTAGGGAAATCTTCCATCACACCTACTACGGTATATGCAACTGAACTATCTTTTTGTTGATGGGTAATCTCTATTTCTTCACCTAAAACATTGGTTCTACCAAAATACTTTAAGGCTATTTTTTTGGCTATAACTACCTGTCCTGGCTCGGTCAAAACCTTATCCTTGTTCCCGATAAGCAGCTTAAAATCAAATATTTGAAAAAATGAGCTATCCACTCTGAAAAGCTTATCCGAATAGAAACTTTGCTCTTTTATTTGCACGACCCCTTTTTTGAAAGGAACCATCCGCACAAAATTTTCAATAGCAGGATATTCATCTACGAGTTTTGGTACCCATGCGCCCCAAACCCTGGCCGGGTGCTGTAGGCTGGCTCCTTGCGAACTTGTGGTGGCGCGGTAAATCCGATCGGCTTTGCTATGAAAAGTATCATAACTAAACTCTTCGCTGCTATGCGACAAAACCATGGCCACACAAGCAAATGCCAAAGCGAGGCCCAAAATATTTATTAAAAACCATTGCCAGTTTCGGTTTAGTGAGCGTAATATTTTCATAATTAGTTAATTTCTAGGTTATTATCTAGCTGACGTTTTTCTTCCTCGGTGATAATTTTACCATCAAAAAGATTAAGTAAGCGATGAGCGAAGCTTGCATCATAATCGGAGTGGGTTACCATCACGATGGTCGTACCACCGCGATTAAGCTCTAGAAGTAGTTTCATTACCTCTTTACCATTGCTGGAGTCTAAATTTCCAGTTGGCTCATCTGCTAAGATGAGTTTAGGACTACTTACCACGGCTCTGCATAAAGCTACTCGTTGTTGCTGTCCACCCGATAACTGCTGAGGAAAGTGCTTGGCACGATGACTAATTTTCATTCGCTCTAATACCTCATTTACCTTTTCCCTTCTAGCGGAAGCCTTTAAGCCTAAATACTTTAATGGCATTTCTATGTTTTCAAAAACATTCAATTCATCGACCAGGTTAAAGCTTTGAAATACAAAACCAATATTTCCCTTTCTTAAATTAGTACGCTGCTTTTCACGCAAATGCGACACTTCTTGACCATCTAATTGGTAAGAACCACTTTTCGGCTGATCCAATAGCCCAATTAGGTTTAAGAGAGTAGATTTCCCGCAGCCCGAAGGGCCCATAATGGCGAGGAATTCTCCCGGCTTTACCTGTAGGTTGATATTTCTGAGCGCCAATGTTTCGAGCTCTTCGGTACGAAAAGCCTTCGAGATATTTTTTAAGTCTATAATGTGCTTCATAATTATTCAAGTATTAATTTTTCGTTTTCTTCAAAAAGAGAGTAGCTGGAACTTATTATCTTATCGCCAGGCTCTAGTCCTTCTAAAACTTCAAAGTATTTCGGGTTTTGCCGTCCTAGACGTATTTTTACTCGGTGAGCTTCATTCTCTTCAGAATCGAGTCGGTAAACCCACCGGCCGCCACTGGCCTGAAAAAAGCCGCCTCTTTTCAGTAAGACCGCTTGTTGGGTGTCTCCTAATTGTAAACTTAGGTTGTAAGTCTGCCCGCTTCTTGCTTTGTCAGGAAGGGTATCCTTAAAACTTAGATCTACTAAAAACTGCCCCTCATCAACTTGTGGGTACACTTTGGTGATTTTTAGGTGGAAAATCTCATCTTGGCTTTCCAGCTGAGCGGATAAGCCTATCTGTATTCGGTTAATATAATGCTCATCTATACTAGCTTGTACTTTAAAGTGATCCAAGCCATTTAGCTGTCCCAATCTTTGGCTCGGCAGAATTGCCTCTCCGGGTTTTGCATTTAAAGAAGCTAATTGTCCATCAATAGGTGCACGAACAACCAGGTGTTCTTGTCTTTGATAGATCAAGGCTAAATTACGCTCCATACTTGTTAAGCTTTGCTTAATCTTTTTAATTTGAGTCTTGCGAAATACCGAGTCCTGTTTTTGCTGCGCCAAACTAAGTTTTTGTAAATTTTGGGCCAGTTGAAAATCTTCTTTGGCTTTTAAATACTCCTCACGGGAGATGAGCTCTTTTTGAAAATATTCGTCTTTATATTGAAAAGCCCGGTCCAATTGAATCAGATCATGATCTAAGCTGAGTAGCTCTCTTTTAAGAGCGAGCTTTTGCTGTTCCATGCTAATTTGGGTTTCCCTTAAAAAATTGGCTTTCTCTGCTAATTGGGCCTCACTGTTTAAAATATTAAGACTGAGATTTAGATTACTTAAAATCAAGATCGTATCGCCCTTTTTAACCTGAGCTCCTTCTTCGCTCAATATTTTTTCTACCATGCCTCCTTCAACCGCATCAAGGTAGTTTACTTCTACAGGCTGCAATTCCCCTCTTATATTTATATAATCTTGAAAAGGAGCTTCTACAACTTGAGAAATGCTGACCCTACTTTTAGCTATACGGTAGGCTTTATCACTACCCATTAAAATTGCCGCGCTCGTTCCTACAACCAGCACTAAAATAAGTAGGAGCAAGCCCCGATATCTTCTAGCGATTAAGCCCTTATTTTCAATTTTCCGATCCATTGAGCCATCCTTAAACAATGCCAGTGCCACATGTTTAAATTCTTGATAATCATTTAATTATAATATCTTCAATCAGCTTTACTGTCCAAATATTAAACAGCTGCTTGTCAAAAATATTGACAGTTTCACAGGCGAGCGCTTCATTAACTACTTTTGAGCTAAGCATGAAGACAGGAAAAATTTTAATCGTTGACGATAACAAAAGTGCCCTAAGCGCTCTTAGCTTATTATTGCAATACGAGTTTGAAAAGCCAGTTTGTTTATCGAATCCTAATCAAATCAAAACGGAATTAGACCGTAAGGACTTTGATGTGGTTCTTTTGGATATGAATTTCTCAGCCGGACTTAATACCGGAAATGAAGGTTTATACTGGCTTAAGGAAATTAAAAAGCATAATCCGAATCTCGAAGTGGTAATGCTAACCGCCTATGGCGATGTAGAGCTTGCCGTTAAAGCCTTAAAACTTGGTGCAATTGATTTTGTGCTGAAGCCTTGGGATAATCAGAAACTGCTAGCTACTATCAAGGCGGCACTCAGGCTGCGGCAGTCGCATAAGAAAGTAAAAACCTTACAAGAGCGTGAAGCCTTTTTAAAAGGAGAGCAAGAAAAGGAGCAGGAGTTTATTGCCCGCTCTAAGGCGATGCAAAAAGTTATGAAGGTGGTACAGAAAGTGGCCCGCACCAATGCAAACGTTTTGATCAGCGGCGAAAATGGTTCAGGTAAAGAATTAATCGCTAGGCAAATTCACCAATTATCGCCTCGTTCTAATGAGCTTTTGATGAGCGTGGATATGGGAGCAATTCCTGAAACACTGTTTGAGAGTGAGCTTTTTGGTTTTAAAAAAGGTGCTTTTACCGATGCTAAAGAAGATAAAGCAGGGAAATTTCAACTAGCAGATAAGGGTACTTTATTTTTAGATGAGATTGGCAATGTCCCTCTGCATCTACAATCTAAGCTATTAGTGGCATTAGAAAATAGAGCCATTTTCCCCATTGGCTCGAGTAAAGAAGTGGCAGTAGATATAAGACTGGTGGCGGCTAGTAATGCCAATTTGGAGAAAATGGTAGCGGAAGGTGGTTTTCGTCAAGATTTATTATATCGCTTAAATACCATACAGATTAATTTACCGCCTTTGCGCGAGAGGGAAGGAGATATAGAGCTACTGGCCAGTCATTTTTTGAAAATTTTCCAAAAGAAATACGAAAAGTCTGGCTTACGTTTGGGCAGTCAGGCAATAAAGAAATTAAATCAATATCATTGGCCAGGAAATGTGCGTGAACTGCGCCATACCATAGAAAAGGCAGTAATCTTAACCGAAGATGATGTGTTAAAGGCAGCCGACTTTAGCTTCAAAGCCGTAAGCTCAAACTCTAGCCTTGATATGCCTTCACTAGCTCAAATGGAAAAAGAGCTTATTATTAATGCCTTAGATCGTTATGATGCGAATCTTTCGCTGGTGGCTGATAAGCTTGGTATTAGTAGGCAAACACTTTATAATAAAATTAAGCGCTATGAACTCTAAATTTACCACTAGGGCTCTTATAATACGCTTATTAATTTTCGCCACTCTAGTTAGTGGGCTAAGCTTTGCCGTTTTATCTAAACAGTGGGAGCTAGCAGTTTTTGCAGGTATACTGTCTGTCGTCTCAGCCTTTACGATTATCACTTTCGTCAATGGAATTTATCGGAAGCTTCACTATTTTTTTGCGGCCGTTAAAAATGAGGACGGCAGTCTTTATTTTCCAGACAAAGGTAATTCAAAGCATATCAAGGGATTAGATCAGCACTTAAATCGTATAAACCAAGTAATTAATGAAATCAAGACTAAACAAGCGCAAAACGAACAATTCTTCATGGCTTTCATGCAGCGTTCGGCTAGTGGGCTATTGGCGGTAGACGACAAAGGCTTTGTGGAGCTTGTTAACGATGCCGCTTTAAAGCTCATGGGACTAAAAAACATTAGCCATCTCGATCGTTTAAATCAAGTGCAACCTGCTTTATACGATTTAATGCAAAAAATAAAGCCTGGTCAAAGTGAAAGTTTAAAAATTGCCGATGGTGCCAGATTGCGCCAATTAGCGCTGAAGAAAGCAAAAATTAGCTTTTCTGATAAGGAGTACCGTGTTTTTTCCTTTTATGATATAAAAAATGAAATGGAGGAAAATGAATTAGAAACTTGGCAAAAGCTTATTCGCATTATGACGCATGAAATTATGAACTCCATAGCGCCAATCACCTCTCTTAGTCAAACCCTTAGCTCTTTCTTTACAGAAGATGGGCAAAATATCGATGCCTCAGATATAAACCAAGAACATATAGAAAATACGATACTTGGTCTTTCTGTAATTGGAGAAAGGGCAGAAGGACTGCAAAGCTTCGTGGCCAATTACCGCAAATTGAGCCGCCTTCCACATCCAGAATTTAAAGAAATTGATTTAGAGAATTGGCTCGATTCCATCCGCCTCTTATTTGAGAGCCAGCGGCAAGAATTTGATATAGACTTTAAAATTCTCAATAATTACCCTAATCCCACCTTTTTAGGAGATGAGAAGCTGCTGACCCACGTGATTCTAAATTTACTCAATAATGCCACCGAAGCCTTAAAAGAAGGTTCTTCTAAAAGCATTATTCTGAGCTTAATAGATAATGGAACTAGACAAATTCAGATTAAAGTAAAGGATAATGGCATCGGCTTTAAGCCTGAAGAAGCAGATAAAATATTTTTACCTTTTTACACCACCCGCGAAAATGGCTCTGGCATTGGGCTCAGTCTATCGCGACAGATCATGCGTTTGCATAAAGGCAGCATCAGTGCTAAGTCTGTTTATCAGGAGGGAAGCGAATTTACAATAGAACTCTAAGGGGAAAGCTTTAAGTAAAAAACCAAGTAAAAACCTGCACCAGCATGGATGTTGCGGATTACTCTTTCCTAAAAGTCATGGCCTTAATATTCTGGTTTTTTAAACGAATAAAATACAGCCCTGACTTTAAGCTTGAAATATCAATTTCATTTATTCGAGCTGCAGCGATCCTTATTAGTAAAACTCCGGCGCTGTTGTAAATCTGTATTTCATCTTTCGCTTCAATACTAAGTTCAAGCCAGATGCTTTCCCTTGCTGGGTTAGGATATAATTGAAAAGCAGGACTAAGTCGATTTTCCACTGATCCTAAGCTGCCACAATCAATTATCAGTGGTTCAGAAGTGGCGGTATCAAAAGGGCAGTTACCAGTGGTATCAATTGTTTTGCACAAATAGATTCCTTGGGTGGTAATAAATAAGGTATCCCGATTGGTTGCGGCGCTCAGAAGATTTCCGTCTTTATACCATAATACCAAGCTAGAATCGGGTAAATAGCCATTAATATGCTTGGCAATAAACAGGGCCGTATCTCCCGCACAGGGGTCTCCACCCCAAGCGGCGTCGAAAAAATAGCCATTCCAAGCAGGATTAGCAGTAAAAGGCTCTGAGAGTTCAGAACAAGTATTTACCGTGCTAATTACTGAAAAGCTCAAAGCCCCATAAGATTGATAATTAGCTAAATAGCGATTATTTTCAGGGATAATCAAACCCTGAGCCAACCATTGATAGCTATCGGCTGGCTCGGTCCACAAGGTATCATAATTACAAAGGCTAGGATTGGAAAAACTAATAGTAGGAGTGTGACTGCAAAATTCAATTACGGTATCCGAAATACTAGTTTCTAAGCCTTGCAAAGTGCAAATTGTAGTAGTAAGACTAACTGCGTAGCTGCCATTAATAGAGTAGGAGTGTGCGGGAATTCTCAGAGTGGAGGAGTTTCCATCGCCAAAATCCCAATCATAAGTTTGCCCAAAAACGGGGTTTATAGGATTAAACTGCACTTGATTCAGTCCAGCGCCGATCTGATAAGCAAAATCAGAACGTGGTAATTCATGAAAGTCCCATTTTCCCAAACTGTCAAAAACTTCAATTTTAGCCGCATTTCTAATGATAGCGGCATTTGCCGCGCTCAAGCTAGAGTTAAAACTAATGGCCGTAGGATCCTTTTTAAAAATCATTGAATAAAAACTACAAGCCGCAGCATAAGAGCCGGCTGGCGAAGGATGACTTTCATCGGCAGTATAGAGTTCAATATTGGGATGGTTTTGCCTGAGGTTTCGCCAAACTACCGAAACCGGTGAAACCTCGGCGTTCATTTCGTCGGCTAAATCTAAATAATTGTGACGCAGAGCACTGTCCATGCCTAAATAAGTGCACATGGCAGGAAAGGAAGGGCAGCTATTTGCATCGCCATTTTTGCGCCCCCAAGTCATGTAAAACATAGGCACTGCGCAAAAATTGTATGCTTTAATTGAATCGAATAAGCGTTTTGCCCCTTGCTTAAATCTGAAAGTATTGGTCACAGGACGCTGACTTTGTTCTTGCATTACTACGTAATCCCAAGATCCAGTAGCAATTTTAGATAATGATAAAGCATTTTGACTGTGTCCTTCCAGTGTATATCCACCAGGCGTATTCCGATCAAAAAATAGGCTGTCGCCAGCAGAAATAGCAAGATCTTTCACCAATTGCGGCAAATTATTACCATTGGTATACGAATTACCTAAAAACAGGACATTGCGGCTAGTTTGGGCCTGGGAGCCAGAAGAAAGAAAAATTATACTTAAGATTAAACAGGAACAGAATCGGTGCATAGTAGATTTAATAGGAGGCACACTTGGCTTAAAAGATATGCTTGTATTCTGTTCAAATTTAGGCAATTACCAAATGATAATTAGGCTAAAGATTTATATTAAAAAAACAGATACCTGATAGGAGTGTAAAGGGTAGTGGCCAACAGGAAAAAAATAGTCAATGCACTTTCCTTGCAAGCACCTGACTTAGAAGGAGAATGTAAGCCCTATAGTAGCTTGTAAGTCATAATTACCGCCATTTGCAAAGAGGCTAGTGGCTCTTAGTCGTAAGCCCCATGATGAATTAGTAAAGCGGTAATCTACCGTAAGGGGCATTGATAGATAGCCATTAAAACCATTAGGATTTTCAGAAATTGATGATCTGTAAGCCAAACCAGCATTAAGTTTAAAGTTAGATTTAGAAAGCAATTGAAAATGATAAAGGAACTCTAATTGGTAAACGGTTATGGGCTTGAAAACCATAGCATCACTAGACTCATTGCGATTAGCAAGAAAGCCGTATTCCAATCCATGTTTAGCAGTTTTCGTGAAAGAATTCTGATTATCCGCTGCGCTAATACCTAAGCCAGCGCTTAAGCTAACTGAGACTGCGCTTTGATTTCTTGGGCCGAAAACAAGAAAAATTGAAGATCCAAATGGATACACTGGAATTTGTTGCTCTTCATGATAGTAATTTTATTTTGTGTAATTGCTTAGAAACCATCCTAGAACGCAAAAGCATTACTTTAGGTATCGTGTTCTGAAAAATATAAAAGCTCGAATTCATTGGATACATTATAGCTTAAGGCGAATTAACGCAAATGCGAATTGGTCCTAGTCAATGAATTGTAATGATTTCTAGCTGATTCTGTAACGAAAGAAATGACAACACGACTGGTATAAAATCTAATGGCCATTGTTTCTGACACTATGTTTAATACTCCTAATCTAGGATCAGGAGAACTTGAAGTAAATGAAATTTTATATGTGATTCGAAATCTCCCGAAATACTCGCAAACTCATATTACAGAGATTTCTTATTTTACCTTATAATTAATATTATGTCAAATAGGTGTTTGAAAAACAAGGGGAATAAATCCCCTTGTCTAAAAATTCTATTCTGGCTCTGCTGCTAAAGCTTTCGCCTTATCGTACATTTTTAAAGCCCGGTATACTTGCATCAAAGCATTTTTAACCTGAGAATCGGTAGGATTACTCTTTCTAGCTTTCTCTAAATATGGTAAAGCTGCAGTAAAAACCGCTTTCTGCTCTTTTTCCAAAGCCTTATACTTTGTAGTAGCATTTAAAGGCAATTCATTCATCTTCTTGCCAATAGCATTAGCACTATCAATATAAATGATACTGGTCATATAAAGCGCATCCGAATAAGTACTATCAATATCCAAAGCCGATTGGTAAGCTTCAATTGCTGCTCCTAAACGATTTAATTCCGTTTGTAAAATCACCCCTTTATTGTAGTACATCACTACGTTTTTAGGATCTTGTGCAATGGCTTCATCTAAATTGGCTAAAGCCTTATCATACTCTTTGTTATCGAAGAATATTTGTAATTCCGCCTTTAAAAGTGCCGTGTTTTCCGGAAACTTACTTCTTCCTTCTTCAATTGTTTTGGCATACATCTCCTTATTTTCTGTTTTGGAGTACAGATAAATTAAAGACTGATAAAGGCTCGCACGAATGTCTCCCTCTACCATTGGACTTTTAAATTTCTCAATTTTCACCATTCTGTCCATTTGACTTTTTGATGGGAAAATAGCAGTATCGCCAGTTTCTACATTCACAGCCTTAAAGGTTACGCCCTTGTAACCCATTTCAATTAACTTATTATAGATATCGATTGACTCCTGATACATTTCACCGCTCTGCGCCATTATCGCCGCATTAAAGAGCATATTGGTATCGGTCATACCAATCGCAGGATTAAGCTTCAACTCATAAGTTTTCATAAAGTCGTCGTAGGCAGCTTTCCAGCGTTTTTCGCTGTTGGCAGTGATACCTCTACGAGCAATATCATTTGCAAGAATTTGGAATTGCTGTTGGGCATCTTCAGTATAACGCTCACGTCCAGTTTCCTCCTCTAGCTTTAATAATTTCTCGTAGCCCACTAATGACTTATCCAAAGCATTAGAATCCATGGCCTGTATGGCCTTATCTTCACTAGCACTTACACGATAGTTAATCTTACCCTTATAAAAGTAAAATTTAGCCAAGTCCTTACTCTTAATCTCAGAAAGAGGTTTTCCAGCAATTATCTTTTCCGCTTCATCAATATACTCCTTTGCTGTTTTCACATCGTTATTACGATCAATAGCAATCACAGCACTAGAGATAATTGGCTTTTCTTGGGCCCACATTGCAGTGCTTAAAACAAGTGAGGATACTAAAAGTATTTTCTTCATCAATATTGTTCTTTGTTCTGCAAATCTAAGATTTCTAACTTTCTGTTCCCCTATTCAGGTTAATTTTAATGTGTCCCCTATCTTTGTAAATCTAAAATTATCTAAATATCAAACTCTCAAAATATGAAATGGGATTTCCAAACCGTAGGCTTTAGCGCCACTGATGAATTAGTTGACTATACTCGCGAAAAAACCGAAGGTCTCTTAAAGTTTTACGATCAAATCGTAGGGGCTGAAGTGTACTTAAAATTAGTTCAAAACGATAAAAACAATACCAAAGCAGCCGAAATAAAGCTCAATATTCCGGGCAACGATATCTATGCTGATAGTCAAACAGAATCTTTCGAAAAGTCTGTAAACGAATCAATTGACAAGTTGAAAAGTCAGATCCGCAAGTTGAAGACTAAAATGAATCAACACTAAAATTCTTCATCTTTAGCAGCACTAATGAAATCGCTTCCATGAAAATAGTTTTTGCTGCTAAAGATGGCTTTGAGTATAATCGTGTCCGCGTTCTGCGTGCAGGTTTAGAAAATATCCCTGGCTTAGAGCTCCTACTCTACAAAATACCAGAGCGCAACCAAGCTGCTGGTGCACATTTAAAAAAGCTTTCGCAAGATGCCTTAGCTGTTTATGTTCCTCCCTTTCGCCATCGTGATCTTGGTTTTGTCCGAAAATACAGCTCTGCCCCCGTCGTTTTTGATCCCCTCATCTCTCGCTACCTCACTAAAGTAGTTGATTATAAACAGTATCATAAAGCCCCTCAAAAGTGGCTGATAGATTTTCGCGACTTCCGCAATTGTGATCTCTTACTTGCAGACACGGCAGAACACTTAAACTATTTTAAAAAGACTTTTTTATTACCTAAAAAGCTAGCGACTTTAGTTTTACCGGTGGGCGTTAACACCGATAGCTTTCAGAGCTCCTCTCCGAAAACTCCTCAATCCTCTACTCCATTCAAAATTGGATTTTACGGAAGTTTTGTCCCATTACAGGGAGCCTTAAAAATTATAAAATGTGCTCACTTGCTTATGCAGATGGGTTTAAAGGTGGAATTCGATATAATCGGTACCGGTTATCAATATCAAGAGGCTTTAGATCTGAGCGCCAAGTTAAAATTAACCAACATCAATTTTAGAGGCTGGCTTCAATACGATGATTTAGCTGCAGCAATAAATGAGTATGACCTTTGCTTAGGCATATTCGGTGATTCCTTGAAAGCTGATTTGGTCATTCCTAATAAAATTTACCACTATGCCGCAATGGGTAAAGCTATTTTGACAAAAGATAGCCCGTCTATGCGCCAGCATTTTCAGGATGGAAAAAACATATTCCTATGCTCTTCCCATCCACAAGAGATTGCTGAAAAAATAAAATGCTTGCTAGAACAGCAGGATCAACTATCTGCCGTAGCGAAAAATGCACGCCAATTGATGGAAGAAAAATACTCTCACCGTATATTGGCACATCAATTTTTAGAGGCCCTCAAGGCCCTCTAGTTATTTTAGGATTTTAGATAAATTAGGTTTAAAATACTGATCGCTTTTTAAAACCTTGCCATCTTCACGATAAATGGCCTTTCCATTTTTATCCAGCTTGCTCATATTAGATCTTTGAATCTCTTCAAAAACTTCTTCAATTTTATCTTGCATGCCATGACTTAAAATAGTGCCGCATAAGATATATAGCATATCACCTAAAGCATCAGCCACTTCTATGAGGTCACCTTGCTCTGCCGCTTCTAAATATTCTTCGTTTTCTTCCCGCATCAACTTATAGCGAAGCATAATTGTTTCCCGCGAAAGCTCGGCCGTAGGTTCGTACTTATTGGTAATTCCAAAAGAATCGTGGAATTTCTCCACTGCTGCTATCTGTTTCTTCATAAGGAGTGTAAATTTGCCGTGAATAT
>CBFHVV010000036.1:0-27770 GCA_965658965.1 Croceimicrobium sp.
CAATGACCTGACGGAAATACAGCAGACCAATATTGAACTTGCAAAGAAGTCGAGTGAGCTAAAATCAGCTAATGACGCTAAAGAACGCATGCTCTCGCTCTTAGCGCATGATTTGAAGGAAGGCGTAGTATCGGGCCTAGAGCTAACCAAAGAAATTACCAAAGGTGAATTAAGTAAAGAGGAAGAAAAGGAGTTTTTAACACTTTTGGAGGACAGCCTCTCTAAAACGTCAAACCTCTTATTTAAAACACTAGAATGGGTTAAAGAGCAAAGCAATTTGAATAAAAACCGCCGACATAGCGTAGCTCTCAGTAAACTAATAAAAGACGTAGAAAGAAGCTTGCGTCCGCAATTTGAGAGTAAAAATATTAGCGTAGAATACGATATCGAAGATAGTCTTAAAGTTAATATTGACCCTGAGTTAATGCGCTCAGTTTTGAGAAACATCCTCAACAACGCAATTAAATATAGCGACAAACCGAATTCAACTGTAAAAATTTTCACAGTGATTGAAGAGAATGACTACGCTATCTTGCATATTAAAGATCAGGGCATGGGAATGTCTAAGGAAGAAATAAGTAGATTAACGCGGCTGGATTATCAAGATTCTAAAAAAGGTAGTGCAGGCGAAATCGGTACTGGTCTTGGTTTAAAATTAGTACAAGAACTTTTACTTGCCCAAGGAAGCCCTTTACAAGTGCAAAGTGTTTTAAATCAAGGCTCTGACTTCTATTTCCGTTTACCTATTTCTGACATTTAAATAATGAGAGAGCTTAGGACTACAGAAATCCTATCTGGATTATTATTTGCGAGGTGTATTACTGCAGGGCAAAAAGTCACCCTTAAGTAAAAAAGGACCCACCGACGGTGAGCCCTTTTCGGCTAAACAACAAACATAAATCAATCACAAAAATTTATCTTCTCACTAAACCTGTTGGGCTACTACTCATTGCATTATTGCCCATATTTAATAAAGTGTGAGTCATGGCATTATTTGGTACTTGAGCTACTAAAGGCTTAAGAGTGAACGGTGCTGGGCTATTATCTGGAAAGGGCTCTACTGATATCACCACATTAGCTCCTGATAAATCTAAAGGGAAGCTTAAACCCGT
The DNA here is from genome assembly GCA_965658965.1 of Croceimicrobium sp. Lineage (GTDB taxonomy): Bacteria > Bacteroidota > Bacteroidia > Flavobacteriales > Schleiferiaceae > Croceimicrobium. The sequence continues at coordinate 1,113 of CBFHVV010000036.1, forward strand.
GGGAGCGTTCATTAAAAAGTCCTCACCAGGAAACGGCGGACCGGCAATAGTTCCGCTATAGATGGCAGAATTATCTGCTCCTGTAACGCTTGCGAAAGTCCCAGTAGAAATCGGTACTCCGTTAACAACAGCCCAACCTTCATAAAGCCAGCCCTCTGGCAAAGTGGGTAAATTTAAAGTCGCGGCGGGCCCACTAGGATCAAGCCACCATAGGCCACTACTCTCATTGCCATTCATATCTCCATCAGTGGGAGTAGCAAGAATATATTGTCCACTTGCTTCTTCAAGATCATCTGCTAAAGCGGCTGGATGGCCAATACTAACAGTGGCTAGACCAGAGGCAAAGTCACCCGCCAATATATGCACCTTACTTGGAGAAGGATCTGGGTCTGGATTTGGCTCTATGGTTAAGACATAAGTGGTAGCTTCTGCCAATTGATCTGGGTCAATTGTAAAACTAGTTTTACTAAGCTCTCCAGTGCTACTTACCTTAAAAGTACCTGCAGAAACAGCTTCACCGTCTACAATAATCCAATTTTCATAGATAAATCCTTCTCCTAAGCTCTCTAAGCCGCTGAGCTCCAGTTTTAAGGAAGCGTCTGGAACAGTAACAGTATTTGTCGATTCTTCTTCACAAGAAATGAGCATACTTAAACCTACTAAAGCGGTCATTAATTTTAAATTCTTCATTTTTTTTTATTTTTATAATCGTTATACTAACTCTTCTTTTAGTTCAGGAGCAACTGGAAAGTCAACTGCAAAACCAGTTAAATTATGAATGTAGTTACTGATAATTTTATCACCAATTACCATTACTACATCAATAAGGTTTTCCTCCGTATATCCTCCGGAGAAAAACTCATCCTTCGCTTCTTGTGTAGCTCGTCCTTGTTTCTGTACAGTAGAAAGAACAAAATGTGCTAAGGCATCAAGTTTAGCATCAAAAGGTGCTGCACCTCCTCTAATGCTTAGTATTTCAGAATCACTAAAACCGTTCATTTTACCGATAGCTGTGTGCGCCGCTAAACAATACTTACAATCGTTAAATTGACTTACAACAAGATTTACCACCTCCCGTTCTTTTGCCTTAAGGCTACTTTTTCTATTTTGCAGATCTAAATAATCGGATAAAGCGGTATTACTTTTAATGGCTGTCCGCTATCCCAATAATTTGTATATTGATGCTTGAATATCAACAACATAAGTATGCGGTTATTAGAGTTTTCAAAACAATTTGGTGGTGAAGAAGCCTGCAAACAATATTTTAAAGAGTTTAGAGAGAAACAAGGCTTAAAGTGCTCAAAATGTGGGTGCACGAATTTTCACTGGATACCTTCACATGATAGGTGGCAATGTAAAGAGTGCATGAAGCAGATTTCTCTACGTAGCGGGACTCTTTTGGAAGCCTCTAAATTGCCTTACCATTATTGGATTTATGCCATTTTTTTAATGGTGAATACCAAGAAAGGCATATCCGCTTTGGAAATGCAGCGACAATTAGGTCATAAGCGTTATGAGCCCATTTGGGCGATGATGCACAAAATTCGACAATCTATGGGCAACAGAGATGATCGCTATCAGCTAGATAAAATCGTAGAGTTTGATGACGCTTTTGTTAAGACGAGTTCTGATTATAAAGAAGACGATACCTATGGCAAGAGGAAAGGTCGCGGCACACTCTCGAAGACTCCGATAGCCATGATGGCTTCCACATCAAAAGGTTCAGAGAAGGTTCAGGAAAAGAAGAATAAGAAGTCGACTAAGCTTCGCTTTGTGAAAATGAAAGTGATTGAAGATCAGACATCAGAGAGCTTTGAAAAAGTAGTTGCAACAAATGTAAACGAATCCTCAACTTTAGTCACAGATGGCTTTAGGTCCTACTCAAAGTTGCATAAATATGTAAAAAAACACTTGGCAGAAAAGATACCAGGAAAAGATGCAGAGAAGAAACTACCATGGGTACACACGGCTGTTTCTAACCTAAAAAGAGAGCTTTTGGGTAAGTATCATAATGTAAAAGATGATTATCTGCAGAGTTACCTTAATGAATACTGCTATAAAGTAAATAGACGCTATTTTGGTGAACAGCTATTTGAAAGAGTGATGCTAGCAGCAGTTGAACAGCCATGGTATGGTACTAAAAAAACACTATTATCTTAGCGGAGAGTCATTTTACTTTTTGCATAATACGCGTAAAGATTCGGAACAAAACCAATATTTTTTGCTAGCTGATCAAAGATCAATTGATTATTTTCACTTACTTCACCTTTGATGGGAATTTTAAAATTTATCATTTTATTCTGTGTATTTAATTACAGAACAAATGTGAAGCTTAAGTTAGGATTAGTAGTGGGCCGCATTTCCCCTTTTCTTGGCAATAGTTCCCTTAAATATCTTTTCTAAACTGATTGGGAGAAAGGGAACATTCTTTTTTAAAAAACCGACTGAAACTCTGTATGTCTTCAAAGCCCAATTCATAGCCAATTTCCGAAACAGTTTTATCCGAATAATAAAGCAACCTCCTAGCTTCCAAAACCAATCTTTCTTGAATTATACGAGAAGGTGATTTGAGATTTAGCTTTTTAAAGGTATTGGCGAGTGTTTTGGGGGATTTATTTAAAAGATTCGCATAATCTGAAACTTGATGCTTGGTGCGAAAATGTTGCTCCACTAAGAAATTATAATGTCGCATCAAGTCCATGGAGTCATCCACTTGTTTAATGTCAAATAGGTCCTTGTAATAGCGTGTACAGAGAATTAAAATACGCTTGAGGAGCATTTGCAACATTTCCAGTTGATAGCCATCTTTACTTAGAAGTTCTTTTTCCAAAACCTCCGAAACTGCCTGCAGGGGCCTAATCTGATCTTCTCTAAGCTTGAGGATTGGTGTAACTGCAGCCCCATAAAAAAGCAGTCCTCTGCAACTAACTTCGCTATCATGCAGTAAGACGCAGAAAAAAGGCTTATTCCATTTAATCAGCTTCGCCCCATTTAGCGTATTAACTTTCACTTGATTGTACTCCGTTAAGCACACTAGTTGCCCAGAATGGAAGTTGATTTTTACTGAATCTAATATCAATTCATTGTCATCGCTCGTAAACCAAAGTATGCTTAACTCGCCGCTAGCTGACTCCTCAATTCTAGTCACATTACTTGCCTCCAGATCTAGCAGCTCTAAATACTCTTCATTATCTCCCGTAAAGCGCATCTTCTATATTTAGATTCAAAACAAAATTAAGTGAACTGATTAACTTCAACAGCGCTTTCTGGTGCATGATAAGTTTAGAATACCGAAATAGAACATTTTACTGATAAACAGATCAGTAGAATACATTACAGCCTCGTGTACTAAATTGGAGTAAATTAGGCTCTTTTCATTTTTGCAATGTATTTTTGCGGTCAATAATAAAAAGAAAGCATGAAGTTTTTCATCGACACAGCCAACCTCGAACAAATTAAAGAGGCGCAGGATCTTGGCGTACTAGATGGCGTTACTACTAACCCTTCGCTTATGGCCAAAGAAGGGATTACTGGTGCCGAAAAAATAACCCAACATTATATTGACATTTGTGAAGCCGTAGATGGAGACGTGAGCGCAGAGGTTATTTCTACTGATTTTGCGGGTATGGTAAAAGAAGGTGAGGCACTTGCAGCTCTTCATCCACAAATTGTGGTAAAAATACCGATGATTAAAGATGGTATAAAAGCCCTGAAATATTTTTCAGATCAAGGCATAAAAACCAATTGTACGCTAGTTTTTTCAGTTGGACAGGCACTTCTTGCCGCCAAAGCGGGTGCTACTTATGTTTCTCCCTTTATTGGACGCCTAGATGACGTTTCTACAGATGGCCTGCAACTTATTGAGGATATTCGTTTAGTTTATGATAATTACGCTTTTGAAACTCATATTCTAGCCGCCTCTGTGCGTCACACCATGCATGTGGTAGATTGTGCCAAGATTGGCGCCGACGTAATTACGGGCCCACTAAGTAGTATCACCGGTCTATTAAATCACCCTTTAACCGATATTGGTTTAGCTAAGTTTCTAGAGGACTACGCTAAGGGAAATAAATAATTTATGGCGGAAATTATTCGCATATATCCAGACAATCCCAATCCTAAAGCATTGGCGCAAGTTGTTGAAGTATTAAACCGTGGTGGGGTAATTGTTTATCCCACCGATACGGTTTACTCTTTTGGCTGCGATATTTCTAAGCCAAAAGCAATAGAAAAAATTGCTCGAATTAAAGGCTTAAAACCTGAAAAAGCCGAGTTCGCAATTGTTTTTTATGACCTCAGTAATCTGAGCGAATACACCAAAGCAGTAGATACGCCTACCTATAAAATATTAAAACGCTGCTTGCCTGGCCCCTTCACTTTCATTCTTAATGCTAGTAATGCCATTCCAAAGTTTTTTCAGAAAAAAAGAAAGAACATCGGAATCCGAATTCCAGACAATAGCATACCGCGGGAAATTGTAGCTCTTTTAGGAAATCCAATTATCGCATCATCAGTGCACGATGATGATGAAATACTGGAATACACCACTGACCCTGAGTTGATAGCAGAAAAGTTCGAAAATGAAGTAGACTTGGTAATTGATGGTGGTATGGGTAATTTGTATGCATCTACTGTAGTGGACTTTAGCCAAGGAAAAGTAGAAGTAATTAGAGAAGGACAGGGCGATATTAATCTGCTCTAATATTTGCCGAAATAGGCATTAAATCTATTGTAGGCTCTTAAATGCTTTACCGATATTCCGACTAATATCAGAGGCTAAAACAGACTCAATTGCACTTTCATCTGCCGCATATTTTGCCGCTGTACCATGCAAGTATAAGGCTAAGCAAACCGCTGCTTTTGGCAGATAAGCCTGCGCTAAGAGTGATCCAATAATACCTGCCAAACAATCTCCAGAGCCTGCTTTCGCCAAAGCTGGAGTTCCAAAATCAGAATAGATAAAATTTCCTTCTTGGCTAACAAGGACACTAATAGCATCTTTTAGTAAAATATTTAGATGATACTTTTGAGCAAAATTCTGCACCAAGCTTAAGTAATTGTGGTCCAGTTTTTTCACCTGTAGAAGTCGTTTCATTTCACCAGGGTGTGGACATAGAATTGTACCCGCCGGTAAAAATCGTAGCCAGGTTGGGTTTTCTGCAAGAATATTCAAGGCATCAGCATCTAAAACCATAGGACCTGTTGCGGCTCGAATTAGATTTTTGAAATAGTGTGCGCTAGTCTTTGCCTTTGATAAACCAGGGCCTACTAAAAAGGCGGAAAAATCTCCCTTAAGTTTATGAAGTTCGGTAGCTTGCTCATAAAGCATAATCTCGGGCAAACGAGTATTAAAAGCCGTAAAACTCTCGATGGGGACCAAAGCAGTAGCCAAACCGCATCCGCTGTAAAGCGCTGACTCTGCAGTTATATGCGCAGCACCCATCGTATTAGAGCTGCCAGCTAAAATTAACAAATGACCGTAGCTTCCCTTAAAACTAAATTTTTTGCGAGGACGGTATATCTGCTTAATGTCCTCTTTTTCTAAAAGAAAAGAATCACTATTTATTCCGGCTAGATATTTTTGGCTTAAGCCGATGTCGACACAAATGAAATTTTGAGCTAAAGGAGCCGTAAAAGCATGGAGTAAACTGCGTTTTGGGGATTGAATACAAAGACATAAATCCACTGCCAACACTTTTTTGAGATCATTGTCTTCATTGCTTTCAGCGAAAAGCCCAGTCGGTATATCAATGGCAACTTTATAGTTCGTTTTTCTTTGAAGGCTCTCCACTACCCTAGCAATTAAACCTTCTAGAGGGCGATCAAGACCATTTCCCAAAATCGCATCGATAATAATCACATCTTCTTCTAATTCTAGCGACGTGAAATTTTCTCCTAGATATTCTATTGGGATCTCTCCGCCCAAGTTTTGCAAACTCTGTTCAAAATCTGACGAGCCTTGATCGCGGTGTTTCACAATACTTAAATGCACCGGAAAAGCAGCCTGTTTTAAAAGTCGGGCTAAAACTAAGCCATCGCCTCCATTATTGCCCATTCCACAAAAAATGTGAAAAGCCTGATCTTCTGGAAAGTTATCTTCAAAAAAACTAAATAACGCGTAAGCCGCCCTTTCCATTAAGTCTAGAGAGCTAATCTCCTCCTGATCGATTGTAAATGCGTCCGCTTCCCTACTCTGCTTGGCTGATAATATTTTCATGGATGGCAATTACTTGCTTAATTAGTGATTTTTCGCCGCTATTATCAATCAAATAATGAGCTAAAGCATTCTTTTTCTCCTGAGGCCATTGTTGGGCCATTCGGTCTTTTACAGCTTGCGCAGAGATGTTCGATCGCTGCATTACACGTTGCAATCTCAACTCTTCGGGAGCGGTTACTACAATTATTTTATCACAATCACGGTAGGTATTGCTCTCAAATAAAATAGCCGCCTCGCGTATTATATAAGCTTGGTCCTGATGCTGCAAAGTCCATTGTTTAAAAGCATTCCCCACAAGTGGATGCAAGATTGCATTAACTGCCTGAAGAAGTGCTTTATCCTTAAAAATACGTTGTGCCATATAGGCTTTATCAATCTGTCCTTCAGTAATTAACTGAGGGCCTAAAAGCTCTACCAGCTTTTCTTGCAAAATAAAATCACTTTCTAAAATACGCTTCGACTCTTCATCTGCAATAAATACGGGAACCCCTAATTGCTGAAAGATTGATGCTACAGTAGACTTGCCACTTCCTATTCCTCCGGTTAAGCCAATAATCATAATGGGGTCATTATAAACTCCACCCGTTTAGGATTAATTTGATAATAACGTACTGCAGATGGAGGGTTTTCAATTCTTAGTGAAATAAAGCGTGCATCAGGATTTAGCGCTACATCTTTGAAATCGGCATAAACTAAAAATTCATCGGCCCTTAGTTCTTTGAAGTCTCTGAGAGCCGTACGATAAAGAACTTCCGCTTTATTCGGAATTATTTCAATAAGCATACTATCCGGCTTGTTGATAGCAATTATGGGCAGCTTAATTTTGGCTTCCGCAAGAGAAGTAAACTCCAAAGTGGCTTGCGTATTTTTAATATTAGTTTGGAGGTTTTCGACATTAGGGAGGTCTAAACTTGCCTCAACTTTAATGGAGTCACTAGGCTCGCTTAAAAGAATAGGCTTCGTATATATTTGTTTGATTTTCCAAAGTTCCTGGGCTGGAGCGGTCACTAAAACGCTATCCGGAGAAAGCCTAATTTTTCGGTATAAGACAAATTGATTGGTATCAAACTCTGCATTATACCGAGCTTTAAGGGGAACTTTCTTAGACATGAGTCGTCCAAGTTCAAAAAAAAGTGTGTCTGGACTTACTCTTAAAACTTTAGTTTCGTCCAAGCCCAAGTCGCTCTCAATTTCGCGTAAATTTTTATTGCTTAACCAATACCTTCTTCCATCTGCTAACTCCGGTAAAGTATTGATATCAATAGCAATAGAACTATTGTTAAACCACTTATAGCGCAGAAGGCTAAACCCTGATCCTTGCAAGTCGATTTGAATGCTTTTAGGACCTTCTTTCAAAAGAATGCGATCTACTGGTAAATCGTAATAATCAAGTTTAAAAGTACTCGGACTCCGATAGCCCGTCTGCGAAAGCTTAATTATTAACCATAAGAATAAGGAGATGAAGAGAAATAATAGCTTGATGCGGTTATTACCTCTTAAAAACCAAGAGCTAAGTGCTTTAAGTAATTCTTTAATTTTCTTTACCAGCATAGGGATCTAAGGTAAGTATAAAACAAAAAAAATCGGCCCGAAGACCGATTTTTACTTTTATGAGAAGATGTAATTATTTATCACCCTTCTTATCGTCTTTGCTATCCTCTTTTTTATCTCCTTTTTTCGAGGCTTTTTCTTCTTTCGGAAGATAGGTAGCACTAAACTCCTTACTAACTGCCGCTTTGTCAATTTTCAAGCGCGTGTTTTCACTTTCAATAATCATGGTATTCTCTTGAATCTCCAAAATTTTTCCGTGAATGCCACTATTAGTAACAATACGCATGCCTTTTGCAATCTCCTCTCTAAACTTCTTTTCTTCCTTTTGCTTTTTAATTTGCGGACGGAAAAAGAATAGATACATTACCACAAGCACTAATGCTAGCGGTAAAAATGAACCTAATGGAGAAGCCTCAGCCTGTAAAAATAATTGAATCATTGCTGTTTATTAACCGTTTTGCTGTTCTGCAGCCTTAGCGGGATTAGGGTTTACTTGCGCTGAGATACGTAGTACCTTCTTATTAGGAACTGTATTTGAAGAAAGAGTTACAGTTTTTGTTTGATTACCCGTACGTCCATTAGAGTTAAATTCTACGTGAATTTTACCCGTCTCGCCTGGTGCGATAGGTTCTCTCGGCCAAGATGGCACGGTACAACCGCAACTTCCAGAAGCATTGGTAATAATTAAAGGTGCTTCCCCCGTGTTGGTAAATTCAAAGTCGTGCTTTGCAATTACCCCTTCTTCAATAGCGCCGAAGCTATGCTCTTCCTCTGTAAAGGTAAAAACAGGCAGAGCACCATTGGTGTTTACATTAGTTTCCATCGCGCCAGAAGCTTCAGAGGCAGCAGCAGAACTTTCACTGCTATTGCTCGATTCACCTGACTTAATTTTACTTGCTGCATTATCACAAGAAGTTGCTAATAAACCTGAAAGTACTACGGCACTTAAAAAGATCTTTTTCATGTTGATGTTTAATTTATATTCTCTATGGTTTGCAAAAATAATACTAAAGTAATCCTCTGCCAATTTTTCGCACCTCGCCGCTCTCCATCATTTCAGTTTTTAGTTTATCTAAAATTCCATTAATAAACTGTCCACTCTTCTTGGTACTATATTGCTTGGCCAATTCTATGTATTCGTTTAAAGTAACTTTTACGGGTATTTGATTAAAGGTTATCAACTCCGCTAAGCCCATCTTTAAAAAAATATTATCCACCACTGCTATTCTGTCTCCTTCCCAGTGCTGCGCTTTCGCTAAGATGCGTTCCTCTAACTTTTCGTTATCATTAATGGCCGTCCGGAAAAGCTTGTGCGCAAAATCTAAATCGTCCTGATTTTTAATAAGTCGTTGCAGCTTGCTTTGTTCGTTCTTACTCGCGTCAAAACTGGTAATAGTTTTTGCGGCCATTGCTTGTGCCGCATCTAAATCGTCAGACCAAAACATGTTATGGTCTTCATATACCTGCTGAAGCGTTTCGTTTTCAACAATATATGCGCCGTACAGATATTTAATAATTTTTTTATCTTCTGCTAGGCTATTTTCTTCGCTCTCCATGTATAACTGATAGCGCTCATCTTCTAAGAAAGCGCGGTATAAAGAGCGGATTATTTCTTTATCGTCCCCAAAAGAGATATTGAAATCTTGCACGTCCTTTTGAAAGCTCAAATTACTTGAAAGCCAAGTAAGAAAGATATTTTCTACAAAACGTGTATTGGGATTGATATCCTCCTTAGTGGCTAATTTCTTCTGACGATTAATCTCAATACGCTCTTTTGCAAAGCGATGTACTAGAATTAAAGTAGATAACTCATAAAGATAAAGTCTATAAATATCATCAATCGACTTCTGCATGTGCTTTTCAGCAGATAACAAACTTTTAGCGCTTCCGTATTGATAAGCATAAATTGCTTGAAAAACCTTAATCCTTAAATGTCTCCTAGTGAGCATAATCTGAAAATTCTATTTCTCTTTTGTCAAAGCTAATACCACTAAAAGTAGCCTTTAGCATGATTCCTATCACTTTTATTTCCAAAACAGGGGCACTTTAAAAATCCAACTGTATCCTCTACCATGAATCCGTTCAAAGCACTCTATTACTCTAAAAATCCTCGTCAATTTAAACCTGCTCAAAATCAAATTCAGGTTAATCAACTAAAAACCACTCGACAAAACTTCTTGTTAGTGGCCTTAAATTGCTTCATTGTAATAAGTAATGAGCGGAGCGGATTTAAATTGGTTCAATGGACTACATTTGCCCTTTCTAAATATGCCATTTTCGGATTGCGAAATTAGGCTAATTTTTTGAGTCAACAATTGATGAAATCCTTAAGAAGCCTCCATAAATACATATTTAAATACCGGAAGAAACTGCTTCTAGGCCTGTTCTTCGTCGCTATTTCGGTTTTGTTTGGAATATTACCAGCCGAATTGGTGCGCGAATCTTTTAACATCGTAGAGGAGGCTATTGAGCAATATCAAAGTAACCCCGACTTCGATTACAGCGACTTACGTAATAAATTGGTCCTGTACGGCTTTATAATAATCGGTAGTTCTTTGTTAAAAGGACTCTTTATGTTCTTCATGCGTCAAACTATCATTGTAGCCAGTCGGCATATCGAGTACGATATGAAGAATGAGATTTTCGACCAATACCAAAAGCTTTCCCTAGCCTTCTATAAAAGAAATAAAACCGGCGATCTTATGAATCGTATAAGCGAAGATGTTAGCCGGGTTCGTATGTATTTAGGCCCAGCAATAATGTATACCTTTAATGTGGGAATTACACTTTTGCTTATTGTTCCCATTATGTTTTACTGGAGCCCCCGTTTAACGCTTTATGTTTTAGCTCCTCTGCCTATTTTGGCCGCATCTATCTATTACGTAAGTAAAAAGATAAATCAAAAAAGCGAAAAAGTCCAACGTCAGTTAAGCACTATTTCATCTTTTGTGCAAGAAGCCTTTTCAGGCATTCGAGTTTTAAAAGCCTATGTGCGAGAAGATAAATCGCTTGAAGATTTTGGAGAGGAAGCCAATCACTATTTTGATCGCAATAAAGAATTGTATCGTATCAATGCGCTCTTCTTTCCACTGATGATATTACTAATTGGAATATCTACCATTTTAACCATTTTTATTGGCGGACAAGAAACCATTGCTGGTAATATCTCTCCTGGCGTTATCGCTCAGTTTATCATCTATGTAAATATGCTAACCTGGCCTGTGGCTTCTATTGGTTGGGTCACATCCCTAGTTCAACGTGCTGCCGCTAGTCAAGAAAGAATTAACGAGTTCCTGAAAATAGAACCTGAAATAACCAATCCCAGTCAGGCAGATTTTAACTTTAAAGGCAATATCGAATTTAAAAACGTGAGCTTCCAATATCCAGACACTGGCATCCAAGCTTTAAAAAACGTGAGCTTTAGTTTAGAGGCCGGTAAATCCCTCGCTATTGTAGGCAAAACTGGCAGTGGTAAAAGTACTATTGCCAACTTAGTAGGAAGGCTTTATGATATTAATGCCGGTGAAATTTTAGTCGATGGAAAACAAATAAAGGAGGTAAACCTTAACAAACTCCGTCAAAATATTGGTTATGTACCCCAAGAGGCTTTCCTATTTAGCACAGACATTGCACAGAATATTTCATTTGGCATAGATGACAACTCTTTGGAACTGGTGGAAGAAGCAGCGAAAAATGCCCATCTTCATGAAAATATAATTGAGTTCCCCAAAGGATATCAAACCAAAGTGGGTGAAAGAGGAGTAACCTTAAGTGGTGGCCAGAAGCAAAGACTAAGTATCGCCAGAGCAATAATTAAAAAGCCCCCGGTTCTTATTTTCGACGATTGTTTATCGGCTGTTGATACTGAAACAGAAGAAAAAATCTTATCCAATTTAAAAAACCTGATAGATCAGCGTACCTCGCTAATAATCAGTCACCGCGTATCTTCTGTAAAGAATGCCGACCATATTATTGTGTTGGAGGATGGCAAAATAATTGAACAGGGAAAACACGCTGAACTAATGGAGCTAAAAGGTTATTACCAAAATATGTATGATCAGCAACTGCTAGAAGAAGGAAAGAAAATGGTGGGTTAACTACTAATTTTTAGGCGATAGCTAAACAAAATCATTGTTTTTTTTAGTTTTGCTCTAAGCTAATCAAGAAAAGAACATGAGCGATCACGGAAAAAATGAGCAGGAAGAAATTCATTCTGAGGTTTTAAGAGCAGGCAGAAGAACCTACTTCTTTGATGTTAGAGCAACTAAGGCAGACGACTATTACCTGACTATTACGGAGAGTAAAAAACACACCGCAGAAAATGGCAATGTTTTTTATAAGAAACATAAAATCTATCTCTATAAAGAAGACTTCGACCAATTTCAAGAAATGTTAAAGGACGCCACAGATTACATTATTGATAAGCGTGGCGAAGAAGTGATTTCCGATAGGCATGAGCCGGACTACCAAAAGAAGCATCATGGTGATTTTAATTACCACGAAGAAGCTTTTAAAGAAGAGTCAGATCTTGAGACTGGCAAAAAGGATGCGAATAAGGAGTTTACAGATATATCTTTTGAGGATATATAAGATTAAAACCATTTAAAAAGGGGATGCGATTACAAATCACATCCCCTTTTTTTTGTCATTTTATAGACTAAGGCCTTAGAACTCTAAGAATTCGCGCGCTTGTTGCTGCAAGACTTCAAGTGTGGTAGCATCTTCAAGCTCCTTCTCTTCGTTTAGCAGTCCTTCAATTTTCGATAAAGGCACTTGGTGAGAGAAAACCTCTATCCTTAAGTGATGTAAAACATCTGTGAGGTGACCAAGACCGCGTAAGTTACCCGCTCTTCCAGATGCCACCCCAACTAGAGCGGCTTTTTTCCCTTTCCAAATATGTGGCTTTACACCATCTAAAAATGCTTTAAAAACCCCTGGGAAACTACCATTGTATTCCGGCGCCACAATTACCAAGCGCTCTGCGGGAATTAACTTTTCATTAATTATTGCCTCAGTAGCTTTGGTGCGGCTTCCAAAGCTATCGCTAAAAACAAAGCCTTCTGGCAGCTCAGACATATTAAAGATACGTACTTCCTCACCCAGCTCTTCTAATATGCTTGCATACTGTATAACCACCTTTTGGGTGAGGTTTTGAGGACGGTGTGTAGCACAAATTATTGTAATCATGGTATTAATTTATTGTTGGTAAATCGCTGTCAAAATCCTTTTCAAACTAGCGAGAAATTGTAATTTAGGCTTCCTTTTTACGGAGGGTATAATCAAGGGGAATCCTTGCGCATTTACCCTGCTTGCAAAGGAACAACGGAAGGAGCAAAAAAGATTACAATACTTAAGATTTATGGGAAAAATTGTTGCAATCGCCAATCAAAAAGGTGGTGTAGGAAAAACAACTACTGCAGTTAATCTAGCAGCTAGTCTAGGTGTTTTAGAAAAGAAAGTGTTAATTATCGACGCCGATCCACAAGCGAATACTACTTCCGCTTTAGGCTATGACCCTGATGAAATAAAGTTAGGAACTTATCAAGTATTAGAACATGAATCTATTGCTGCCGATGTAATAGTTAGCACTAAAAATCCCAATATGGATTTAATTCCTGCCCAAATTGACTTAGTGGCAGCAGAAATTGAGTTGGTAGATAAAGACCGTCGTGAGCACATGCTAAAGAGTTCCCTAGAGGAAATTAAGGGAGACTATGATTTTATTATTATCGATTGCGCACCTTCTTTAGGCCTTATTACCCTAAATGCTCTTACAGCCGCAGATAGTGTAATCATTCCCATTCAGTGCGAATACTTTGCTTTAGAAGGTTTGGGCAAGCTTCTCAATACCATTAAAAGCGTCCAAAACATTCACAATCCTGATTTAGACATCGAAGGATTACTCCTAACCATGTTTGATTCTCGTCTGCGTTTAAGCAATCAAGTTGTGGAAGAGGTTAAAACACATTTCTCAAAAATGGTATTTAATACCATAATTCAAAGAAATGTGCGTTTAAGTGAGGCTCCTAGTTATGGTGAAACGATAATCATGTACGACGCTTCAAGTAATGGCGCTCAGAATTACCTAAATTTGGCACGCGAATTTTTAGAGAAAAACGAAGCAATAGAAGCAGAGTAAAATTTTTTAGACTAATAAATGGCAGCACCAAAAAGAAAGGCAATGGGCAAAGGCCTTGCCGCACTACTTAAAGATAATGCTGAATTAAATTCTGCGGAAGATAAAAATGCGGATCAGGTAGTTGGTACTATTGCGGAGCTTGAAATCGGCGATATCCATGCAAATCCTGGCCAGCCGCGCACCATATTTGATACAGAAGCTCTTAATGAGTTGGCAGACTCCATCCGTGCTCTGGGTATCATTCAACCAATAACGGTACGTAAATCTGGGGCATCTAAATTTGAAATCATAAGTGGGGAAAGACGTTTTCGGGCCGCTAAAATTGCAGGTTTAGAAAGCATCCCAGCTTATATTCGTCTTGCGGATGACCAAAGTATGCTAGAAATGGCTTTGGTTGAAAATATACAGCGTGAGGAACTCGACCCCATTGAAGTAGCTTTAAGCTACGAACGACTGATTGACGAATGTGAGCTTACCCAAGAGGAAATGAGTACTCGTGTTGGGAAAAAACGCTCAACCATTACCAACTACTTGCGATTATTAAAATTGCAACCACTTATTCAAGCGGGACTGCGCGATAAAATGATTGCAGTAGGCCATGCTCGTGCCTTAATTAATGTGGCTAATGAAGAGGATCAGCTAAATTTATATCAAGAAATTATTGCCAAGGAATTAAGTGTTCGTCAGGTTGAAGAAGCCAGCCGAAAACTAAAAGAAGGCAGTCCCAAAGAAGTAATCAAGAAAACCAAAGCCTCTTTGCCCGAGAAATATGTGCAAATGAATCAAGAGCTTAAAGAAGTGCTTGATGCGGAAGTAGAACTTAACAGAAATCAAAGAGGCCGCGGTAAAATTACCATCCCCTTTAAAAACGATCAAGAACTAGAGCGTTTGTTAGCCTTGCTAAAAAATTAATGTGCAAAATCGTTTCATTCTACATATTAGCCTCATTCTTGCTCTTTTCGCTTCTTCTAGCTTGCAAGCCCAAGAAGAGCCTGCGCTTAGTGCAAGCGATACCAATGTAGTAGATTCTACCGAGCTTCATTCGGTAAGTAAAGCAACTTGGCTATCCACCGCAATTCCTGGAGCAGGACAATTTTACAACCAAGCCTACTGGAAAATGCCGATTATTTATGGAGGCATTGGTGCTTGCATTTACTTGGCTGTAGATAACCACCGACTTTACCGCCGGTATCTAGATGCTTTTTTTCTAAAAATAGACTCCAATGCTACGGAAACCAACATCTACGTACAAGCGTATAGTGAAAGGGAACTGATAGAATTGCAAAATATCTATCGCGACTGGCGAGATCTATCCATAATTATTGGTGCGGTAGTTTGGGCACTCAATGTGGTAGATGCGCATGTTGACGCTCATTTATACGATTACAACATGAGTGACAACCTTAGCCTCAGAGCGGAACCTAGTTTATTTTATGTTAATAATTTCCCAGCAGTCGGGCTGCGGCTCAAGTTAAACTTCCCATGAAAGTAGCATTAATTGGGTACGGTAAAATGGGCCATATTATCGAGAAAAATCTTCTAGTACGAGGACATTCGGTAGTGGCTAAGTTTAATTCCGAGGGAATCAATTTAAGCGAACTTAAAAAAGCTGAAATTGCCATTGAGTTCAGTAATCCAGAATCGGCTTTTACCAATATTAGAACCTCTATAGAAGCCAATATACCTGTTGTTAGTGGTACCACAGGTTGGCTAAAACACTACGAGGAAATTGTTGCTCTCAGTGAAACAAAAAAAGTGGGATTCCTCTACGCTTCAAATTTTAGCTTGGGGGTAAATTTATTTTTTTCGCTCAACAAAAAGTTGGCAGCATTAATGAGCTCTTACCCTTCCTATCGTGCTAGTTTAAAAGAAATTCATCACTTGGAAAAGCTTGATGCACCAAGCGGAACCGCTATAACTTTAGCGGAGCAAATTCTAAGTAAAAACTCCCAGTATACAGATTGGTCTCTAAAAGATAAGGCCAACTCAAAAAACCTGACCATTGAAGCCTTACGAGAAAAAGACGTTTCAGGAACCCACTTTATTAATTACGAAAGCGAAATAGATTCTATTAGTATTTCTCATACCGCGCATAACCGCGAAGGCTTTGCCCTTGGTGCAATTTTAGCCGCAGAATACCTTATTGACAAAAATGGCGTTTGCACCATGCAAGATGTCCTAAACCTACACGAATGACCGTTTTAGAAACCCTACTTTTCTTAATTGCTCTTTACCTTTATTACGGCGTATTAGCCTTACAATTTATTAAAGGTGCAGGCTATAAAACATGGCAGGCCCTTATTCCTTTTTACAATATTTATATAATGACTAAAGTGATAGATCGCCCTTGGTGGTTTGTTGTTTTAGCTCTTTTGCCAGTAGTGGGAAATATTGTTATGGTGGTGATTTTCTATGAGTTGTTGCACGTTTATCGCATCGCAAACACCAAAAACACGATCCTTGGCGTCATTACTCTAGGCTTGTATTTTGGTTACCTATCTATGGATAGTTCCTTAAAATATCAAGGGCGCGATAAAAAAGAAATACGCAAACATATTGGCGAAGGTTTTTCTTCCATTGTCTTTGCTATTATTGCCGCCACCCTAATTCGTGCCTTTACCTTCGAAGCCTTTACTATCCCTACCCCTTCTATGGAAAAATCTTTAATGGTAGGCGATTTCCTCTTTGTTAGTAAACTACAGTATGGTAGTCGTATACCAATGACTCCCTTCTCCCTTCCCTTAATGCACAATAAAATTCCCTTCACTAATGTAAAGGCATTTAGCGACCTGGTTGAGTTTCCCT
The DNA here is from genome assembly GCA_965658965.1 of Croceimicrobium sp. GTDB lineage: Bacteria > Bacteroidota > Bacteroidia > Flavobacteriales > Schleiferiaceae > Croceimicrobium. The sequence continues at coordinate 17,825 of CBFHVV010000036.1, forward strand.
ATTTAAGGTTTCCTAAAATTAGCGATGTAGAAAGAAATGACCCCGTGGTTTTTAACTACCCCATGGAAGATGAATACCCCGTTGATAAACGCGAGCATTACGTGAAGCGTTGTGTTGGCCTTCCGGGAGATACGCTAAAAATTGTGGATCGCGAAATTTACATTAACGGAGATATTAATCAATTACCCGATTTAGCTGATCGTCAGTTTCAATATTATGTGCGCACCAATAGCACTCCATTAAGCCCGACCATGGTTAAAGAGCGTTTTGACATTAATATGCTTAGTGACCAAGAGCAACAATCGATGCAAGCGCAAGGAGCAGCAGTTTTAATTAACCGTGGTCCAGATTTTCACGAATACCTTATCACCATTAGCGACTCTGAGATAGAGGAGTTTAAAGCAATGCCAAATATTGTAAACGTCGAGGTAATTAATAGTGAAGTTAGTCTAGCAGATTATCCTGCTGACCTGCCTCCTACTCTGCACCAACTTTATCATAAATACGCTCCCTTTCAGGTAAATCAAGAAATTTTCCCGAACCCTGCCAACAGTAAAGAAGTATTATTTAAGTGGACCCGCGATAATTACGGTCCCATTGTACTACCCAAAGCGGGAGCTAAAGTGGAATTAACGGTAAACAACATTCATCTTTACCGCCGAATTATTGAAGTGTATGAAGACAATACTTTAAAACAAGAAGGCCGAGAATTTATTATTAATGGTTCTGCCCAAAGTCATTATACCTTTAAACAAGACTACTATTGGATGATGGGGGATAATCGCCACAACTCTCTCGATAGCCGCTATTGGGGCTTCGTTCCTGCAGATCATATTGTCGGTAAGCCTGTTTTTATATGGATGAGTTACGATAAATACGCACGCTCATTTAGCGATAAAATTAGAACAGATCGCGTGTTTAGTTTAGCGGGAGGCGATGGTGAACGCCGCTCCTATTTCTGGCCTTTTGCAATACTTGTAGCTTTAGCTTATAGTATAAATTTTTGGCGTAAAAAGAAAAAAGCAGCCTAATTGAAAGCAGCTCTTTTTAGCTCAACCTACTGGGGGCCATTATCCTATTACAGCAAGGTTTTGCAATATGACAAAATCATTCTCGAAGCTAAAGAAAGTTTCGTCAAACAGTCTTATCGTAATCGCACTTACGTAGATGGGCCAAATGGACCCTTGATGCTAAACCTTAGTGTTAACCATCAATCGCCCAGGCAAATTGATTTAATTGAATTAAACCAAAGTGAAAAATGGGCGCAAAAGCATTGGCAAGCTCTACAAACCTCCTATGGTTCAAGTCCCTTTTTCGACGCTATTGCTGGTGACCTAGAAGACTTCTATCAAAAGCCCTATCATAGATTGTGGGATTTAAACTTAGGTAGTTTTAAACTAATCTGCAAATGGCTACGCATCCAGCCCCAGCTGCAATTTAGCGATGAATGGTTTGCCGAAAGCAGCTACTATGATGACCTGAGGAATGAATTTCATCCGAAACTTAAAGGGCCAATTAAATTTCCTGCTTACCCCCAGGTATTTGATCATAAGGATGGTTTTATTGAAAACCTCTCGGTTCTCGACCTTATTTGTAATGAAGGCCCTGCGGCTTTCGACTACTTAAAGCAGCTTTAATTTGTACTTTCGTGGCAAGCTTAAAAAAATGATGAAACTTTCCTTTTATTGTCTACTCTTTCTCTTTGTCTTCGAGTTAAGTGCACAAGATTGCGAAACTGAAAAAGCCTTGGTGAATGCACCGAGCGGCCTAATCTTGCGAAAGCAAGTTGCCAAAGGCTATATCAATACGATCCCTTTTGGAGATACCGTTTTATTCTGCTCTAAAAAGAGTTATGGTAGAGCCGAATATGAAGGAACCAAAGGAGATTGGCGTAAAGTCTATATCGCTGACCAAATCGGCTATATGTTTGACGGTTTTCTTAAACCAATACTGCAGGATTCAGCAGCTTTAAAAAGTTTGGACACAATTTCCCCCAAGCCCTCCGCGGAAAGCGATAGCCTCTTAGTGCAAGAATCGCCAAAATTAAAGGCAATATCGCTGCACCCAAACTTGAAAAGTGATCGTTTACAACTAGCCATTGAAAGTTATAATTTTTGTGGTGACATTCAGAGCTTAGACCCTAGCCTTTACTGGTATGGCCTTTTTTTAGACGACGAAAATAAGCCTGATGGGCTACATAGCATTAAGCCTTTAGATCTTAAACTTATTTTAAGTAAAGAAAAGGTAGGTAAGGGATTAGAATTTGATATTCTAACAGATCAAGAGCAGCGCAGCCTTTTCCTGCTCGGCTCTGAGAAGATAATTCCCTATCAAGATATTACACTTTACGACCAAAGTGAAGCGATGCGGGTAAGAGGCTCAAAGCTATTTCCCGGGCAACAGTTATACTTAGACCAAGAACAAAAAGTAAGCTTAACGGCTACGGGACAAGTACTTAAAGCAGGGGATTGCCCAGTTTTAAAAGATTACCAGATAGTAATAAACTATCAAAACGAAGGAAAGAAAATTGAACAAAATCTGGCAGAACTCATTCCAAATTACGGTGAATGCCAAATCCCGCGAATTTACTGGTACGGCGATCTTAGTGGCGACGGATTGAGTGACATTATTTTTGTTAGCGTTTTTGAGGATAAAAACGTTTTTACCTTTTTACAAAGTGTACCAAATCCCAAAGCCGCGCTCTTTACTACCAAAGCAGTTTTCACCCTAACTAATTGTCAATAAAATGGATATAGAATTTAATAAGAACGAAGATCATTTAAAAATCTTAGTCTCTGAACTAAAAACAAAGCTTAAAAAAATCCATTTGGGCGGTGGAGAAGCGAAAATTGCAAAACAGCATAAACAAGGAAAACTAAGTGCCCGTGAACGAGTTTCTTTTTTATTAGATAAAGGAAAGCCACAAATTGAAATCGGTGCTTTTGCTGGAGATGGCATGTATAAAGACTATGGCGGCTGTCCCGGTGGCGGTGTGGTGGTAATTTTGGGATATGTAAAAGGACGCATGTGCATAATTGTAGCCAACGATGCTACGGTTAAAGCGGGTGCCTGGTTCCCAATTACCGGGAAAAAGAACCTTCGTGCCCAAGAACTGGCTCTCGAAAATCACATTCCGATTATTTACTTAGTAGATAGTGCCGGAGTGTTCCTACCTATGCAGAATGAAATCTTTCCTGACAAAGAAAATTTTGGTAGAATATTCCGCAATAATGCAATCCTCTCCTCTATGGGAGTAACACAAATTGCGGCCATAATGGGGAGCTGTGTAGCAGGGGGAGCCTATTTGCCAATTATGAGCGATGAAGCCTTAATTGTAGACAAAACAGGCAGCATCTTTTTAGCCGGTTCTTACCTTGTTAAGGCTGCAATAGGCGAGGATATTGACAATGAGACCTTAGGCGGGGCTACCACGCACTGTGAGATTTCTGGTGTTACCGACTATAAGAGTAAAGACGATAAGGATTGTCTTAGCTCCATTCAAAATATCATCGATAAAATTGGTGACTCAAATAAAGCTGGTTTTAATCGCGCTAAGCCAGCTGAGCCCAGCAAAAATCCACAAGAAATTTATGGCTTAATGCCTAAAGAGTCTTCTAAGCCCTATAAAACGCGGGAGATTATTGATCGATTATTAGACAAGTCCGAGTTTGAAGAATATAAGGCTGGCTACGGCAGAACCATTATTACGGGCTATGGCAGAATTGACGGCTGGGCGGTTGGTATCGTAGCGAATAATCGTGAGCTTTTGCGCAGTAAAAAAGGAGAAATGCAATTTGGTGGGGTTATCTACTCTGATAGCGCAGACAAGGCTTCACGCTTTATTGCAAATTGTAATCAAAAGAAAATCCCCTTGGTATTTTTGCAAGACGTAACAGGATTTATGGTTGGCTCGCGCAGTGAGCAAGGCGGTATCATTAAAGATGGAGCAAAAATGGTTAATGCCATGAGCAACTCGGTAGTTCCTAAGTTTACTGTAATTATGAATAATAGCTTTGGTGCCGGAAATTATGCTATGTGCGGTAAAGCTTATGATCCTCGCTTAATTGTAGCTTGGCCAAACTCTAAACTGGCTGTAATGGGCGGTGCTCAAGCAGCTAAAGTTTTATTACAAATCGAAAAGTCACGTTTAAAAGGTCTCGGTGAAGAAATTACCCCAGAGGTGGAAAAAGAATTATTGGATCGCATTCATGCCGATTACGAGGAACAAATGAAACCCGAATACGCGGCAGCGCGCCTTTGGACCGATGCTATAATTGATCCTTTAGACACTCGTAAGTGGATTAGTATGGGCATCGAGATGGCGAATCATGCTCCTATTGAAAAAGCTTATAATCCAGGAATTATCCAGGCTTAATTAAGCAAATCCAAAAACATTTTAATCCTCTTTACTCTTCTAATAGTGTAATTAACTTGACACTTTTAGAAGATGAAGAGGATTTTAGTTTGGTTTAGAAAAGACCTTCGTATCCACGATCAACCAGCCTTAAGTGCTGCTTTGGCGGAAGCTAATGAAGTAGTTGCTTATTATTGTTTTGATAAGCAACATTTTAGCAATGACCAATTCGGTTTTCCACGCACCGGCGCTTTACGGGCAAAATTTATTCTAGAGTCCTTAGCAGATTTACAAATTCAGCTTGCTCAGTTAAATGTCCCTCTAGTATTGCACATTGGAGAAACTATAGAAGGTATAAAAAATATTCACCGCAAGTTTCCACTTGATGCACTGCACTTAAATGAGGAATACGCTTGGGAAGAACAACAAGAGGAAGAAGCCATTTCTGTTTTAAACCTTCCTATTATAAAACATACGAGCAATCAATTATTTAAGCTTCAAGACCTTCCCTTTCCCCTATACAAATTACCGCGAGGCTTTACTTCTTTTAGAAAAAAGGTTGAGGCCGCGATAGTTCCCTCCCCAACAATCGCTGCGCCTAGCCCTCTTAAAATCAAGTCTAAGATAGAATCAACAGCATTACCAAATTTACAGGCCTTAGGTTTAAGTGAGCAAAACATAGATGATCGCGCTGCCATTAAACCTATTGGTGGTGAAAGTAAAGGCTTGGAAAGATTGGAAGAATACTTTTTCCAGAATAAAAACATTGCGCAATACAAAGAAACACGCAATGGCATGGTTGGCAGTGAATACAGCTCTAAATTTTCGTTCTGGCTTGCCTCAGGATGTCTCTCCCCGCGCCAAATTTATAAAGAACTGAAAAACTTTGAAGCACAGTATACCGCCAATGAATCAACCTATTGGCTTTACTTTGAATTGTTGTGGCGTGAGTTTTTCAGGTTTAACGCCGCAAAAAAAGGGGCTTCTTTTTTTAGAATGCCCCAAAATTTCCACTCAAAGGTAGATGCGCAGTTTGAAAGATGGCGCAAGGGAGAAACAGGACATGCCTTTATCGATGCAAACATGAGAGAACTAGCACTCACTGGTTTTATGAGTAATAGAGGAAGACAAAATGTAGCTTCTTACCTTATCAATAATCTTAATGGAGACTGGCGCTTAGGTGCAGCTTGGTTTGAATCGGCGCTAATTGACTATGACCCCTACAGCAATTATGGTAATTGGACCTATTTAGCTGGCAATGGTAATGATCCGCGCGGACAACGAAGCTTTAATATTAACTCGCAGCAGGAACGGTATGACCCACAAGGTAACTTTGTAAATCTTTGGTTAAATTTTTAAAATTCACAGAACAGATGGCAGCTTTCAGCGTTAACAATACAAGAAAATAATACTATGGCAACAGCGCAAAAAAAAACAAGTAAAAAAGCGGTAGATATCCGCAGCATGATTGTTGAAAAATACCAAGAAAACCTTTTATTAGAAGGGAAAAATCCCGCGAGTGTATATGCATTTTGCAAAGACCTAAATATAACGGAAACCGACTTTTACGCCCATTTTAACGACTTCGGTCAGGTTGCCGCTGCTTTTTGGATGGAACTCTTCCATAAAAATGTGGAGGCCTTAGAAGGTAGCCCAGAATGGGGAGACTTCAGGACAAGAGAAAAATTACTCTCTTTTTACTTTAGCTTTTTTGAGCAATTAAAAAGTAACCGCTCTTATGTATTACTGGTTTTAGATCATAAGATGTTTAACCTTAAGAAAGGTAGTAGCGATCTGAATGAGTTGAAGGATGCTTTCAAAAAATGGGTCACTCATATTTTAAATGAAGGTCGCAGCCGTGAAGAAATTGCCGGACGTTCTAAATTCAATGATATCTGCGATGATTTGTTTTGGTATCAATTTCTGTTTTTAATGGATTTCTGGCGCAAAGACAAATCATTGGGTTTTGAAAGCACCGACGAAGCGATAGAGAAATCAGTAAACTTTTCTTTCGACCTAATAGAAAAAAACGCAATTGACTCGGCCTTCGATTTCGGGAAATTCATTTTCCAAAACCGATGAAAGAGCAAGATAAAATTTACAGTAGCCGCAGTCAAAGAACAGGAAAGTTCATTAGCACTGGGGCAAAAATTGGTCGAAACTATTTAAAGCATTATTCCAAGCGATTAATCAGTGGTGATAATAACCAAGATGAATTGCAGGAGAAGAACGCAGAAGACGTTTATGATGCCTTAAGTAACTTAAAAGGAAGTGCGCTAAAGGTGGCTCAAATGTTAAGTATGGATCAAGGTCTATTACCGCAAGCCTACACCACAAAATTTGCGCAAGCCCAGTATTCAGCTCCTCCCCTTTCCTACCCTCTCGTAGTTAAAACGTTTCAGCAACACTTTAAGCAAACACCAGGTGAAATCTTTGATGAGTTTTCACGAAATAGTGTGGCCGCAGCAAGCATTGGACAAGTCCATAAAGCGACATTAAATGGCAAAAAATTAGCGATAAAAATTCAATATCCTGGTGTGGCCAATAGCATTCATTCCGATCTTAAAATGGTAAGGCCAGTAGTGGGTGCAATGTTTAATATTAGCCAAACTGAAATCAGCCATTACCTCTCGGAAGTTGAAGAAAGGCTGTTAGAAGAAACCGACTATCAATTAGAGCTAAAGCGCAGTCGTGAAATAACGGAAGCTTGTGCTCACATAGAAAATTTAGAGTTTCCTAAATATTACGAAGATTTATCATCTCCTAAGGTATTGACCATGGATTGGTTAAGTGGTTTTCACTTAGATAAATTTTTAGCCTTAAACCCTAGTCAAGAAATACGCAATAAAATTGGTCAAACCATTTGGGATTTTTACGACTTCCAGATACATCAATTACAGCAAGTTCATGCTGACCCTCACCCTGGTAATTTTCTTTTCCAAGAAGACGGTACGGTAGGCGTTATAGATTTTGGCTGTATTAAAGAATTAAGACAAGATTTTTACCGCAAGTATTTCCAAATAATGAAGCCTGCCATTAGCGATGATGACGACGAGTTTAGTAGCCTGCTTTATCAACTCGAGTTTCTGTTAAAAAGTGATAAAAACGACGAGGTTGAGCATTTTAAAGAAATTTATAAGGAAGTATTGGAGCTGCTCGGTAGACCCTTTTTTAGCGAAACATTCGATTTCGCCGAAAAAGCCTATTTCGAAAAAATCTATGCGATGAGCGATATTTTTAAGAACGATAAAATGGTGAAAAACGCCAAAGCAGGCAGAGGTCCCAAGGATGCAATATATTTAAATCGCACTTATTTTGGACTTTACTCTATGTTGCACTCATTAGGGGCAGAAGTTGTAACTAATTCCGCTGTAGATAGCCTTTTTACTGAGAAAGTGTAGCTTTGCTGACTAAAGTAATTAGAATGAAAAGTTACTATTATCTAGCGACTTTTATTTTGCTAGCTAGCTTTAGTCTCAAAGCTCAAAAACATAATTTAGGTTTCAGATCTGGCAGTGGCGAAGTTTCGGGAGCCGAAATTTCCTACCAGCAGAGGCTTAATAGTATAAATCGCATTCAGTTAGACTTAGGTTTACGTAGCAGAAAAGGAGTAGACGCTTTTAAAATAAGTGGAACCTATCAGTGGGTAGAAAATATTCCAGAGCTTGCACCAGGATTTAATTGGCATTACGGCTTTGGAGCTGGTATTGGATTTGTTGATTATGATGAAACACTTTATCTAAACCATAACTTTGGAGCCAGCACCTTAAGTTTACACGGTATGGTAGGCATTGAATATTCCTTTATGGAAAGAGCAGATATTCCAATTCAATTAGGCCTAGATTTAAAACCCTCCTTACAGTTCTTTAACTCCTTCTTTGAAATCTATGATTTAGATTTGGCACTAAGTATAAGATGGCAATTTAATTAGATGAAATATTGTAGTAATTGCGGTAGCGACAAATTAGAGTTTACTGTTCCTGAAGGCGATGAAAGGAAACGTTTCGTTTGCACCGATTGTAAAACTATTTTTTACGAAAACCCTCGCATGATTGTGGGTTGCATAATTGAGAATGCAGCCGGTGAAATTATGCTCTGTAGAAGAGGAATTGAGCCAAGAAAAGGCTTCTGGAATCTCCCCTGTGGCTTTTTAGAAAATGACGAAAAAATAGAAGACGGAGCCTTAAGAGAGGTTAAAGAGGAAACTGGTGCAACAGTTGAATTAGGTGATCTTCATATAGTTTATAACCTCCCTAAAGCTCAACAGGTGTACTTAATTTTTAAAGCAAAAATGGTAGACGAATACTTTCATCTTACCCCAGAAAGTACAGAGATTGCCTTTTTTCCAACCGAAGATATACCTTGGGACGAAATTGCTTTTTCAAGCAATGTTTATGCAATTCGACATTTATTTGCAACTAAAGATAATCCGAAAATTCAAAGCCCATCCATAGGCAGTTATCCTTCCTAGTATGAGTAACAGCAAGCTTCCCTTACATTTTGTTTATCAAGCGGCTTCAACTAAAAATGCATCAAAAGCACCGCTGGTAATTATGATACATGGTTACGGCAGTCATGAAAATGACTTATTTAGTTTGAAAGATTACCTCTCTCCAGATGTCCATTACTTAAGTGTGAGAGCTCCTCTCAGTTTAGGCTTTGGTGGCTTTGCTTGGTATCCGATCAATTTCGATAATTTAGGAAAAAAAGAATCCGATACTCTAAAAGCCAAAGAAAGCAGGGAGCTATTGATGCGCTTCATTAAAGAGTTTAAGGCGGAATATTCATTAGTTGACAATCCTAATTGGTTACTCGGTTTTAGCCAAGGTGCTATTTTAAGTTATTCCTTAGCCCTTAGCTATCCCAATCAATTTAAAGCGGTAATGCCCTTGAGTGGTTACATCATGAAAGAGATTGTTCCCGAACGATTTCAAGAAGGTGCTTTTCAGGATATGTCTTTATTCATCTCACACGGACAAGAGGATGACGTAATCCCGATTGAGGCACCTCGCCAAGGTTTACCTATTTTAGAACAACTGAAAATCAATCACATCTACCGTGAGTATAAACAAGGACACGGAATAGGACCAGAGAATTTACAAGATCTGAAGTCGTGGTTTTTTAAGGAACTAGCGAAAATTTAGCTTAAAATATCAGTTTAGGTACCGCTTTTGTCGCCCAATTGAAAAAGCGTTTGACTTTTTCAAAATAGAATTTACCGATTAGGATTTTTTCAAACTTTTCAAGCTGCGAAGACCATATTTTGTAAAAAATGCAGTTTCACCCATAATTTGGCTTAAAAAATTGCAATACACTTAAAAGAGCATGTCTTTAATTTGCTCTAGGTATTGTCTAAGACAGTATTAGGCCGAACTCACTGTGAATACCTCATTCCCATTTTCAAACCCTCCTTTTATGGTGAGTTCGGTTTTCTTTTTCTTTCTCTTCTGCAGCGCTCAGAGCAGTACCGAACTTCCTCCCAGTTTTTCTCCCATTTTTTTCGCCAATTAAATGGCCGCTTACAATAAGCACATATTTTGGAAGGTAAATCACTTTTACGCATAAGCACTAAACCAAATTTAGCAGCTGTGG
>CBFHVV010000037.1:0-26794 GCA_965658965.1 Croceimicrobium sp.
AATTTAGGTCAGGGTACTTGCAGTAATATTAAAGAGAAGACCTTAGAGTTAGTTGTACAAATGAAAATGCCCTTGCAAATTTTCTCTAGTTACGGCACCCATTTAGAAGATTCCCTGTCTTTTTGCAATAATGACTTTAGTTCAATTAACTTATTTGTGCCTTGGCAGGATGACACAACATCTTTCTATTGGTCGCCCGGTTATATTTTTGGTGGTAGAGACTCGGCCTTTTATCCATGGCCTTACTTTGATACCTTAGCTACGGGTTATATTTATATCCGCCGCTTTAGTGATGGCAATGCCTTAGATTCTGTTTTTATTAAAAAACTGGTGTGGCCAGATACTTTTCCGCCGCTTAGCGTAAAAGACGATTGGATCCGATTACCAGATAGCATTAAAGATAATCGTTCTTGGTATGTTAATAATCTAACCGTCGACTATGCGAACTATGATAGTTTACCTATTCTTGGCTCAGGACTTTACCGTTCTTGGTATTATCAAGATGACTACTGTTCTACTCCCACCGATAGCATCTGGCTTGAGGATAGGTTTTTAGCCGCAAATTTTGATCATCGTGATAGTCTGTATCAGTATACAACTCTATTGTGGGGCGGCGATAGCCTATTTAGGTTGAGTTTTGCGGATCCTATTTCCTCTATTTACCTTAAAGAAATCAATCTCTTACAAGTGGAAAATAGAAGCACCCAAGCTCGAAGCTTAAAATACAGTTTTGGCGATTCAAACGGGGTCATATTGGAAGACAGCTTAATTATTAGTCCTAGCCCCACTAGTAGCTTTCAGCAAATCCCAATAGAATTTGCCTTAGCTGCACAAACAAGCTACTATTTAGAGATCCAGCTTACAGAAGACCTGAGAGTGGGAGCTTACCGAGATATTAACTTTCCCCAAGAAATTAGAGTTAGTAGACCGATGGATTTCCTCAGTTTTGAAAAGGGTAAAGGTAGCGGGCCACTCCTTTCCGACTCGCGTCCTTTTGGGATAGGAATGGTGTTTGACAATTTTGTAGGTCTAGATGATGCTAAAACAAAAGCTTGGAGTGTTTATCCGAATCCAGCACAATCTTACCTTATGGTAGATGGAGTCCGCGATCTTTCCTTGTCTTACCAAATAACCGATTTACAAGGGAGGCTTTTACAGGCGGGTGAGCTCGGAGATAGCAGGAGAATTGCCTTACAAAACCTGCCTTATGGTTCGTATTTGTTGAAAATAGGTAATGAGCATAAAGTATTTCTAATAAACCGATAAGGCCGTATTTCCTATTAGAGGCTCCGTCATAAAACGGAGCCTTTCTATTTAAGAGCCCTTCTTAGCTCTACTCCTTTTGTTGTACTTTGACCAAAATATTTAAATGACAACACTATCCCCTTTCCACCTTGCCATACCCGTTAAAGAACTAAAAGAAACCCGCGAATTTTACCGCGATACCCTAGGCTTTGAAGAAGGAAGAAGCTCCGATCATTGGGTAGATTTAAATTTCTTTGAACATCAATTAGTGCTGCATCTCAGCGAAAGCGCCGCAGAAAGTGTGATAAACCCAGTAGATGGCAAAAGCGTGCCAGTGCCGCATTTTGGGGTAGTTTTGCCTTGGCAAGCATGGCATGACTTCCGTGATTTATGCAAAGAAAAACAGATTGAATTTGTAATTGAGCCCTATATCCGTTTTGCCGGAGAAACGGGCGAACAAGCGACTATGTTCTTTTTAGATCCTAGCGGCAATGCTTTAGAGTTCAAGGCTTTTAGAGATCCGAGTCAATTATTTGCTTTTTAGAATTGCAATTTAGGCTGTGTAACTAAAGGTTAATAGCAGCAGATGTTGCCTCAAATTTTGCTACTTCCGAAAAAGGTGACTAGGACAGAGACTCTTTTCTCGCTTTGCGAAAGAGTACTTGGTAAAAATCATCCATCACAAAAACATGAGGGAGGGTTATGGATGAAATAATTACCATTAAGCCGTAACCGAAAGAGACTTCCAAAAGTTGCATTTCTATTAAAGCGTATAGAAAACCAATTCCTAGAATGGAAAATAGTGAAAAAGGTGCCACCATTTTTATAAAACCCCAGAAAGATTTCGCTATTCCTTGCGTCAATAAAAACTGATATTCTTCCCTTAAAACTTTAAAGGAGTGTAATACTACAAAATACAGCGTAAAGCCTATTACCAAAGGCATTAAGTAGAAACCCAGTAGCATTAAACCAAAAACAAGGAGCTCCATCATTACCACTTCTAGCGATAATTGCTTGCTAAAACGGAAATAGGCTAAGTGCCCTAAGAATAGTAAAAAGGAAAGCCCTGTAATTAATAACATCGGTCCTTTAATATGCAATGGCGCAAACGGTCCGAATTCGGTATAAGTGGCCATTACCAGATGTATTTCCGAGAGATTAAATAATACGTAGGCCGAAAGAAGAGCAATTCCCCAAAAACAATAAAGTGCCTTTGCAGCGAAATTTTGCTGCGAAAAATAGTGCGAAAATTGGGATTGTCCGAAATGGTAAGCCGATAAAAGTAGAAAGGATAAATAGGCTAAGCTTGGCAAGAAAAACCAAAAAGCAATATTTAATCCAACGAAAACTAGATATACCCCAATAAATTTGAAGCTGCTTATTTGACGAGTGCGCTGGTATAGGATATTATCAATGGCACCGTGTGGAATACCTAAAAGCAATAGAATTGGTAAGCAAAGCATCAATTGATCAGAAACTGGGATTGTTCCCGCCCAAAACACCAATGGTGTTCCTAGAAGAAGGCAAACGATAAATACAAAGATGGCTTTGGTCATGGTAAAAAAAAGCCCCGTCTCCAAGGGACGGGGCATTGCTTTTTTCTAATTAAGCTTTGGCTGTTTTCTTAGATCCAGAATTAACAGCGATATTATACACTACCAATCCAAAACCAATTTTGTTGATTGCGTCTGCGATGTTGTAGAATAAGTCAACATTAGAGGATGACCAACCGAAAGCTTCATTTAACCATCCACCAGGCATACACATGTAACCAATTGGATAAATTGCCCAACCTACTAATACGAACCAAGCTAGGGTACGCACACCTTTCTTCACTACCGCGTCATTACTAGCATCAGCCAATTGAGCAACTTCGCCAAACCATGCGGTGTATAAAATGTAAATGTAACCCACAGTAGAAATTACTCCCCACATTACTGAGTGTCCCGTAGCCCCATCTGCAGGACTACCATCGGCATTTAAAGGAACAAAGGCCTCACCAATGTATCCTGCCACAAGCATCAATACTGAAGCGAAGATTAATTTCCACAATAGCCCCATTTTTGCGCCTGCTGCTTTGGTTAACAAGTAAAATTCAACACACATTAACGGCACGGTTAGGGTCCAATCAATGTAACGTAATGAAGTTGGGTTTTCCCCTGTGGCTAAATAATAGTCACGCATGTAATAATAGTGAAAGGCTGCGATGAAAGTTATTAGACCAGACACTAATAAGGAAAGTTTCCATTTACCTTCTACTTGCCCTCTTTCAAAGAAAAAGAAAATGGAAGCGGCAAGCATTGCCATGTAACCAGTAAAAAAAGTGAAGGCCACTGCGTCATCCTTCGGGATTGTTAAAACTTCTAAAAAATTCATAGTTATAATTGTTAGTTAGTGAGATGCAATTAACGATGAAAGTTTTTGTTTTGTTTAACAATTTCACCAAACACTTAAACAAGACCTGCAATGTGGATCTAAAAATAAGCAGACCAAGCTTATCTGAAAAATTCTAAAATATTGTAACACAGTTGTTTGTATACGTAAATTTTCCTCCATAAAAATTGGATAAAAAATCGCCATTAAATGTCTTAAGGACACTTAATAGCCTTCTTAAAAGGGAGAAATTCACTAAAACCTACTCAGGGAAAATATAGAAAAGCTCGTAAAAAGTGTGGAAGCATTAAAATTGTGCACGCATGAGATAAGTGATAATTTGAGAATAGCTGCTTTCAGTTTAGGCTTGTGTGCAGCCCTTATTCATGGCTATATTCTGGCTTCTGGAACCATATCCACTCTATGTTGCTTATTGCCTTCGTATCCAACGAATGTATTTTCGTCGGTTAATATTGTGCGCGCGTAAATTTGTCGCAAAAGAATGATAACCAGGATTTTCTGGATTAGCACACATGAATATGTAACGGTGTTCCTCGGCTTTTAATACCGCATCCACAGCACTTGCATTGGGTATGCGAATTGGTCCAGGAGGCAGACCTTTATTGCGATAAGTATTATAGGGCGAATCATACTCCAAATCACTAAAAAGTACGCGCTTAATAATCGTATCGGGGTATTCTTGCTGAATAGCATAAATTACGGTGGGGTCACTTTGCAACTTTATCCCTTGTTCCAAGCGATTTAAGTACAGTCCTGCCACCCGGGGCATTTCATCTCTTTTTGCCGTTTCCGATTCTACAATACTCGCTAAGGTTATGGCTTCTAACTTAGTTAATCCAGATCTTTCCAAACTCTTCAATCGTGGAGACCAAAACTTTTCGTTCTCCTTTATCATCCGCTTTAATGTGGCTTGCGCAGATGTGTTCCAATAAAACTGATAGGTATTAGGGCGGATAACGCTTAAAACTGTTTTGGGCTTCAGCCCATAAGCTGCTAGTCTACGCTCCGAATTAAACAAAGCAAAAAATGAATCCGCAGGAGCTTCAAGGTGTTCACCAAAAAATTCCGCTAGATCAGCTTTAAACTTAATATTATTCAAAATTAATGCAATCGGTTCCTGCCGGCCTGATCTTAGGTGGTTTACAAGCTCATTATTACTCCAATTATTCTTTAAGCGATACCTTCCTGATTTTATCTTGCTCCAGTAAGATTTACGCTTGGCTACCCAAGTAAAAGCTGCAGTATCTTTTAGGTAAGGAGCTAGGCTGTCCATTAAGACCAAAGCATTACTACCACTGGGGATATGGATAATAACCGAATCTTGATTTAAATGTATGTTTTTTGAAAAAATACGTTGATAGTACGTGTAGCCAAAAGTGGCCGCCACAATCAGTAAAATAGCGCTAATAATTAAAAATGGCTTCTTCAATTAAACTGGGTATTTAGCAATTCCTTTGCTTGCCGGTTTCCCGGATTGATTCTTATTACCTCTTCTAGGGATCTTCTTAATAGAGTCACATTTTCCCTCTGCATAGCAAAATTAGCACGGTTTAACCAAGCTAATTCATAATCCGGGTAGAATTTTAAAACCTTTTCTAAGTAAAACTCTGCTTGCTCTAAATTCCCTTGACGCAAATACAAATAGCCTAAATTATTAAGTGCTTCTCGGTGGCGGTTGTATTTAGATAATAGGTTTAAAAAGCCCTTCTCGGCTCGACCAACTTTTCCCTGTTTTAGCCAGCATAAAGCTAATTTATTGTGAAAATCCAATTCATCTTTAGCTAGATCAACCGCCCTTTGATAAAAGATTTCTGCCTGTATCCAATTTTTTGCAGCATCATAAGCTTCACCAATCCGATAGGCTGTCCAAGCATCTTTATTGGCGTAACTTTCTTTGCTTAAGTTTTCTAGCACCTTTTGCCTCCCCTGCCCTTCTACGAAAGTAATGAGCCCAGCAAGATCCTTTTTTAGGAAGTAATAGTAGGACCATAAAAAGGCCTTATCCGGTAAGGCGCTTTCGGTGAGACTAATAAAATACTCTGCACTGTCTAAATAGTAATTTTGTGGCGTAAATCGCTCGTATTGCTGCAGATAAGCTAGGGCCTTAGTGCGATTGTCTGGTTTTTTTACATTAACCGCTTCTAATCCAATAAACTTTCCCGCTGGCTTTTTACTAGCGGCTTCTAATTTTTGGTATAAATCTTTAGGCTTACGAATGTAATGATCGTGCACCGTGACGTGAGGAATATCGATACTACTTGAAGCAGGCATGTGGCAAGTCACGCAGTTGTAATCCTTGGCCATTAAGTCTTCACCATCTGCGGTGCAGGCAAAATTTGGCTCCCCAGCATGGCAAGACTGACAAGTGCTATTAAAATTTTGAAGGTTAGTCTCCTTCACCGAAAAATGTGGGTTGTGGCAAGAAGTACAGGTAAAGGTCTTTTCATTATTAATAAAGCACTTACTCAATTTAAAACGATCTGCATGAGAAGCCATTATAAAGTCATCCTCTCCGCCTTCATAGCGTGGTAAAAATACGGCTGCAACTTCCTCTAGCTTCATCCCAGGTTTAAAATCAAAAAAGCTCTTATCCTTTTGTAACACTGCGTTGCCTTGCAAGTGACAACGTTGGCAAATTTCAAATTGAAGTTGAGCAGAAAGTCGCTTAGGGTTTACGATGCTACGATCCGCCTCTACCGCAGTATCGGTAATATTACCAGCCATTATCTTTTTATAGTGTGCCTCTCCTGGACCATGGCAGCGTTCGCAGTTTATTCCCTGATCGATTTTTGCGAACTTATTCGTACTTCCCTTAACAAAGTCAATGGGCATTGCATTATGGCAAGACATGCACTCTAAACCTATCGGGCGATCGAAACGGGTATTACTCCCATTTTCAAAACCAGGGGGGAAATCTAGTCTTTCCTTTTGGGCATACCAGGTAAAGGGACTTTGAAAAAGATAAGCTTGATGAGCATACAAATGTGAATTGGTATGCTGACCACTGCCAATTACGTAATCAATTTTCTGAACCAAATTATGAACGGTATCTCTCCCGTTTAAGCGATATTCCTGCAAATAGAGGCTATCCTTTTCCCAAAAAGGGCGGTAATAAAAGTCTTTATAGGAATCATATAAAATTGAATCTCCATTAATCTTTGCTATGCTTTTTTCTTTCGTCGCAGCAGCAAAGGACTGCCCCATTCCAGTTTTGATAAAAGTTTTGTGCACATCGGCGTGGCAAGATTGGCAAATGTCCATTCCTATATAACCAACCGAATCGGCGTGATTAAGCCACCCAGTAGCATTTACTTGCGCAAGAATGGTATCCTTCTCAACTTCTTCTTCGTTTTGACATTGCGACAATGAAAAAATAAGAAGGCTTATAAGCGTGATAAAAAGACTTTTTCGCATGCTTAAAAAATGAATTGGAACAAATGTTCGTCTTCCCAATTAGCACCTTGTCGAAACCATTGTTCTCTCACTCCGCACTTTTTAAACCCTAGGGCACTAAAAAGTTTGAGACTTGCGGTATTATCGGCACCAATGCTTGCATAGACCTGTTTCAAGTCAAAAGATTTTTGTGCGAACATCAGCAGTATTTGCAAGGCCTCCCGAGCAAATCCTTTCTTTCTATTTTTTTCTGAACCGATTAAAATACCGATACCTGCACGGCGGTTGTTAAAATCAAAGTCATATAAGTCAATTAAACCTATCGCCTGTGCCTGATGCTCAATTACCAAGCGTAATTGCTTGGCTTCATAAATATCTTGTTGGGCATTAGCCAGATAGGCTTTTAGCAAATGTCGAGAAAAAGGAAGCTGCTGTTGCGAGTAGCCCCAATTAGATGTATCGTTCTCCCAGAGTGCTAAAACCGCTAAATCTTCGGGCTCTAGCGCTCGTAAATTGATATGTTTACCTTGTAAGCTTAGCAAGATAATTCTCCTTTAAAAACAAAAGTTGCCGGTCCTTGCAACCAAATATCACGATACTTCCCTTCCCCGTTCTGGCTAAAGCTCAATTTTAAATCCCCACCTTTGGTGCGAACTTTTACCGACTTAGCACTTATCTTACCAGCAGCATGAGCCACTATTGCCGCAGCGGTAACGCCTGTACCACAGCTATACGTTTCGTCTTCTACTCCTCTCTCGTAAGTGCGCATGCTTAAAGCATTATCCATCACTTTTACAAAGTTGACATTTACCCCTTCCTCGCGATAATGATCATTATAGCGTATCGCCTTTGCTTGGCTTAGTAAGTCCATTGTTTCTATTTCATCTGCGAAAGCAATATGATGTGGCGAACCAGTATCCGTGAAAAAATCTTTCCCATGCGGCTCAAGCTTATCTACATCAATCATTTGCAAACTAACCTCATCGCCCACTAAGCGCGCCTTATGCTCGCCATCGATAGCTATAAACTTCACGGTGGTTTTAATTAGCTGCAAATCTGCCGCGAAGCGAGCAATACAGCGCCCTCCGTTTCCACACATTGTGCTTTCACGACCGTCGCTATTAAAATAAATCATCCGAAAATCTAATTGAGGATGTGGTGCTAGAATAATCAGACCATCTGCACCAACTCCGTAGCGTCGGTGACAAAGTTTTGCTATGTCACTTTGACTTAATGACGGAATTTCAGAGCGACCGTCAATCATTATAAAGTCATTACCTGTACCTTGGTACTTATAAAAATGTATTGCTTTCAAAAGGCTGTTAAATTGTCGTTAAAGCTAAATATAAGCTAACAATAGTTGGCTAGCTGGAACAGTTATTGAAAAATATTTGTTGCAAATTAAACAAGAACCGAGGATATGAAGAGTATTGTAAAAATCATTTTAGTTTCTGCTTTAGGCGGATTGATTAGTATCGGCACTTATGAGATGTTTTTTGAACAGCCCGAAGTGCGCACTTACATAGAAACCGCAGCTCCCAACAAGGCGCGTCAAACCAATTACAGTAGCCCTAGTCCGGCAGTGGATTTTGTAATGGCAGCTGAAAAAAGTATTAATTCTGTGGTACACGTTAAAACGGCAGTGCGAGCGGTACAGGCACAAAGTCCATTAGATTTCTTTTTTGGTAATCCCCAAGGTGGGCAAAATGGTAAGATGCAATTGGGCACGGGATCGGGAGTGATAATTAGTAGTGATGGCTTTATTGTGACTAATAATCATGTGGTAGATCGAGCAGAAGAAATTTTAGTTAGCCTTAATTCGGGCGAAGATTATAAGGCAGAGGTTATCGGTACCGACCCTACAACCGATATCGCACTTTTAAAAATAGTAGATGAAGTGAGCGATTTACCCTTTTTAAGTTTTAGCAATAGCGACAATATTAAAGTGGGCGAATGGGTATTAGCAGTTGGTAATCCTTTTAACTTGACTTCCACCGTTACGGCGGGAATCGTAAGTGCGAAAGCCCGCAATATTGGAATTATTAATGAGCGTGCCGCAATTGAGTCTTTTATTCAAACCGATGCTGCAGTAAATCCTGGTAACAGCGGTGGGGCTCTTGTAAATACCCGCGGAGAGTTAGTGGGAATTAACAGCGCCATCAGCACCCACACAGGCTCTTTTGAAGGTTACTCTTTTGCGGTACCTAGTAATTTAGCATCTAAAGTAGTGCGCGATTTAAAAGAGTATGGTACCGTACAGAGAGCATTTATCGGCGTTAGCATCTCCGATTTAAATCCTCGTTTAGCTGACGAGTTAGATATTAAGGTTAGTGCAGGTGTATATATTGGTGGACTTAGTGAAAATGGAGCAGCTCAAGAAGCTGGTCTAGAAAAAGGTGACATTATTGTCGCAGTAAACTCGCGCGACATTAGCAAAAGTAGTGAGCTGCAAGAAATTATCGGCAGTAAAAGACCAGGAGAGAAAATCACTTTAAAAGTGCTGCGCGATAATGTAGAAGAAATTTTCGAGGTAACCTTGCGAAATGTAAATGGCACCACCAAGCGTATTAAAAAAGAAGATTTGGAATTTTCCACCCTTTTAGGAGGCCGCTTTCGCGAGATAAATAACACTGAGAAGAGTGACTACCGTTTAAAATATGGGGTCAAAATTATGGAAGTAAACACGGGAATTTTAGCAGAGCAAGAAATCCCAAGTGGCTTTATAATAACGCAGATAAACCAAAAAGCCATTAAAACGATAGAGGACATTAACGAGGCCGGCTTGAACTTACCCAAAGATCGTCCGATAATAATTTTCGGAGTATTGCCCAATGGTCGCGAAAAGTACTACGCTTTCGGCTTTTAAAAATTGCTCTTTGATTGAAGGTCCGCTAAAATGCGGACCTTTTTTTTGGTCTATTTTAATAGAGCGCTAAGTTGTAATGAAGGGCAGACATTAAACTTATACCACTATTATAAATAGTATAAATTCAATTATTGTAGTGCAGTAAAGTAGTGCTAAATCTTGAATCAAGATTTGAGTTCCTTGCATGCCAATAAACATTTTATCTCATCACTCGCCGAGCGGGAAAAAGAGAAAGCGGTAGAATCTGCGGTAATGATTGTTTTAAAGCATGGCTTTAAAATATAAAAATACCTGCGCTAAAGTAATTTAATGCAGTGGCTATTCAAGCTTATTTTCGGCGACTGAGGTATTCGTAGCTATTAATTGAGATGCTTGATTTAAATGCGCCACGAAATTGACCGGCAAAAATTCTAGGGCCCAAAAATAATTTTAACTTAGCCTCAACATTTAGGCTATGAAAATCAGAATTTTAGGTTTTTTCCTTCTCGCTTTGTGCCAGCTAAATGGGCAAGCACAAGGTGTACAGAATGCATTATCATTTGACGGTACTAACGATTATGTTGATTGTGGAAATAACAGCAGTGTACAAATAAGCGGTAATCAAATTACTTTGGAAGCGTGGATTTACCCTACTGCTTGGAAACCCTTAATTTGGCAAGGAAACATTATTGCTAAAGAGCAAAATGGTTTCGGAAATGATAATGGTTACATGCTTCGTGCTGGTAATAATGGTAGTCTAAATCTTACTTTAGGCAGCGGTTCTTGGTCAGAATTAATCTCCAATACAAATGAACTTACTCTAAATACTTGGCAACATGTGGCAGGAACCTACGATGGTAGCTATCTGCGCCTCTACGTAAATGGTAATGTTATCGATTCTTTAGCTGCTACTATTAGCATCAGCAACTCCACTTCCCTACTCTATTTAGGCGACAATGGCAGTGGTGCCCGGAATTTCCCAGGCATTATAGAAGAAGTACGCATTTGGAATGTCGCGCGCAGTAAAGCGGAGATTCTAGCTAAAATGAATGAAGATCTTTGTGGAAATGACCTTGGTCTAGTTGCAAATTACCGTATGAATCAGGGGATTGCAGGAGCTACAAATACAATTAGTCGTTTAACCGATGAAACAGGCTTAAACAATGGAACTTTACAAAACTTTAGTCTTTCGGGGGTTAGCTCCAATTTTGTAGCGGGCAGAAGTTTAGTAGGCAGTACTTTTCAAGATACAATTGCGGATACCATCTGTAACGGTCAGATTTATCAATTTGGCAGCCAAAGTTTAGGTAGCGCTGGTTTTTACAACGAAGTTTTTCAAGCTTTAAATGGATGCGATTCCACGGTATATCTCGATCTAGCAGTAGCTGCTCCGATAAATATTTTGGTAAATGCCAATAGAAAAGACAGTATGTATGCCATAAACCAAAGTCCAACTGCCACTTATCAATGGTATGACTGTGCTACGGGTCAACATTTCTCTGGGGCAACTCAATCCTATTTTCAGCCAAGCTATACCGGCACTTTCGCAGTAATTATTACCGAAGGGAATTGCAGCGATACCTCTTTTTGTATTGCTGGAAACTCAGGCAGTGGTGTCGGTTTAAAGGAACTTTCTTTCACTTCGGTAGATGTGTATCCACAGCCAGCACAACATACTTTGCATATTGAGCTACTAAGTGCTGTTTCATCTGTAGACTTGTATTTTTATGATAGCAATGGCCAATTAGTATTAAAGGAGGAATTCTCGGATTGCCAATCTATGCAAGTTGACTGTTCTCAGTTCAGCGCCGGATTTTACTCTTTAAAGATTGAATTTGAAAATCAAATTCTCACTGAGAAGATTCTCATTCAGTAAGAGTAAGCCAAGATTCAACTGCAAGAATAGTATATTTAAACTGCTCCACAGAGCAAGCTAAGCCTTAGCAAAAGCCACTATCAGCACCGCGAGAATCAATAGGATTAGAAAAAGTAAAAGCGCCGTAATGGATAAGAAGAAGGCTTCTATTCTTTCATCCTTATTTTTAAAAATGCGGTAAATCAGCACTAAGATGCTTAAGTATAATACCGGATCAAAAATAAGAGGCCACCGAAAAACGAGATGACTAAGCATGGCTACCAAAGTAGCTTGCCCGATAATAAAAGAACTAATAGCAAGGTTCTCGAAAAAATTATACTCTCTGAAAATCAAACGCAGCGAGAATCCCAGAGGGAGGATAGATAGAACCCAAAAGTACTTTAAATAGGCTCTTAAAAAGTAACCTACTTCATAAGCTAAAGCGCGTAGTTTTGAAGCCGCCTCTCTACTAGTCGCTAGGTTTTCGCTAGGCACCTTAAGCCAGGTAACTACTAATAAATAAAGGCTCACCGAAAATATCAAAAAAGAGATGGGATTGAAAATCCCCTTTCTCTTTCCAAGAATATAATCCTTTGTAATTTTCTGAGGCTGGAGAACTAAAGCTTTTAAATTGTACAAAAAACCACGATCCATGGAGGAAAGAGTGGCAAATGTATCTTCCAAAGTAGAGCTCAAGCTAATTTTTTTCGTCTTCGCCCTCTCACCACAATTGGGACAAAACTTATAATTATGTTCCTTTTCACAAGAGATACAGACCATGCTTCAATTTATTAATTAATGCGCTAAACATTGCAAAATCTGCTGATGGCTCATATGCACGGAGCTCGCCCTCAAAAAGTTTTAGCTTCCGCTCATTTTAGCTAAACTTTCTTCTAATGCCTTAATCTTTGCCTCAGCATCAGCCTGTTTTTCTCGCTCTTTATTAACTACGGCCTCGGGGGCACTGCTTACAAAACGTTCATTAGAAAGTTTCTTCTGTACAGAAATCAAAAAGCCTTGTAGGTATTTCAGCTCTTTGGCGATGCGTTCTTTTTCTGCCTCTAAATCAATTTGATCACCCGCTGGCACAAAGAACTCAAATTTACCAGCTAAAAAACTAAAGCCTACCTCCTCCTGAACTTCTTTCAATTCTACTTTGGCCAAATTTGCCAACTTCATTAAAAGTGGTTTTAAGTCTTCACTAACCGCTTCCGCAGATGGAATATATAAGTCTAGGAGCTCTTTTTTGGCAATATTTTTCTCTGCTCTTAAGTTACGAAGCCCGTTAACCGCTGCTAACATTTGGTCAAAATCTTTTAAATAAGACTCATCTACCTTTTGAGTGGCAGGCCATGGGGTCAAACTCACGCTTTCGCCTTTATTACGATCGCCCAAATTATGCCAAATTTCTTCGGTAATAAAAGGCATAAAAGGATGTAAGATGGCAAGCAATTCTTCGAAGAAAGTAATGGTCTGATTGTAAACAGCACGCGAGATAGGCGCTCCGTAGGCTGGTTTTATCGCCTCTAAATACCAATTACAGAAATCGTCCCAAACCCATTTATAGCTAATCATTAGAGCTTCCGAAATTCGGTACGAATCAAAGCTTTTTTCTAGCTTTTCTAAGGTCTCCAACTTCTTTTCAGCAAACCAACGCATGGCAGAAATAGAAGCTGCATCTGGGGCCTCATCGCTGATTTCCCACATTTTAACCAACTTTTGGGCATTCCAAATTTTATTGGCAAAATTGCGGCCTTGTTCGCATAATTCTTCGTCAAAGGGTAAGTCGTTCCCTGCTGGCGAGGTAAGTAACATTCCCACACGCACGCCGTCGGTAGAATACTGCTGCATTAAGCCAATAGGATCGGGAGAATTACCTAGTGACTTTGACATTTTACGGCCTTGCTTATCTCGCACTATGCCAGTAAGGTAAACATTACTAAAAGGTTTCTCCCCTTGATTTTCGTAGCCAATCATTATCATTCGGGCGACCCAAAAGAATAGAATCTCAGGAGCGGTAACTAAATCTCGGGTAGGATAATAATAATTGATCTCCTCGTTTTCAGGTTCCAACACTCCGTTAAAAACCGATAAAGGCCATAGCCAAGATGAAAACCAAGTATCCAGTACATCTTGTTCTTGCTGTAAATCATTGGCAGTCAAGCTCGCATCTTGAGCCTGCGCTTTTGTCAAGGCCTCATCTGCCGTGAGAGCGACTACAATATTCGTTTTATCGCCTTTAATATACCAAGCCGGAATTTGATGCCCCCACCAAAGCTGCCTTGAAATATTCCAATCGATTACGTTTTCCATCCAATGGCGGTAGGTATTTTTAAACTTTTCGGGAATAAGCTTTACCGCTGCATCATCGGCCATTACTGCCTTTAAAGCTGGTTGGGCCAAGTCTTTCATTTTTAAATACCATTGATCAGAAAGTTTGGGCTCTATCACGGCTCCCGTCCTTTCGCTGGTACCTACTTTATTGGTGTAGTCTTCCGCTTTCGCTAGAAAACCTTTCTCATCTAATTCTTTGGCAATGGCTTTACGAACCACAAAGCGATCCTCACCTTGATAATGCAAACCATGCTGATTTAATTTACCTTCATCATCAAGCACATCAATAATTTCTAGGTCGTGCTTCTGCCCTATTGCATAATCATTTACATCGTGTGCTGGAGTTATTTTCAAACATCCTGTACCAAACTCTAGGTCTACATACTCGTCGGCAATAATGGGTATTTCCCTATTGGAGATGGGTACGGTTACAGTTTTCCCCACTAAATGTAGATAGCGTTCATCGGTAGGATTTACACAAATCGCCACATCGCCTAAAATGGTTTCGGGACGAGTAGTAGCCACCGTTAAAGTTCCGCTGCCATCCCTTAATGGGTAATTTATGTGGTAAAGTTTGCTGTTTACTTCCTTGTGAATTACCTCATCGTCGGAAAGGGTGGTTTTAGCACTAGGATCCCAATTAACCATGCGATATCCGCGGTAGATAAGCCCTTTTTCAAACAAGTCTACAAAAGTCTTTAAAACAGACTCACTACGCTTTTCGTCCATGGTAAAGGCTTCCCGATCCCAATCGAAAGAACAGCCTAGTTTTTTCAGTTGTTCCTGAATAATACCGCCGTGCTTGTGGGTCCATTCCCAAGCATGCTCTAAAAAGGCCTCGCGGCCTATCTCGAACTTATCAATACCTTCTTCCTTTAATTTGTTTACCACCTTGGCTTCAGTCGCAATGGAAGCATGATCGGTACCCGGAACCCAGCAAGCATTATAACCACGCATGCGGGCACGACGAATAATTACATCCTGTAAAGTATTGTTGAGCATATGCCCCATATGTAAAACCCCAGTAACATTAGGTGGTGGCATAACGATGGTATAAGCCTCACGATCATCGGGTTTCGATTGAAAATACTTTTGATCTAGCCAATACTGATACCATTTATCTTCGGCTTTAAGGTGATCAAACTTGGGTGATATGCTCATGGAAATAATTTAAAGGCATTTTTTAAAGGAGCGCAAAGTTAATATTTAGTCTACAACCTCAGCCCTATTTTAAATTAGCTTTTCCTTGTATGCATAAAGGCTATGAGCGAAAGTGTACCAAGGAATTTGTTCGGAGGATTTTGAAAAGAACAAGCTTAAACTTTCCTGTTCTGAAAAAGAAAAAGAGACAATTGGGAGCTTAAGTACTATTCTTGCCTGGGGAAACTTCTCTTTGGTATAATTTTCGTTAGCTAATTAGTCGTGTGAAACACAAATAATACACTAAATTTGAATCTCTAATTAAAGAACAACTATGAAACAAGTGATCACTATCTTGGCAGTGGCCATTTTTGGATTTGGTGCCATGGCACAAGAAAAAAAAGCCGAAAATCCTAATGCTCCGACCATCACCTTCGAAACTGAAGTAGTAGACTATGGAAAGATTGAGAAAGGTGCAGACGGGCAAAGAGAATTTAAATTCACCAATGAAGGGAAAGAGCCTTTAATTATTACAAATGCTAAAGGATCTTGCGGTTGCACCGTTCCTAATTGGCCAAAAGAACCAATTGCTCCTGGAGCTTCTGGTGTAATTAAAGTTAAATACGACACCCAACGTGTAGGCCCAATTAACAAAAGTGTAACGGTAAATTCTAATGCCTCAACGCCCGTAAAAGTGTTGCGTATAAAAGGCCAGGTGAAAAAACCAGTTCAGGTGAAAACCACTCCCGAAAAAGAGCCTAGCTCATTGATGGCTAAGTAAAATTATCCAATTATAAAAAAAAGCGATTGTCTAGAAAGATAATCGCTTTTTTTTTGCGCATTGGTTTTGCTTAATGAATATCATTGCCTTTGCTTAGCTCTTAAGTAATCGATTTAAGTAAGAACCGATTTTGATTAGGCTAATCAGTGGCTGAAGACTTAATTTCCTAAAACGGCTCACCAAGAATATTTAAAGTACCCGAAAATTGAAAAACACCGAAATCTACAAATCACCAAGCGCTGAGCATTATATCAAAAATAGTAAGCATAAGATATTCTTATTTCTATTGATGTGTTTGTCAGCTACTGTTTTTGGACAGGCGAATGAATGCGAAAAATTTAAAAATGGTAAATTTAAAATAGTAGACCCTGAAACCGGTAATTCCATTATTAATCGCCAGGGCTCTCGGCAAACTGAGTATGGCGAAAAATCGAAATTAGAGTTGGCCTTTAAAGTAGAGTGGCTTGACGAATGCACCTACACACTGGATTTAGATAGCATTTTAGCAAATCCACGGAATCTTGAATTACCCGAAGGAATGGTTTTAACTATAGAAATTATAGAAACCAAAGAAAATTCCTACCGCCAAAAAACAAGTTCCAATTTATTTGATCTGGTGGTAGTAAGTGAACTCATCAAAATAGAATAAAAAGTCAGGAAAAGGTAGCCAGAAAGATAGGCTCACTTTTAAAGAACTTTAATCTGGTAAATAAATCTTTTACCAAACAGGCAATACCGAGATTTATTAGTTTCAAGTAGTAAAAGACCTAATTACCAAAGGCCGTTTCTAATTAAAATACATGCCAGCCTAAGCTTTAAGAAAGGCCTGCCTTAGAAAGAGATAATAGATAGATCACCTCTCACGAAAGTATGGGAAGACTCTTGAAAAAAATCTCGCTCAATTGCGCGCTTCTGCTACCTTTGCTTTCTAATTTTTGAAAGCTTTAGAATATGCCAGCAATATCTCTCAAAGGGCAAACCATGCCCGAATCTCCTATCCGTAAATTAGCCCCTTTTGCTGAGGCTGCTAAGTTTCAAGGAAAGGAAGTTTTTCATTTGAATATTGGTCAGCCAGATATACTCACCCCCGCTCATGCGATTCGTGCCGTTAAGGAGGCGGACCTTGACATCCTAGAATACAGCCCTTCGGAAGGTTTTGCAAGCTATCGTCAGGCTTTGGCACACTATTATTCTAAGCATCAAATTGATATTACCGAAAACGATCTGATTGTTACCACCGGAGGTTCGGAGGCGATATTATTTACCCTAAGTGCCATCACCGATCCAGGAGATGAAATTATTATTCCTGAACCCTTCTATGCTAATTACAATGGCTTTGGTATTAATGCCGGTGCGCAAGTGGTGCCAGTTACAGCTCGCATAGAGGATGGCTTTGCCTTACCTCCTATTGAGTTTTTTGAGGAGCAAATCACTCCACTTACCAAGGCTATTATGATCTGTAATCCTGGTAATCCTACTGGTTACCTGTATAGTATGGATGAGCTAGAGAAATTGCGTGATCTGGTAATCAAACATGACCTTTACTTAATTGCCGACGAAGTTTACCGCGAATTCGCATACGGGGAGGCCAAACACTTTTCGATTTTAAATTTAGAGGGCCTAGAAGATAATGCGATTGTTATTGATTCTGTTTCCAAACGCTACAGCATGTGTGGCGCTCGTATCGGCTGTATGATTACCCGCAATAGCAACCTTATGGCCACGGTTTTAAAATTTGCACAAGCACGTTTAAGTCCGCCCACTATGGCACAGATTGCTGCCGAGGCTGCCTTAGACACGCCAGATAGTTACTACGCTGATGTAAAAAAAGAATATCAAGAACGTCGCGACATTTTAGTAGACGGCCTTAATAAAATTGACGGGGTTTACTGTCCCAAACCAAATGGTGCCTTTTACGCAATGGTACAATTACCCGTAGACAGTGCAGAACGATTTGCCCAATGGCTTTTATCTGCTTTCGAGCACGAAGGAAAAACCATTATGGTCGCTCCAGCAGAAGGCTTTTATTCTACCGCTGGAATGGGACTAAACCAGGTGCGTATGGCCTATGTATTGGAAAAAGACAAGCTCAAACAATGCGTGGCTCTATTAGAAAAAGCCCTCGCCGTTTATCCAGGAACTCACTATGAGAGTAATGCCTAAAATTGAGGAAAGGGTTAATCTTAAAGCCTACAATACTTTTGGCATTGCAGCGGAAGCACGTTACTTCTTTCGCTTAAAAAAGCGAGAAGATTTAGAATGGCTGCTGTCTCAAGATATTTATCAATCTCACCCTACCTTATGGCTAGGTGGCGGCAGTAATATGTTGCTTACGCAAGATTTTCCTGGACTTGTAATTAAGGTGGAGCTAAAAGGTATAAGTTTAGAAAATCTTTCAGAAGAGGAAGCTTTGTATATTGCCAATGCTGGCGAAAACTGGCATAATTTCGTATTAGAAAGCCTTGCAAATAACTTAGGCGGTTTAGAAAACCTAAGCCTCATTCCGGGAAATGTTGGAACAGCACCTATTCAAAATATAGGAGCTTATGGGGTAGAAATCAAAGACCATTTAGAGTGGCTCGAAGCTTTTGACTTGCAGGAAAAGAGAGTGAATAAATTTTCAGCGAAGGAATGTCAATTCGCTTACCGTGATTCACTTTTTAAATCGCAGCAAAAGGGCCGCTACGTAATTTTACAAGTCGCATTTCGCCTGAGCCGTAAGAACCATAATTTACGGATAGACTATGGTGCTATTCGCGCGGAATTAGCAGAACGCAAATGGGAACCGAGTATTCAAAACATTTCTAAAGCCGTAATTGCCATACGGAGTAGTAAATTACCCAACCCAGCAGATATTGGTAATTCGGGCAGCTTTTTCAAAAACCCTGTAATCAGTAATGAGCATTATCAAAAACTAAAAGCTGAGTATCCCGAATTAGTAGCCTACCCTGCAGGGGAAAAACAAATGAAGCTAGCCGCAGGTTGGTTAATTGAAAAAGCAGGTTGGAAAGGCTTTAGAGATGGAGATGCTGGTGTTCACAACAAACAGGCCCTAGTACTTGTTAATTATGGAAAAGCGAAAGGTCAAGAAATAAAAACTTTAGCAGAGAATATACTCCATTCAATATATACTACCTTTGCCATTCGCTTAGAAATAGAAGTTAATATTATATAATTATCATGGCAGTTTTTTTAGTAGCAGCAGCACTTTTAGGACTTGGCTTTGCTGGAATCGCCATAAAGATTTGGGCCAAGAAAGATGGTGAATTTAGTGGCACCTGTGCTAGTAATAGTCCCTTTTTAAATGAAGAAGGTGAATCTTGCTCTTTCTGCGGAGCCTCCGCGGAAGACAAATGCAAGAAAGAAGATAAGACGAATACGCAAATTTCTGGTGCGGGAATTTAATTTACGAGCATTTCTTTAAATCCGGGATTTTGGTATACCTGCCAATTTCCTTCTTTATCACTGTAAATTAAATATACTTCAAGCTCTGGGTTCTTGCCAATAAAGTTAATTGAACGCTCCAAACCCATGGCCATAAATGCAGTAGCATAGGCATCCGCTGTGCTCGCTCTGCTTGCCACTACTGAAGCACTTAACAGAGTGTTTTTTGCTGGCCAACCTGTTTTAGGATTAATGGTATGACTATAGCGTGTGCCGCTAATGCTATCAACCCAAAATTTTCTATAATTTCCAGAGGTTGCCAAAGCGGCACTATCAAGGGCAATAATAAACTGGAAACGATCTTGTTGATCAATTTCTTCTACTGGCTTATCCACACCTATGCGCCATTTTTTGCCTTGATAATTAGTTCCCAAACAGCGAACCTCACCCCCTACTTCTACCATATAGTTATCAATACCCTCCTTCGCCAAATATTCGGCAATTAAGTCTACTGTATATCCTTGGGCAATGGCATTAAAGTCCAGGCTCATTCCTGCAGGTAATTGCATAGAGTTGCTCTGATAGTTTAGCTTCTCAAAGCCTGTAAAGTTTAAAATACTATCTACTCTTGCAGTATCCTTATCGGTATTGGCCGTTGGTCCAAAGCCCCAAAACTGCACAAGGGGGGCAATGGTAGGATCGAAAAAACCCTTACTAACTTTAAATACGATGTCAGACTGTTCGAGCATTTCTCTTAAATGCGCATCTATAGTAATAACTTTACCTACATTTAATTGGGAGATTAATGAACCGGGAACGTAGGTACTTAAAGATTTATCCACCCTGTTTAAAATACTGTCAATGGCTTGGCTGCGATCCACAGGCTCCCCTTTAAATAAATAGGAAATATGAAAAGTGGTTCCTTGGGCATATCCGCTGTAGCTTTCTTCTTGCAGCGCATTCTGATCTGAACAAGACCAAACAAAGAAAATCAGAGAGATAAAAAAGATACGTTGCATTAAATAATTTTTGTCAAAGTTAAAACATCCTTTTCGCTAATACTAAAGCTAAACTTTGGGGCTGTTTTAAATCGTTTTCAAAGATAAAGCGTCGTGCCGACAAGTTTAAAAAAGCAACGATTAATAGCTTAGAAATAAATACCTTTGCCGCGTTATTAAACCCTCTCAATTAACAAACAATGGCTAATAACCAAAATTACGAAGCGACTGTAGCTCAGCGCATCGCACAAGAAAAAGCGGCCGTTCGCTTTATCAAAAACATTAACGATTTACACTTAGACAAAGGCATTGAAACGGTATTATTCCGCAATACCTTAATCGACCAACGTCCTAGTGAAGTATTAAACTTACACGAATACGCTCGTCAAATCGTAGGGCAGGATATCACTATCGAAGATACCCTAGCTTTACTAGACGAAATGGTGCAGATGGAACTAGCTCCGGCCCGTATGGATATTGGTCGTATTACCAGTGAGTGGCTAACAGAAAAGGAGAGCTTTGAAAATCACCGCGCCTTCTTAAACAACAAATTAGCAGACTTTATAGGAGCGGAAAACATGAGCAGCACTGCGCCTAAGGATGTTGTTCTTTATGGTTTTGGTAGAATTGGTCGCCTCGTAGCGCGTGAGCTAATGGCGCAAGAAGGGCGTGGTCAGCAATTACGCCTACGCGCCGTTGTTTCCAGAAAAGAAACGGCAGAAAGTCTAGAAAAACGCGCTTCTCTTTTAAGAGTGGATTCTGTACACGGTACTTTCCCAGGAACGGTAATCGCCGACCCAGAAACAATGTCGTTAATTATTAACGGTCGTCGCGTACAGTTTATCTCTGCCAATGCTCCCGAAGATATCGACTATACCGCTTACGGCATTAACGATGCTTTAATTATTGACAACACTGGTGCTTTCCGCGATGATGTTGCATTGGCTCGTCACTTAAAAGCTAACGGTGCTTCTAAAGTATTATTAACGGCTCCAGGTAAAGGAGTACCCAATATTGTACACGGCGTTAACCAAACTGATCACGATCCGAAAACAGTGGATATGTTCTCTGCCGCCAGCTGCACCACCAACGCCATTACACCAGTTTTAAAAGTTATAGAAGATAACTTCGGTGTTGAACGCGGTCATATTGAAACTGTTCATGCCTACACTAACGATCAGAACTTGGTAGATAACATGCACAGCAAATACCGTAGAGGTCGCGCTGCTGGTTTAAACATGGTTATTACCGAAACTGGCGCTGGGAAAGCAGTAGCTAAAGCCCTTCCGGTTATGGAAGGAAAGCTTACTTCTAATGCTATTCGGGTTCCTGTTCCAAATGGTTCTTTAGCTATCTTAAACCTAGAAGTTAAAAAATCTACCGATTTAGCAGGAGTTAATGCCGCTTTACGCAATGCTGCCCTTAAAGGAGATTTAGTAGAACAAATTAGATACTCTATAAGTAACGAATTAGTTTCTAGCGATATAGTAGGCGAATCTTGTCCTTCTATTTTTGACTCACCTGCTACTATTGTAGATAGCAATGGCAAAAACATGGTATTATACGTTTGGTACGATAACGAATACGGTTACAGCCGCCAAGTGATTCGCTTAAGTAAGTATATTGCTGAAGTTCGCCGCAAGCGTTACTATTAGTAGTCTAATTAAAAGCGATTTAGCATAAAAAAAGCGGTCTCGAATATTCGGGACCGCTTTTCTTTTAGCTTATAACTGACTTATCCTTTATAAAAAGGTGGCTTTGCTACTTTAGCTTTTAATTGCTTATTGCGCACTTGTATCAATATTTCGGTCCCTTCTGCGAGGTAATCCTTTTTGAGATAAGCCATGCCAATTGCTTGTCCTAAACTAGGCGATTGCGTACCACTGGTAACTAGGCCAATTTCTTCTTCATCTGCGTTAAGCACCTTATAACCGTGACGAGGAATACCGCGATCTTCCATTATAAAGCCTGTTAAACGACGGCTTAATCCCGCTTCCTTCTGCGCTTTTAGTGCTTCCGAATTTATAAAGTCTTTGCTAAACTTGGTAATCCAGCCTAGTCCTGCCTCTAAAGGAGAAGTTGTTTCGTCAATATCATTGCCATATAAGCAAAAGCCCATTTCTAAGCGTAAAGTATCGCGTGCCCCTAAACCGATTGGTTTAATATTAAAGTCCGCGCCTGCCTTAAAAATCGCTTCCCAAACCGCAATCGCATGTTCATTAGGAACGTAAATTTCAAAACCGCCCGCCCCGGTATAGCCCGTAGCAGAAACTATTACATTTTCACAAGCCGCAAAGGTGCCTTTATTGAAGGTATAATACTTCATACCGGCTAAATCTAAATCGGTTAAAGACTGTAATGCCTCCGCCGTTTTAGGCCCTTGTACGGCAAATAAAGACCAGTTATCACTTTGGTTATTTATGCTTAAACCTTCCGGTAGATGCGAAGCAAGCCAATTGTAGTCCTTCTCAATATTAGAAGCGTTTACCACTAATAAATACGAATTTTCCGCAAGACAATAAATTAGTAAATCGTCTACAATACCCCCTTTATCGTTAGGCAAGCAGGTATATTGAATTTTACCCGGCACCAGTTTACTAACATCATTAGAACTAACTTTTTGTAGGAATTCTAAAGCTTGAGGACCTTCTACAAAAAACTCACCCATGTGGCTCACATCAAAAACACCCACGGCAGAGCGCACGTGTAAATGTTCGGCATTAAGCCCTTCATATTGCACTGGCATGTTATAGCCAGCAAAATCTACCATTTTTCCGCCTAGGTCCTGATGAACCTGATCGAGAACTAACTTTTTCATTGTATCTATTTGAGAGGTATAAACTTATCCGTGAATGAGCTCTTTGTCGCCAAAATCTCGCATTACTTCCGCTTCAAAACTAAGGAGTTCATCCCATAGCTTATCTACCTTTTCACGCTCGCCATATTGCCGTGCAAACTTTAAAAACATGGTATAGTGATTAGCTTCACTTTTCATCAACTTAGCGTAAAAAGTCGCTAACTCCTGATCTTCAATATTTTCTGAAAGAACTTTAAAACGCTCACAACTACGAGCTTCAATTAGAGCAGCTATTAATAAACGATGCACCAAGCGTAATTTGCGATCGCCAGTATGGGGAAAGAACTTTGTTACTCGTGCCACGTATTCATCTTTTCGATCACGACCAATTACAAAACCACGCTTTAAAATATGCTTATGCACCATTTCAAAATGACTCATTTCTTCTCGCGCCAGCGCCGACATTTCCGCTACTAAATCACTGTATTCGGGATAAGTAACGATAAGTGAGATGGCCGTAGAAGCTGCCTTTTGCTCGCAAAAAGCATGATCTGTTAAAATCTCTTCAATGTTCTTTTCTGCAATATTCACCCAACGCGGATCCGTTGGTAATTTTAATCTAAGCATGTACTTTTTTTAAAAGATCCGAAAATAAGATCGCAAAATTAACCATTTGCTTTATCTCGCTGATAGTTGCATTGCGTTCTTTCTCAAAGATTAATAATGCGCTGCCATTACATTCTATATGATAGCTTTTATGCTCCTCTAAAAATTCTATCAGGGCGCGACTTAAAAACCGTTTTATTGCCGCAGCATCTTCCCCTTTCACTTTAAAACGATTGGAAAAATCTGGATGCAGTTCGAAGACAATGTCCTTAAAGCCAGCTAAAAAAGCGACTTTATCAAGCAAGCTTTCTCGATCTATTACAAACAGTGGAGCTGCTTCGGCCAGCGGAATGCTTAACATGGTGGCGTGTAAACTCTGATTGCCATAAAAGTCGCCTTCTTGGTAATGCACATCAGCCAACAGCCAATCTGTATTGTGGCGGGGCAATAAACGATTACGCAATAAGTTGATTGGCTTGAATTTAAAATACTCAAAATCTTGAAAACCTAAAGATTCATCTATTTCGTGGTAATCGAACATAAACTCATGACTTAAAGCAAAAAGTCGTAAGGCCTTTTGCCGACGTGTTAAAGTATATCCTCGCTTTTCAAAAAATTTACGCGGAAAACGATTGGCCATGGGATGTGAAGAACTACGTCCTAAATCGTCGAGACCAATTATTTCTAGGTGTCCACCTCCATTGCTGAAGCTACTCTTATATTGATGCAAATGCTCTAAAACTGAATAATCTACATAAGTGGTTAAACTAAAGTCTACAATTACCTCCGATTCGGTGGATAAAGTATCGAGGTGGTTTTTAATCCGCAAGAAGTTTAAAAAGTTGGCAAAAGATTTTACACTCAAATGGTATTTACGACTGCTTTCTTCGTAAAGTAAGGTGTTTGGGCGTAGTAGCTGACGAAAGAAGACAGTGCTGCGCCCCATGCTAAACATTTGCACGATTAAAGTAGCGAGCATTCCCAATAAAATACCGGTTATCAGATTGGTGAAAAGTGTTGCCACATAAGTGATTACAAAAAGACTAAGCTCCTCCCACCCTATCCGAGCCATTGCCCGAAACTGAGAAGGAGCGGTTAATTTAAAGCCCGTATAGACCAAAATTGCTGCGAGGACCGAAAGGGGAATATTTTGCAATTGGGTACTAAAAAGCAGGAAGAAAAGGCTTAGAAAAACACCGTGGAATAAATTAGACCAAGCTGTTGTTGCTCCATTATTAACATTAACCGAACTGCGGGCAATTACAGCTACCACGTTTAAACCGCCGAGTAATCCTGAAACAATGGTGGCTAATCCTAAAGCGCGTAAATCTTTATTCACATTACTCCGTCGGTGCAAGGGATCTAATTTATCGACTGCCTTAATGCTCAAAAGTGATTCAACCGCGGCAATAAAGGCCAAGGAAAAGGCGATACCGATAAAGCTTCCTTCTGCCCATTTTGAAAAGTTGGGAAAGACGATGCTCTTGCTTAAATCGGACGGAAGTTTTAATAGATGCTCATCTGCGAAAGCGGGAAAAAGCGCAGGAAAATAGATAGATAAATAGCTGTAAAGCATGCCCAAGCTAATGACCCACATGGGGGCTGGTATTTTACTAATCCACGACTTCCCTTTATTAGGGATAATAAAAAGCAATAGCAGACTTAGTAATCCGATACCTGCAGCTGGGTAACTTGCCTTATTGGCTATGGCAATATCGAAACTCTGCGCTATTTCGGCTAATAGGGCTGGTGCATTTAAACCATTAGGATTATTAACACCTATGAGGACGTGAATTTGCCGGCTTAAGATAATTAAGCCGATTGCAGCCAACATTCCTTTAATGGCCGAAGCAGGAAAAAACTCTGCTAAAGCGCCGAAACGAAAAAGACCTAAAAGTAAAAGGATGGCCCCAGAAACAACAATTGCGGCTAAGGTTAATTGGTATCCTAAAAATGTGTTGCCGGCACCTAGGGAAGAAATGGCAAAAAGGGTAATTACCACCAAGCCATTACCTGGCCCCGAAATGACTACGTAAGAACCACCCATGAAAAACAAGACTACCGCACCAATAACGGCCGCGATAATGCCTGCCATGGGCGGAGCACCAGAAGCTAGGGCCAATCCTAGACCAAGTGGCAAAGCCACAAGCGAGACTACTAGTCCTGGTAGAATGTTTTTTGCTGCACTTTTAAAGGAAGGAAAACTCATCCGCTACTGAGCGTGACTATGAATAATTAAAAGATCGCTGGGTAGTTCCGAAAGGATATACTCTAAATCGTGGGTAAAAACACGATCCATAAATCCCAGCTTAGTATCTGGAGAGTTGAGCACCAAAAGCTCTGCTCTACTGGTTTGTGTGTAGTGACCAATGCTATAGCCAGGTTTTCCAAAAATAACCTTGGTATCTAGTTCTAAGTTTGCTTCTTCTAATTCGGATAAAGTTAAATTTAAGCGATGACCTTCTCTTTTCTCTATGATATCACGCCAGCGATTACAGCGCTCTAACTCCTCATTATCCGCTGCTCTTTTAGTATGCTTATCTGGTTGTACCTCATCTACAATTGTGAGCTTACGCGCAGCCACTGCTTGAGCAAACTCAATGCTTTTCTTAATCGTATCGTAAGTCTTAGGGTGCTTATTACCGGTTACCACTATATTAGAATAGGCCTTAGGAAAGAGCTTCGGGTTGGTTAAGAGTAAAATGCTAAAGCTAGACTTTCGTACCAGTTGGCGGGCTACCGAGCCCATATAATAACGAAGCAACCCTTCGCGTGCTAGAGCTCCCGCAATGAGAAGATCAATATTTTTAGCTTCACAAACCCGAATAATACTCCCACTAACATCGCCCGACTCATAGCAAAGCTCAAAATCTACCTTGGCCAAGTTGCTAGTTTTAGCCATCTTTTTCAAAGCCTCATCCAGTGTACTCCGCGAGTGGGTATTAGGAGCTTCAACATGAATGAGAAACAACTTATTACCTAAAATGGAACACAGTCGGGCAGCTTCGGAAATATTAGCTTC